>CAKRSS010000009.1 GCA_934401725.1 uncultured Eubacteriales bacterium | reverse complement strand
TTTCAATTCGCTCTTGACGGTTTCTTCGTTTAGTTGTATAATAGGCTTGGACATGTTCTCTTAACTCCTTTCGAATGTTTGTGTAGTGACTTCATTCTACCAGAGTTTTGTGAGCATGTCTATCTTTTTGCTCTTTTTTGATTTTGCGAAAAATATTATACCTTATCACGTAAGAAGTAAATCGGATAAAAAGTATCCGATTTAATTATGAATGCACCAATTTCGGTTAATTCTTTTTGATAAAACCAAGCGTCTTTTCTGCCATATCGCCGATCGATACGCTGCCATAACCGGCAAGCGTACTTTCAAGAGTGTCGTTTACTCTGTCTTTCCAATATGACGGTATGGCGTTATAACCGATAGCCGTACCTAATACGGAACCTACGGTTGCGCCGTTGCAATCCGTATCGAAGCACGCGCCGACAGCCATACAGATTGATTTGCCGTAATCTTTGTTGCCGTATAAAAGCGCTGCGGTAACTATTTCGGCATTAGAAATCGTATGACACCAGTCGTAGCTGAACTCTTCGTTCCAGCGTGTTCTGATATCGGCTATGCAACTCTCCGCCGAAACGCCTTTTTCATAGTTTTCGATTACGTCCGAAATTGCCTTATGCAATCTCGAAGTTGAAGGAATTTGCGAAAGCCCCGTAAGAATTATGCGCTTAACGTCATCGGTAACGTAAGCCTCGGCTATCATCGCGGCAACCCACATAGAGCCGTAAACCCCGTTTTTAACGTGTGAAACGCGTGCGTCGCGATAAGCCATCTCCGCCGCGGTTTCGGGGTCGCCGGGGTTGATATATCCGTAAAAATCGGAACGAATCTGCGCGCCTATCCATTCGCGATAGGCGTTTTTGTATTCGCCGCTTTCCGGCGGAACGTAACCGTTGATAAGGTTGATATAAGCAACCCTTTCGGCTGTACAATACGCATACTTCGTCTGCGTGGAAAGCCATACTTCGGCAACGTCCGACGAAGTGAAATCTCTGCCGTAACGCTTCAAAACTTCGTAAGCGATAAGCATATAGTTAGTGTCGTCGTCAGACGGCATTTTATTAAAATTTTTGGGATAAGAACGCGGTTTTATGGGAAAACTCACGTCGCTTAAATCTATTTTTTCTATATCTTCAAGATCAATATATCTATGTAAAGGATAATTGCCCGTACGGGTTAAAACCTTTTTCAAATCCGGCATTTTAATGCACTCTACGGGCTTGCCGAGATAACATCCGCAAATTCTGCCGTACCAACCGCCCTTTACTTTGTCAAGCAAAATTTCGCCGTCGGATTCAGCCGAAATTTCATTGGGTAAGCAGCCGTCGCTTAACGTTTTTATCGCGCTGTAATCGTTAGGTTCGACGTAGCCGTAATCGCCTTTTATCGGCAAAGAATCGACTATTTTAAAAAGCAAGTCGGCAATTTCGTCTTTGCGTTTGCTCGACGGCATTTTTTCGACCGCTGAAAATACGTCCTTTAAATTATCGACGTTTTTACCCTCGTCGACGAGTTGCCTGTATTCGATTTCAAGACTTTTCGCATAAGACTCCCACGAATGCATTTTTCCGTAATCGGGAACGTATTCTTTATCGGTCCTGCCGTCGGAAACTGCGGAGTCTGCCCTGTCGCAAAGATAATCCATGGAAACGTTGAAAATCGTCGCCATGGTAATAAGTTTATCGATAGTCGGCAAACTTACGCCCGACTCCCATTTTTGTACGGATTGTCGCGAAACTGCAAGTTTTTCTGCAAACACTTCTTGAGTAACGCCGCTTTTAGTTCTTAAAGCATAAATTTTTTCGGAAATACTCATTATTGTAACTCCTTTTTTCTTCAAAACAATTATAAAACAAATCAAAACGTTTTGCAACCAACTTTGCGTTGCCATTTTTGCAACCTGCGGTTGCGTATGCGTATGACGATAAAATAGAGATATATTTTAATTTTACGGAACGCAAAAATCCCGACGATTCGGACGATACCGATAGTCGGGATAATAATTACGTTAATTGTTCGGACATCTTACCAATGTGTCCACCATGAAAAAGTCAGGGCTCAAGAGCCCTGACTTTTTCATGCGCAGAGCTTACTGTGAGACCCCGCTACGTTTTGCCCGGCAAAACGCATAACCTCGGCTGCAATACCCGCCGTGCAATCGTCCCCTGCTGCACGTAAGCCGAGGTTGGGTTCAGAATCCCGTTCACCTCCTCAAAAACAGCAACTCCCCAAAGGCATCCGCCTTTGGGGAGTCGTTTATTTATCTTACAGCCCGCGCTTCACATATGTGGTGTGGAGCAGCTCGTGAGCCTTATGGCTGTTGGGCTCGCCGAGAAAGTCGGCGTAAAGCTCTCTGACAGCGGGATTCTCGTGGGACAGGCGCAGGGGCATATCCTTATCGAGGTTGTAGAGCACTGCCGCGCGCTTAGCCTGGACGTCGACCTTCATGCGGGTCGCTCCGTCGACGATGGGCTGACCACCACCGTTGACACAGCCGCCGGGGCAGCACATGATCTCGATGAACTGGTAGTTCTTCTCTCCGCTCTTGACAGCGTCAAGCAGATTTGCCGCGTTCTTTAGGCCGGACGCAACGGCGATGTTGAGCGTAACTCCGGCGACCGTGTAGGAAGCTTCCTTCCAACCGTCGGTTCCGCGGACATCGACGAAGTCGAGCTTCTCGGGATTCTTGCCGGTCAGAGCAAACACAGCGGTACGCAGAGCAGCCTCCATAACGCCGCCGGTAGCACCAAAGATAACGCCGGCGCCGGTGGAAATACCGAGCGGTGCGTCAAACTTCTCCTCGGGCAGGCTGTTGAAGTCAATGCCTGCGCGGCGGATCATACGGGCAAGCTCGCGCGTGGTGAGCGCGATATCGACGTCGGCGACGCCTGCGGCGGCCTGGTCGTCACGCTTAACCTCAAACTTCTTAGCGGTGCAAGGCATAACCGACACGCTGACTATATCCTTGGGATCCCAGCCCATCTTCTGTGCATAGTAGGTCTTGATGACCGCACCCAGCATCTGCTGAGGCGACTTGCAGGTGGACAGGTTCTCAGTGAACTCGGGATAGTAGTGCTCGCAGAACTTGACCCATCCGGGCGAGCAGGAGGTAATCATGGGAAGCGTTCCGCCGTTCTTGAAGCGGGACAGGAACTCGTTGGCCTCCTCCATGATCGTGAGGTCGGCGCCGAAGTCGGTGTCAAACACATTGGCAAAGCCGAGGCGGCGTAGCGCAGCGACCATCTTGCCCTCGCCGTCGGTTCCGATGGGAGCGCCGAACTCCTCGGCGATACCGGCTCTGACAGAAGGCGCGGTCTGCACTACGACATGCTTGGTCTCGTCGGCAAGCGCCTCAAAGACCTTATCGGTCTCGTCGACCTCGTGGAGCGCGCCGGTGGGGCAGGCTTCGATGCACTGTCCGCAGTTGACGCAGGAGGTGCTGGCGAGAGGAGCGTTGAATGCGCAGCCGATAGCCGTGTCAAATCCACGGTTGTTAGCACCGATGACGCCGATTCCCTGCACTTTTGCGCAGGTAGCGGAGCAGCGGCGGCACAGCACGCACTTGCTGTTGTCGCGAACGATGGATATCGAGGACTCGTCCTTGACGGACTCAGTCATCTCGCCTGCGAAGCGGCTGTCCTCAACGCCGTAGTCAAGGCACAGCTTCTGAAGCTCACAGCTGGTGCTGCGGATGCAGGAGAGGCAGTGCTTGTTGTGGTTGGAGAGCAGCAACTCGAGGTTCATCTTTCTCATCTGACGAACCTTGGGAGTGTTGGTGAATATCTCGGTGCCGTCGCGCTCAATGGGGTAGACGCAGGCGGTCACGGGGCCACGCGCGCCCTTGATCTCCACAAGGCAGAGACGGCAAGCGCCGATCTCGTTGATGTCCTTGAGATAGCAAAGGGTGGGTATTTCAATATTAGCCATTCTGGCGGCTTCGAGCACGGTAGTTCCATAGGGGACCGAATAATCGCTGCCGTTAATCTTTATGTTGAGCATTTTGGTTTCCATCTTTTCTTCCCCTTTCTTACTTCTTGGAAATAGCATTGAACTTGCAGCTGTCAATACAAGCACCGCACTTGACGCACTTCTCGGACGCGATGGTCATGGAGGGCAACTTGTGGCCGGGAGCCACGTAGGTTGTCTTGGAGATAGCCTCTGCAGGGCAGGTCTTGGCGCACTTGCCGCAGCCTATGCACTTCTCAGGATCGATGGAGTAGCGCAGCAGCTTCTTGCAGACGCCTGCCGGGCAAGTCTTATCCACGATGTGGGCGATGTACTCGTCCTTGAAGTAACGAAGGGTGGAGATAACGGGGTTAGGCGCAGTCTGGCCGAGACCGCAGAGAGAAGCGCTCTTGATGTAGTTGCACAGCTCTTCCATTCTCTCGATGTCTTCCATCTCGCCATTACCGGAAATAATCTTATTTAGTATCTCGAGCAGACGTCTTGTACCGACACGGCAGGGCGTGCACTTACCGCAGGACTCGTCGACCGTGAACTCAAGGAAGAAGCGGGCGATGTCGACCATACAGGTGTCCTCGTCCATAACGATAAGTCCGCCGGAGCCCATCATGGAGCCGATGGCGAGCAGGTTATCGTAGTCGATAGGCGTGTCAATGAGCGACGCGGGGATGCATCCGCCGGAAGGACCACCCGTCTGAGCGGCCTTGAACTTCTTGCCGTTGGGGATACCGCCGCCGATTTCCTCGATGATTTCGCGGAGTGTGGTTCCCATAGGAACCTCAACGAGACCGGTGTTTGTAATCTTGCCGCCGAGAGCGAACACCTTGGTGCCCTTGGACTTTTCAGTACCCATGGAGGCGAACCACTGTGCACCCTTAAGAATGATCTGAGCGACGTTTGCGTAGGTCTCGACGTTGTTGAGGATTGTGGGCTTGCCGAACAGACCCTTGACCGCCGGGAACGGAGGACGGGGACGCGGCTCGCCACGATTACCCTCGATAGAGACCATCAGCGCGGTCTCCTCGCCGCAGACGAATGCACCTGCGCCGAAGCGGAGGTTGATGTCGAAGCTGAAGTCGGTTCCGAAGATGTTCTTACCGAGCAGGCCGTACTCTCTAGCCTGCTTGATAGCAATGTTCAGACGGTGGATAGCGATAGGATACTCCGCACGGACGTAAATGAAGCCCTCGTCAGCGCCGATGGCATAGCCCGCGATGGCCATAGCCTCAAGCACTGCGTGCGGGTCACCCTCGAGCACGGAACGATCCATGAACGCTCCGGGGTCGCCCTCGTCGGCGTTGCAGCAGACGTACTTCTTAACGTTGCCGCGGTTGCCTGACGCGAACTTCCACTTAAGACCCGTGGGGAATCCTGCGCCTCCGCGTCCGCGAAGACCGGAATCAAGTATGGTCTGAATGACCTCGTCCGGGGTCATTTCGGTAAGTACCTTTGCGAGTGCGGCGTAACCGTCGACTGCTATGTATTCGTTTATATCCTCAGGGTTGATAACGCCGCAGTTGCGCAGCGCGACACGGTGCTGCTTCTTGTAAAACTGGGTCTCGGAAAGAGACGTGACCACGTGGTGGTCGCCGCTCTTCTCGTGATATTCAAGACGGGCGACGGGGCGACCCTTGAGCAGGTGCTCCTCAACTATCTCGGGAATATCCTCGGGAGTTACCATGCTGTAAAAAGTGCCGTCCGGGTAGACGATCATGACCGGGCCGAGGGCGCAAAGTCCGAAGCAACCGGTGGTAACGACCTTTATTTCATCACTGAGCCCTTTGGCATTCAGTTCTTTTTCAAGCGCTTCTCTAAGTGCGGCACTGCCGGAAGACGTGCAGCCGGTGCCTCCGCAGATCAGAACATGTGAGCGTATCATTTGATATATATCCTCCTTGATATTTCCTGTCGATTACTGTTTGTTGTTGCCAATGGTGTACTGCTCAACGATCTGACCGCCCTTCAGGTGCTTCTCAACGACCTCGGCAGCCTTATCGGCCGTCATCTTGACATATGTGACCTTATCCTTGCCGTCCTCGAATATTTCGACGACCGGCTCATACTGGCATATACCGATGCAGCCTGTCTGCGACACCGTCACCTTATCGGTAAGGCCTGACTCACTGACCTTTTCAACAAAGGTCGAAAGCACAGGACGCGCGCCTGCTGCGATACCGCAGGTAGCCATACCTACGACGACACGGATCTGCCCCGAACCTTCACGGATGGATACCTTGTCCTTCATTTTTTCTCTGATTGCCGCGAGTTCCGCTATTGATTTCATAGCTATATAACCTCCGTATTATTTTTCATTTGAATATTGCTCCCGCAGGTATTCCGAGATCCACTGAATGACCTCTGGCTCGGCGAGCGAGACATCGTCGCCAAGCACTGCGCGAAGCGCGGCTGTGTCCACCTCTACATGGACACCCGGCGCTGTATGCCGGAAAATGTAATCTATTTCGGGGTGTCCCTGAATTATCACGCAAACCGTCGAGACTATATCGCCGAGCGGCGTAAAGTCTATGTTGTCGGTGTGGAATGTCGCGCGCACCGTCGTGCCGTGACATCCGGGGCTATGCGCCCCTGTTACCGATTCTATCTCAAGCTCTCCGCCTGCCTGTTCGGCGGCGAGCTTCAAGAGCGGTATACCCATGCCGACCTTGCGGGTCGTCCGTGTGGTATAGAACGGATTTGTCACGCGCATGACCGTCTCCGGGCTCATGCCGCAGCCGTCGTCGATTATCGACAGCCGAAGCAGATGCTCATCATTTTCCTCAAGAATGACCGAGATGTGCCGTGCGCCTGCCGAGATCGAGTTCTGCGCTATATCAAGGATATTCAGCGACAGCTCCTTCATGACTCAGTCGCGATACTTTGCCAGAATCCCGGGAACGTCGTCGGGTGTCAGACGGCCGTAAACGTCGCCGTTTACAGTCAGAACGGGAGCGAGTCCGCAAGCGCCGATACAGCGGGTAGCCTCAAGCGAATACTTACCGTCCCTGGATGTGCTGCCAGCCGGAAGATCGAGTTCCTTGGAGATAGCGTCGATTATCAGGCCCGAGCCCTTGACGTAGCAGGCCGTGCCGAGGCAGACGGCGATGGCGTACTGACCGTTGGGATTGAGCTTGAACTGCGAATAGAATGTTGCGATACCATAAATCTCTTCAACGGGTCTGCCGGTCTCTCTTGCGATTATCTGCTGAACCTCCAGCGGGAGATAACCGTAGATTTCCTGAGCCTCCTGAAGGATAGGCATCATAGAGCCCTTTACATCCTTGTAATCGGCAATAATGGAAATGAGCTTTTGCTCCTGTTCCTTAGTGCCGCGAAACTCGACGGTAGTCAGCTTCTTTTTCATGTTTGGAATTTCCTCCTGAGTTATATTAAATAATATTTTTGAACTGTCATCAGAGGCGCTGTGACGCGGCCCCGGCATGCATATCGATAGTGATAGCATATCAATTAATTATATATCATTATGTCAATTTTGTCTATACCTTTTTTGATAATTTCGCATTATTTCGCGCATTTTTTCACACCACGGCTGGTCTATTCGTCCAAAAGAGCCACTATCGCCCGTCTGAGATGCGCCTCACCGTCAAAAGTGCCGGGAAGTTCGAGAACAGAGGGCTCGAGCGGCATGGATTCGAGCATGTGCGCGTCCGAATTTACGAGCGCCCGCAGCCCGCGCAGTGCGGGATAGCGCGCCCTGAAATCTTCAATCTTCGCGGCGTCGTGAAACTCAACCGACGCAAATCCCGGCTCTGCCGGAAGGTCGCCGAGCACCGCTATGACGCTGTTCGCCTGCTTGTCGACATGCGCCGGAAACGGCACGCCGCCGAAGCGTCTGACCTCGCGCGTGGCCGTCGTCAGATCAAGCGAGGTGGCAAGCACCAACAGCTCCTCCACACGCCCGATCGGACAATCGTCGCTGTCAACTATGACCTGCTCACCGAATATCTCGGGGTGATTCGGTATCTTCATACGGCGCGCCGACACGAACAGGTCGAACTCCATCGCCGCCTCAAGCGACGGGAAAAGGCAGACCATGTGTATTTCCTCCGCCGTCGTCAGCTCCATTCCCGCTATCGGCACAATGCCGTAAGCGCGGCAGGCGTCGAAAAATGCGGGACAGTTGAGGCAGGTGTTGTGGTCGGTCAGCGCCGCGACGTGCAGGCCGTTCAGGCTCGCCATGCCGGCAATGTTCGCCGGAGTCATATCCGCGTCGCCGCAGGGCGACAGGCAGGAGTGCAGATGCAGATCGTAACGCAGGCCGGACATCAGAGTCCTGTCTCCCGTGCGAGCGCCGCGGCGATGTCAAAGGCCGAGCGCGGCGAGCGGAGCAGGTTGATTCCCTGCTCCGTCGCACAGGCTATGACATCGCCGTCGATGTCGCAGCCCTCGGCCACAACGATAGCGCTGACGCCCGCCAGCGACGCCACCGCCAGAATATTTATATTAGTCATTATGGTGATCCATACCTGACCGGCCTCAGCTCTTCCCATAACCCAGCTTAAAAGGTCGCCGACGTAGCCGCCCGTGACCTCGGCGTCCGGGCGCGGCAGCGCCAGCGTCTCAAGGCCGACAGAGGCGCTCAGGCGTACGGCAAGCTCGGATATTTTCATATATTGTCCTTCCCTTCCGGCAACTCGTCCGGTGTGTCGTCGCGCTCGCCGAGCGTGACGGCGTGGTCGTCGCCAAGTATTTGGTTCAGTTTATAGCGCAGGTTGATTATGCAGTCGTCGGGCGTTGCATCGCCGTTGACGATGTCCTCGGCGAGCGCGCGGCAGGTCGGCGCGCCGCATGATCCGCAGTCGAGGTCACACAGCGTCTTGTGTATCTGCTGTATCATGGCCATCTTGCGCATGGCCGCGCCGCGCTCGGGCGCGAGCCGCATGACAGGCGAGTAGCTGACCTCAGAGTCCCACATGACGTCCCGCGGCAGCCTCTCCTGCGCCTCGGGCGGTATGTGATTGAGCGACACCGGCAGATAGCGCCGCAGGCTCTGAAGCCGCGCCTTTGCTATGTAGGCGTTCTCAACGGTCAACGCGCCGCCGACACAGCCGCCGGGGCAGCAGTTGAGCTCGACAAAATCGAGGCCGCGGATGTTTTCCTTCTCTATCTCGTCCAGCACGTGAATGACGTTTTCGATGCCGTCCGCCGCGAGGTAGCGGTCATTCATGAGCGCCGACGATTCGCCGCCGCTCGCTGCCCAGCTGATGCCGATGATTCCCGACTGCGACGCCGTAGTCGGATTGACGATCTTGTTCATCTCGCCGACGAGCAGAAAGTATATCTCGCTTATTGCGAGCACGCCGTCGATGGCGCTGCGGTCTGTGCCTATCGGGTTCTTGGCATACGACACCTTCGCCGGGCAGGGGGATATGAACAGCACGCATATATCGTCGTCCGACAGTTCGGGGTGCTCACGCAGAGCCCTCTTGCGCGCCATTCGCGCCGCCAGCTCGACCGGCGGCAGTATGGGCAGCACGTTATCGATGAGACTCGGGAAGCGCACGCTGATAAGCCGCACTATGGCGGGGCAGGCCGAGCTTATGACCGGGCGCACTATGTCCGTCCGGTGCATGTATTCGCGCGTCAGCTCGGAGACCAGCTCCGCCGCGCACGCCACCTCGGCGACCTCGTCAAAGCCACAGCGATACAGCCCGCTGATGATGAAATCGATGTCGTCCAGCTTATCAAACTGGCCGTAAAGCGCCGGGGCCGGGAGTGCGATTTTATATTTGTAGCCGCTGAATTTCTCGAGCTTATCGTATATCGCCCGCTTGGCCTGATAAGGACACACTCTTATACATTCACCGCAGTCGATACATCTCTCGTTTTTTATGACCGCACGGCCGTTCCGCACGCGGATGGCCTCGGTCGGGCAACGCTTTATGCAGTGTGTGCAGCCCTTGCACAGCTCCGGATGCAGCGTCACCGAGTGTTGTACTCCGTTCATGTCGTGAATAATCCTTTCGTGAGGTAAAGCGATCAGCGCCCCGGCGTCAAGACGCGGAAGCGCATTGTAACAGTCGTTCCCTCGCCGAGAACGGTGTCAATCTGCATCTCGTCCGAATAGCGCTTCATGTTCGGCAGTCCCATACCGGCTCCGAAGCCGAGCGCGCGGATGTTGTCTTTCGCGGTTGAGTAGCCCTCCTTCATAGCAAGCTCTATGTCGGGAATGCCGGGTCCCCGGTCCGCAAGTATGACCTCAACCCCGTCATCCCACACCAGCACGTCGGCCGCGCCGCCGTCGGCGTGGATAACCATATTGATCTCACCCTCATACATAGCAACGGAGACGCGGCGTATCGTGTCCGCGTCGAAGTCCAGCTGCCGCAGCAGCTTTTTTACCTGAACCGATGCTTTGCCCGCCGAGGTGAAATCCTCACCGTCAATATTGAACCGGAAGCGGATGGGTTCGCTCATCCGTTTACGCTCCCCCCGCGCAATCCGTTCTCGTACAGACGGCCGCACGCTACGTACATGCGCTCCTCTGTTCTGAGCAGAACTATTCCGGCTTCGTCCGCAAGCTCAATGACCTCGGCGGGAGGAGTCTTGCCGCGGACGAACACTATGCACTTCATGTCCATCATTTCGGCGGTGCGAACCACCTGAAGATTTACAAGTCCCGTGAGCAGAACCGCCTGCTCCTTGACGTAAGCAAGCACATCGCTCATCATGTCGCTCCCGCAAGCCGAGAAGACCTCGCGCTCGACGCCCTCGGCGCCGCAGAGCACCTGCGCATCGAGAAGCTCGATAATTCTTTTTATTTTCATAAGACCTTATGTAAGCCTCCTGCCGGTCAGGGGCTGACTCCTTTTCAAAAATTTGTCCCCCGGACTTTACCGGCTCGAAGGGACTCTACTATATAAATTATACAGCATATTTCTTGCTTTGTCCAGTGGTTTTATTCAGTTTTCTACATTACAACGTAAAAAAGCCCGTGCAAGGGCTTACTCTTGCACGGGCTCAACATCAACTATGCAGTCACAGTTCGTCCCGTCTCTTGTCGTCGAGGCTGTCCCAGAAGGCGTCAAATTCCGCCTTGGTGATACTGCCGTTTTTTACGAGAATTTCGTACGGCACCCCGCGCCAGACGTAGCGGATGCCGGATTCCCTGTAGCCGTTTTTTTCGTAAAACTGCTTGCGCCGGATTCGCTGCGCCGCGTTCGGCGCGTCCGGCTCGACGGCCTCGATGTCGAGGATGATTCTGTTCTGCGCGTACCTGTCGGAGATGAGCGCCAGAATCCGCGAGCCGTAGCCCCGGTCGCGCAGAGCGGGCTCGACTGCCAGAAACAGTATGTGCGTTATGTCGCCGACGGTCAGCGTAGCGTAGAAGCCGCAGAAAACGTCGCTGTCAAAGCAGGCGGACAGCTCGCTCTGGTTGTCCTCCTCAAGAAGATACTTCATCGGAACGCGCTCCGCGCGCGGAAACGCCTCCCGGTAAAGCTCTTTGATGGTTTTAAGTTCCTGTGATTTTTCGTTAATTTTTTTTGCTTTAAGCATACTAAGCCTCAGAGTCACACTTCAAAGGCGTCCTTGAGCTTCTCGCAAAATTCTTCAAATGATTTGACATGTTCCTCGTCAATATGTGAGTCGGCAAAGGCCTTTTCCTCTGCCCTGTAAATGCCGTCGAGGCATTCTCTCGCGTAAGCCCTGCCGGCGTCCGTCAGTACGATGTTTCGCTCCCGACGCTTACCGGGGATCGGCTCAAGCGTGACATAATTCCTTTCAATACATTCTTTTGTGATGGTGTTAAACGTTGTTCGCGGCAGCAGCCAGTCCTCGCTGAGCTGCCGCTGCGAGTGAGGGCTGCCGTCGTCAAGCGCGTACAGAAGGCATATCATATTCAGCTTCACGCCCAGCTTCGACGCCATGCGGTCATACACGCCGTCTATACGGTTGACAACGATCATCATCCTGCGTATAAGATCACGCTCGTTCATAAAACCTCCTTAAGACGCCGCAGGGTAATTGTTCCGTCGGATTTGCGGGGCGGCATCTTTATAATCCGAATTAGTATTTTAATTATAATCCTAATTCGTATTTTTGTCAAGAGCTTTTTTAAAGAAAATAAAAAAATCCCGGTGGCAACGACCACCGGGATGTATATTCCCCTTCGGGACAACTTATCTCTTGGAGAACTGGGAAGCACGACGTGCGGCTTTGAGACCGTACTTCTTTCTTTCCTTCATACGAGGGTCACGGGTCAGCAGACCTGCGGCCTTCAGAGCGGGACGGTAGCTCTCATCAGCGGTGAGGAGAGCGCGTGCAGCGCCGTGACGGATAGCGCCGGCCTGTCCGGAAATACCGCCGCCGACAACTCTTGCGATAATATCGAACTTACCGGTAGTGCCGGTAACGCCGAAGGGCTGGTTGACGATGAGCTTGAGGGTCTCAAGACCGAAGTAATCGTCTATATCGCGGCCGTTGATGGTGATAACACCGGTTCCGGGAACCAGACGGACGCGGGCAACGGACTTCTTTCTTCTGCCGGTGCCATAGAAATAGGGCTTTGCGCTTGTGTAATCTACTGCCATTTTAATGCCATCCTTTCATTCAATCAAGCCTCATAAGGCACGGGCTTCTGAGCTGCGTGCTTATGATCGTCGCCGGAGTAAACCTTAAGTCTGGTTGCGGACTTACGGCCGATGGTATTGTGGGGGAGCATACCCTTCACTGCCAGCTCCATAGCCAGCTCGGGACGGGTTCTCATGAGCTCCCTGTACTGAACCTCCTTGAGGCCTCCGATATAACCGGAATGACGACGGTAGTATTTCTGCTCCAGCTTCTTGCCGGTGAGAATTGCCTTATCAGCATTAATGATTATGACGAACTCGCCGCAGTCGACATGGGGTGTGAAGATCGCGCGATGCTTGCCGCGAAGAATGTTGGCGGCGGCAACTGCAACACGGCCGAGGGGCTTATCGGTTGCGTCGATGACATACCAGTCGCGCTTGATCTCTGCGGGCTTTGCCATTGTAGTGGACATTTTGCTTTTCTCCTTTTGAAATTTATGGTTGTGATTTCAGACTCGCACATTATAGCACGGTATGCGACGCTTGTCAATACCTTTTCGATAATTTTTTTGATTTTTTCAAAAATAGCAGGGCTTTTGCTCGTGATTCCTCGTTTTTTCTCGTGTTTGCGCCCATTTTTCTCGGGTGCCAATCACGATTATTGCGCATTGTATTTCGGCCGCGAGTCATATCCGGCGGTCGGCAGCAATACAATGTAGCATAAAACAAAAAGGAAGGACTTGCGAACAATGCAGATTCAATACAAACCCGAGGGCACGCTCATTTCCACCCAGCGCAACACAGAGCTCGCTGCCTCGCCGGCCGGTCTCGAGTACGCCATGCTGCACGGCACGATACTCGAGGGGCTGGCCGTGCTGTGCGACAGCAATTTTGACATTCACGTCGAGCTCGGAGGCGGGATTACAGGCACAATCAGCCGTGACGAGATTATGTTCTGCCGCGGCGACGAGTCCGTCAAGGACATAGCCGTGCTGACGCGGGTCGGCAAGCCGGTCTGCTTCAAAGTCACAGGAATCGACGAGGTACGCGGACGACTGGTTCCGCGGCTGTCGCGTCGCGAGGCTCAGCGCGAGTGCTACGTGCACTATCTCAGCCTGCTGCGTCCCGGCGACATCATTCCGGCGCGCGTGACGCACCTCGAGAGCTTCGGAGCCTTCGTCGACATCGGCTGCGGGCTTGTGTCGCTGCTGTCGGTGGACTGCATTTCGGTCTCGCGCATAGCCCACCCGCGCGACAGGCTCAGCTGCGGCATGGACATAATGGCCGCCGTCAAGAGCAACGATCCCGTCACGGGGCGCATATACGTCACCCACCGTGAGCTGCTCGGCACGTGGGAGCAGAACGCCGCGCAGTTCTCCCCCGGACAGACAGTTGCCGGCATAATACGCAGCGTCGAGCAGTACGGAATATTTGTCGAGCTCACGCCCAACCTTGCCGGGCTCGCCGAGCTGCGCGAAAACAAGCCGCCCTACGGCAACGTTGAGCCGGGACAGTGGGCCGCGGTCTACATAAAAAATATTATCCCGCAGCGCATGAAAATCAAGCTCGTTCTCATCGACACGCACCGCTCCACACAGCCCCCTGCCCCGCCCGAATACTTCATCGACACCTCGCGCATTGACCATCTCGACGTCTGGCGCTACTCCCCGGAAAGCTGCCCGCGCGTAATCGAGACGGTGTTTGAGTAAGGAGAATCTGGGGTACGGACTCGGGGCCAGCCCCGAACCCCGCTTAGGGAGCTTTTTGAAAAAAGCTCCCTAAGAACCCGCAAAAACTTTCGAAAAAGGGGCTGGTGGATGGGGTAGAGTGAGCATAAGCCGATTGCTCTCGGGGCGCTGCCCCGAACCCCGCTCGGGCGGCTTTTGAAAAAGCCCCCGAGACCCCGCAAAACTTTCAAGGAAGGGCGGGTTAAAGTCTGTGAGACGCCGGGGCGTTAGGTTTTAGACGTCTAAGTGCATGCGTTGCGGCATCACGTTATGGTTCAGCACCGCCCTGCTTCGCGTGCGGTGCCCATTCGGAACGGTGGGAGGACGTTTGTGAAGCGTGTTCAGTGCCCATTCGGAACGGTTGAAGGGCGTTTGTAAAGCGCATGCGATTCTCGGAAAAGATACTCCGCCTTCGGCGGCAAACGCCGTGATCGGTCACGCCTTCCACAGTAGGGGCGACCATCGGTCGCCCGCTTCTTCTTTGGCAAAAAAGCAACTTCACTTTAACAAGCAAAACGTCAGCCTAAACCAAGGCTCCCTTGTGTAAAGGGAGCCTTTTATTTAACCGATGCTTTGTCTGCACGGGTGACGTCGTTTTGTGCCAAAGTAGCGGGCGACCGATGGTCGCCCCTACGGCGTGCATCTGAGAACGCCAAATCCGAGGCAACGCGCCTCTGGCCACGCCAAAAAACCAAGACAACACGCCTCTGACAACACCAAAACCGAGGCAACAAATCAGGGCAACACCAAAGTCAAGACACCGCACTCCCGCCCGCACCAAACCTGAGGCTCCCTCTCGGAGGGAGGCAGAGTTTTAACCGATGCTTTACCCATACCAATAAAGTTACTCTTCCCCGTCAGGGAGGCAACAGCGAAGCGTTTTGCCGCTGAATTATAACGCAGCGGACGAACGGTTCCACCCTGTTCCGAATGGGCACCGGACGCGAAGCAGGGCGGTGCTGAACCATCGTGTGATTCCGCACCGCCCGCGCTTAAACGCTCAAAGCCTTACGTCCTGTTCGTCCGCAGACTTTAACCCGTCCTTTTTTCAAAGTTTTCGCCCGCCTTTTTCAAAAGGCGGCACGGATCCAACGCCGTGTGGCGTTGGCCGCCGTCCGCAGACGACGGAACACTCCCTCGCGTTGGTCGCGCTCCGCAGAGCGCGAAACACCCCTCACACTCAGATTTTAGTCAACTTCGCGTACGTAGCGAGTAGCTTTTTGGTGCCGACGCCGTCGAAAGCGACCTCGTACAGCACATCGGCGCCCATGGCGCGCACGGTCAGAACCTCGCCCTCGCCGAAAATGCGGTGACGGACACGGTCGCCCGCCTCAATCTTCTCGAGAGGCGTCGTTGAGGCGCGAACCGGCTGCTTGTTCACCGTAATCTCGCCGCCGGCCACCTTGCGGTCGGGACGGTCGGCGCGCTCGGAGTAGTAAACTCTGCCTTCCGGACGCACCGCCTGACGTAATCCTCCGATTCCCTCGCGCTTCTCGCGCACAACGTACTGCTCCGGTATCTCGTCAATAAATCGCGACGGCGGATTGTGCGTGCTGCGTCCCCACATCATACGGTCGTGCGCGCATATGAGATATAGCTTCTCCTTCGCGCGCGTCACGGCAACGTAGGCAAGCCGCCGCTCCTCCTCCATCTCGTCGTCAGGACCCATGAGGGTCTTCATGCCGGGGAAAATCCCATCCTCCATACCGGGGATGAATACAACCGGGAACTCCAACCCCTTCGAGCTGTGTATCGTCATGAGTATGACCGCGTCGGCGCTCTCGTCGTAACGGTCAACGTCCGCCACCAGCGCAACCTCCTCGAGGTACCCCGTCAGCGTCGCGTCCTCGGTCTTCTGCTGATAGTCGGCCGCACCGGAAATCAGCTCCTCGATGTTGTCAATTCGGTCGCGCTCGGCCTCGCCGCCGTCTATCAGCATCTGGTGATAGCCCGTCATGTCAAATACGTTGCGTACAAGCTCGCCGAGCGGCTGCGTGCCCGCCAACTCCCGCAGGTTCTCAATCAATCCGTAAAAACGCCCCAGCGCGTCGGTTACGCGCGTAAGCTCGATATAGCGCCCCGCGTGCGCTATGACATTGAGCATGGTCACACCATCGTCGCGGGCAATGCGCTCGATGTCGGTCACGGTCTTGTCGCCGATCTTACGCTTGGGCTCGTTGATTATGCGCTTGAGCCGCTCGCTGTCGGCAGGATTGTTTATTATGTAGAGATACGCCAGCATATCGCGGATCTCCTTGCGGTCGTAGAAGCGCGTGTTGCCGAGCGTCCGGTACGGCACGCCCGACTTCGCAAACGCCGCCTCCAACGTCGCCGACTGCGCGTTCGTGCGGTAAAGAACCGCAAAATCACGGCAGTGCCGCTTGCCTTCACGAACCTCGCGGCTGACCGTCTCGGTAATAAACCGCGCCTCCGCCCCCTGGTCGTCGACTTCTTTGACCGTGATCGGCTCGCCTGTGGCGCGGTCGGTCCACAGCTTCTTGTCGTGACGCCCTTTGTTGTTGCAGATAATGCCGTTCGCCGCGCCGAGTATGTTGCCGGTGGAGCGGTAGTTGCGCTCCAGCTTGATGACTTCAGCGTCGGAATAGTTGCGGTCAAACCCGAGAATGTTGGCAATCGTCGCGCCGCGGAAACGGTAAATGCTCTGATCGTCGTCGCCCACAACCATGAGATTGCGGTAGCCGTCGGAAAGCAGCGCCGTCAGCGCAAACTGAGCCTGGTTTGTGTCCTGATACTCGTCCACGCTGACGTAGCGGAACCGGTTCTGATACCGCTCGCGCACTTCGGCATTGTCGCGCAGAAGCATCACGGTTTTGAAAATTATATCGTCAAAATCCAGTGAATTTGCGGAATTGAGAGCTGTCTGATACTCGTTGTAGACGCGCGCGATCTGCTTGCGGCGGTAGTCGGTCCCGACCTCGGCCATGTAATCGTCGGGGCCTGCAAGCCTGTCCTTTGCGCGGCTGATCTCGCCCATAACACTCTTAATCGGCAGCGTTTTCTCGTCAATGTTGCACCGTTTCATGGCAGACGCTACGGCCTTCTTCGAGTCATCCGTGTCGTATATAGAGAAGCCCGGCTGAAGCCCCGCCTCGGCAACATTTGCGCGGAGTATGCGCATGCATATCGAGTGGAACGTCCCCGCCCATATCTCGCCCGCGTCCTCCTCGCCGAATGACGCAGCAAGACGCTGCTTTATCTCGTTGGCCGCCTTGTTTGTGAAGGTGATGGCCAGCATCCGGTAGGGCGGACAGGGCGCCTCGATGAACTCGGGCAGTATGTCCTCAATCTTCTCGGGCGGCAGCGACGCCGCGGCCTCGAGCGCGGCGACGTGCTCCTCGGTGACGTCCGCTGGAACACGCTCGCTCATGTAAGCGTTGCCGTATTTGATTATGTAGGCGATGCGCCGGACAAGCACCGTCGTCTTGCCGCTCCCCGCACCTGCGAGAACAAGCAGCGGGCCGTTGGCGGTGAAGACCGCCCGCCTCTGCTCGGGGTTGAGCGCCGCGTAATAAGCGTCGAACAAACGCCGCTTGGCGGCAATATATCTCTTTGATAAATCGTTCATTTGAAGTTCCTTTTCTGTCTTTTATGTATGCTTTATTGTACCACATTTCGCGCCGTTTTGCAACAAGAATTGCGGCATTTTGTCACGCGCATAATGGCTTCGCCGCGCAATTCCGACGGTGCCAAAACCAAAAGCCCGGGAGACATGCGTCTCCCGGGCAAGCATCAGAGGCTCAGTCGTTGCACTGCTGGTTCTGCTTGTTCTGAGAATTCTGCTGGTTCTTGTTCTGGCTCTGATTCTGGTTGTTCTGGTTCTGATTCTGGTTCTGATTGTTCTGATTCTGGCACTGCTGATTCTGGTTCTGATTCTGATTCTGGTTGTTCATACCTGTTCATCTCCTTCGGTAAAGAATTTACCCTATAAGTATGGACAGGCCGCCGCGTTTTATACCTACGAAAGCATATATTTATAATCAATCTGCGTGCGCATCTCGCCGAGCAGCTTTATGAACATAACCGCGTACACCACATCAGCAGCAAACGCGAAAATCCAAATAAAACCGACAACACCAACAAGACATACCGACACCGCTTCGAGCACCGAGGCGAGTATTCCGACGCAAATAATCGGGATGGTTCGCATCGAGAGCTCGCGGTGCAGCTGATGCACGCGCTCGCCGGGATCGTGACTGTCGCGCGAGGTGATTGAGAAACCGGTGTGCGAGCGTATAATCTCACACATTGCCAGCCGCATGAGCGAGACTATCGTCGCCGCGAACAGCACCGTGCACGCTATCGCTCCGGCGCACAGGAACATATAAAACGACGTCGTCTTAGGGTCAATCCCGACCGCCTCGACGTAGTAAACCGACGCGAAATGATACTGCAAAACCATGTATCCCGCCGTCACAACCGCATAAGCGGACGCGAATACGAGCGGAATCTTCCAATTTGTGATGTACTTTTTGATGACAAGCAGCCCCGCCAGTATGCAGACGGCGGACAGCACATCCGGAATCACGTTGATGCTTCCGAGCGTGCCGCCGTTGGCCGAGCTGAGTCCGTCAAGGCCGAAATCGACCGCGAACGCCGCGCCAAGGCTGAAGTAAACAAATGACGAAAGCACCGCGCGGCGGGCAATGTAGTCGGGATGCTCGGCAAGCACGCCGGCATAGACATCGCCGAGCCGCTCGTAAAAGTCCTTCTCTGCCCTGAGCCGGCCGAAATACCGCACGCCACGGCATAGAAATACGATTCCGAACACCAGCGCCACCGCGAATCCCAGCACGCGGAACATGCCGATATACTCATACCAGCGGCTCTGATCGTAGCCCTGTCCGGACAATACCGAAAGCTCGGGAAGCGTGCCGCAAACCGCCTTTGCGACCGCAAACGTGACGGCGGTCGAGCTCATACGCTGCGTTATGTTCTTGGCATTTCCGGCATTTCTGCCGCGCTTGCGCGACGGCGTCAGGTAGGCGACCTCGCCGTCGTGACGCTCCGAAACGTACATTATTCCCTCCGACAGCTTAAGTATCGCCGGAATCACGGTGCACAGCTCGGCAATGTCAAAGACAAACGACATCAAAAGCATCATCGTCGAGCGGTCACTGTACGGTATCAGACCGAACGTCACAAACAGCGCCGCGAACCGTCCGAGCGTGATAAGCGCCGCGCGCCGCAGCAGCGTCCGCGCCTCGGCCATGCGGTCGTCGATGAACGACAGCCCCGCGAGTGCGCTGCAAAGCAGCAGGTATCCTATAAAATCGGGCAGAAAGTCGACCAACCCGACGTTCGGATTGAATAGGAACATCAGTGCCAGCGTTATCCGCCACCAGCTGACTATGCCTTTTTTCTTAATACCCCGCATGACGGCCTCCTTTTAATTTTGCGAGTCACGGCGCAGCGTTTCGCGCCGGGCTCATTTTTTCTTTGACTTTTTGTTCTGCTTTTCGGCGTGCTTCTGCTTGATGTACTCCTGCGTGTCGCGCACGGCCTTGTCGGCGCGACGGTCGGACTCCTCGGCAAGCCTGTCGATAAAGCCGATACCCGTCTTGCGGCGCGGCATGTCCTCGTCGCCCTCAGGGCAGATGTACATATAACATGAGAAGATAAGCACAAGATTAAATATCACCCACAAAAGCTGGATGAGGAAAATAGGCAGCGCAAAATACTTCCCGAACGTCTCGTTTCCGTTGAACGGCCCCATGCCGAGGACGTTCAGAATGAGATAAAAAACAAGAAAAACGGCGTTTCTGAGAGCTGCATTTTTTTGATTTGTGAGCTCAAGTCGGTTGGCGATGTCAAAAATCGCGTAAAGCAGGGCGAAGTTGAAAATTATGATTCCGAGCATAGTCACCCAGTTCATCACCGGGCGCAGCGACTCCGCGAAGGACGGCAGCGCAAGACCGAACTTGCTCGCCAGCTCGTAATAGCTCTCGAATATGCCGTACACCGTCATAATCAGCGACAGTATAAGCGGATACCGAAAGCCCTTGCCGTACTCACGCAGCCGGAGCAGCCCCACCGCCATGACGCAGAAGCCGACAAGGCGGAAAACGTAGCCGTAATAGGTTATCGAGGCGAGAAAAGCTATGGCGTAGCCCGCGAAAAGAATTCCGAAGCCCATCAGTTGTCACCGTCCGTTTTGCCGGCGCCGCAGCACTTTTTGTACTTCTTACCGCTGCCGCAGGGGCAGGGGTCGTTGCGGTCGGGCGTTTTCTGGCGGCGTATCGGCTCGGGGCCCGCCTTGCGGACGACCTTCTTCGCGCCGGTCTGATTGCTGCCCTCGAAGCCCTCGGTCAGCGGCTTTGCGACCTGAACGCGCTTTATCTCGACCTCCTTCTGCGCGGGACGGACGCACAGCATAGTGCGCACCGTGCGCTCGCGTATATCGGCGACCATTGCGTCAAACATATCCGCGCCCTGGATTCTGTACTCCGTCACGGGGTCGCGCTGGGCGTAGGACTGAAGCCCGACGTTGCCCTTGAGATCCTCCATGGCGTCGATGTGCTCCATCCACATGGTGTCGACGTTGCGCAGAAGCACTGCACGCTCGACCTCGCGCATCTGGGCGGAGCCTATCATCTCCTCCTCCTCGCGGTACTTGTCAAGCGCACGCTCGACCAGCATATCCGCGATATCGTCGGCCTTCAGGTGCTTCAGCTCGGACTCGGAATAGCGGAAATCGTCCTCCGTGCAGAGGAAGCCGAGGTACTGCGCCCGCAGCGCCTCGAGGTTCCAGTCGGCGGGCGACTCGCCCTGCGCGCAGGCGGCGACAGACTCGCGTATGGTGGCCTCCATCATGCCGCGTATGGTGCCGGACAGGTCATCCCCGTCGAGCACGGCGCGACGCTGATTGTATATGATGGTTCTCTGCTGATTCATGACATCGTCATATGTCAGCACGTACTTACGGCGCTTGAAGTTGGCCTCCTCGAGGTTCTTCTGCGCGCGCTCGATGGAACCGGAAAGTATCTTTGCGGCGATGGGCGTGTCGTCATCGAGTCCCATGCGGTCGACGAGCGAGAGTATACGCTCGCTGCCGAACAGACGCATGAGGTCGTCCTCAAGCGAGATGAAGAAGCGCGATTCACCGGGGTCGCCCTGACGACCCGACCGGCCGCGCAGCTGGTTGTCTATACGACGGCTCTCGTGGCGCTCCGTTCCGAGTATGAATAAGCCTCCCGCCTCGCGCACGCGGCGCGCCTCGGGCTCGACTTGCGTCTTGAAATCCTTCAGCAGTTCGTGGAACAGCCTGCGGGCCTCGAGAATTTGCTCGTTGTCCGTCGGCGCGCTGCTGACGGCCTGAACGATGAGCTCCTCGGGCACCTGACTGCGGCGCATTTCGTTTTTGGCCATGAACTCGGGGTTTCCTCCGAGCATAATGTCAGTACCACGACCGGCCATGTTGGTGGAGATGGTCACGGCGCCGAATTTTCCGGCCTGCGCGACTATCTCGGCTTCTCTTTCGTGATATTTTGCGTTGAGGACGGTGTGCGCTATTCCCTCTTTCTTCAGCCTGCGCGACAGCTCCTCGGACTTATCAATGGACACCGTACCGACAAGCACCGGCTGCCCCTTTTCGTGGCACTCGATGACCTGCCGGACGATGGCGTCGTACTTGCCCTTGAGGTTTTTGTAGACCACGTCGGGGTGGTCTACGCGTATCATTGGCATGTTGGTTGGCACCTCGACGACATCGAGGCCGTATATCTCGCGGAACTCCATGTCCTCCGTCAGCGCGGTACCCGTCATACCGGACAGCTTGCCGTAGAGGCGGAAGTAGTTCTGGAAGGTGATTGTGGCGAGCGTTTTGTTTTCCTTCTCGATTTTGACGCGCTCCTTGGCCTCGATTGCCTGATGCAGGCCGTTCGAATAGCGGCGGCCGGGCATAAGTCGGCCGGTGAACGCGTCGACAATAATGACGCCGTTCTCGTTGACAACGTAGTCAACATCGCGCTGCATGACGCCGTGCGCGCGGATAGCCTGGTTTATGTGGTGCGCGAGCGTCGAGTTCTCGGAATCGGTATAGTTGGCGAGGCCGAAATACTCCTCCGCCCGCTTGGCTCCGCGCGGCGTAAGGATGGCATTCTTGGCCTTCTCGTCGACGATGTAGTCAGCGTCGACGTCGTCCTGCGCCTCCTTCTTGTCTATCTCCTTGATGACGGATTTCTTGAGCGTGCGTACAAAAGCGTCGGCCTTGTCGTACATATCCGTAGACTCCTCGCCCGCGCCCGAAATTATCAGCGGCGTGCGCGCCTCGTCGATGAGGATGGAGTCCACCTCGTCGACAATGGCGAAGGGATGACCGCGCTGAACCATGTTCTCCTTGTAGACCACCATGTTGTCGCGCAGGTAGTCGAAGCCGAACTCGTTGTTGGTGCCGTAGGTTATGTCGGCGGCGTAGGCGGCTTTTTTCTCGTCGTTGCTCTGGCCGTGGACGACAAGTCCGGTCTTCAGTCCCATGAACTCGTAGACGCGCCCCATCTCCTCGCTGTCGCGGCGCGCGAGGTAGTCGTTCACCGTGACTACATGGACGCCCTCGCCCGCCAGCGCGTTGAGGTAAGCCGGGAGCGTCGCGACGAGCGTCTTGCCCTCACCTGTCTTCATCTCGGCAATGCGCCCCTGATGCAGAATTATTCCGCCGAGCAGCTGGACGTAGAAGGGATATTTGCCGAGCACTCTCTTGTCCGCCTCACGGACGGCGGCGAATGCCTCCGGCAGCAGCAAGTCAAGCGACTCGCCCGCCCTGAAGCGTTCGCGCAGCTTTTCCGTCATGCCGGACAGATCCTCGTTGCTCATGGCGGCAAAGCGCGGCGCCATAGCGTCTATTTTATCTGCGGTCTTGCGCAGCTTTTTGATTTCTCTTTCGCTGTATGTTCCGAAAATTTTCGAACCCAAACCCATTTATGTGCCTCCTTGCGATACAGTTATATTAATTATACATCAATTCCTTGATTTTTTCCATATGTTTTTTTAATTTCTCGAAGTTTTTATTTTGGCAAGGCGTCGAGAGCTGAAATACGGAAAAAATATATTGCTTTTATCGTCAAACCATGGTATAATCAGGTGAAACAAAACCACGGAGACTGAAAATGAATCTTTGCGACATAAAAACGATAAAACAAATCATGTCAATATACGGACTGACCTTCCGCAAGGAGTTCGGGCAGAATTTTCTGACCGAGCGCTCGGTGGTCGAGGAGATTGCCGAATGCTGCTGCGAGGGGCAGTCCGATAACATACTCGAGGTCGGCCCCGGCCTCGGCACGCTGACCTATGAGCTGGCATCGCGCTACCGTCAGGTGGTGGCGGTCGAGCTCGACCGCGGACTCATACCGGCGCTCGGCTACACGCTCAACGAATTCAACAACGTCAAAATAATCAACGACGACATCATGAAGTGCGACCTTCCCGCCCTCGCCGCGCCCTACCTCGACGGCGGCCTCTCGGTGTGCGCCAACCTTCCCTACTACATTACAACGCCGATTCTCATGGCGCTGCTCGAGTCCCGCGTGCCGTTTGACTACATTACAGTCATGGTTCAGTCAGAGGTTGCGGACAGGCTCTGCGCCGCGCCCGGCAGCCGCGACTGCGGCGCGATAACGGCCGTGCTCGCCTACTACGGCACATCGGAGCGGCTCATGAAGGTTCCCGCCGGGCTGTTTTTGCCGCCACCGAAGGTCGACTCCGCCGTCGTGAGAATAAAGCTGCACAAGGAGAAGCCCTACCGCCCCACCGACGAGGAGCTGTTCTTCAAGACCGTCAAAGCAGCATTCGGTCAGCGTCGCAAGACGCTGCCGAACGCACTGTCCGCCGTCTTCGGCGACATACCGCGCGAAGGACTGCTCCGCGCCATCACCGACAGCGGCATCTCCCCCGATATACGTGGCGAGCGCCTGACCATGCCGGAATTCGTCACGCTGTCGGACAATCTCGGAAAAGTTAAGGCCGGGATGTAATTTTTGAAAATAAGAAAAGCACTCCCCCGTATCGCATGCGATACGGGGGAGCTTTATTCAATTAAACCAATTCAAAATCAGTTTTCCTTCTTGCGAAGCGCCAGCCAGCCTGCGCCGAGAACGGCAACGAGGCCAACGGAAATCATCGCAGAACCGCAACCGCCACTGCTGCTGTTTCCACCCGCGGTGGTCGTGGTGGTGGGAGCAGGGGTCGTGGTTTCCTTAGCGGGAGTGGGAGTTGTAGCCTCATCAACCTTCGGAGTGGTGGTCTCCTCAGCCTTCGGGGTGGTGGTTTCAGCCGGCGGAGTCGCGGTAGTGGTGTCCTCGGCAGTGGTTCCCCATACTACGGAAGGATCAATCTTATCGATGTTCTTGCCGGTGTAGTCTACGATTGCGGTTTCAGAGACGAATGCAACGAACGGACCGCTTAGAACAGCGTTCTTGTTGTACTCGCCCTCGTTCACGCAGCCGGTGAACAGCGCGCCGGAAACGGCGTTGGCAACGAAACCCGCACTCCAGTTGGAGCAGTTGATTTTACCGAAGTTCTCGCAGTAATCGAAGATAACGGGAGAGGTCTTGTTCGCATGAGCTACGAAGCCCGCGCACTGACCATCGGCGATCTGCTTGTCGCAGTCGGCAACGGTGATTTCACCATTGTTGCGGCATTTGGTCATAGTGACGGTGCTCTGGGTATAGGCAATGAAGCCTGCCGCACGCGCCTCAACTGTGGAGCAGTATGTAGTGATGCTTGCGTTGTTCTCGCAGTTGTCGAATGATGTCATATCGCTGTTACAGGAGCCGATGAATCCCGCGGCGTTGTGATAGACCTCGTCAACCTTGTCAAGTCCGCTGCCGAGCTGGATGAATCCGTTGAAGCTGCAGTTGATGAAGGAGACAGCGCGGCTGTAACCGATAAAGCCGCCGATGTTTGCCTTACCGGTCGTGGGAGCGGTAATCTCCGCGTAGACGGCAACATCGTTGAAGACTGCGGAGTTTGCATTCTCCTGAGCGCCGGCCAGAATGCCGTGGCTCTTACCGGATGCATTGGTGTAGAGAGTTATGGGCTGCTTTTCTTTACCTATGATGAGGTTGTTTATCTCGAGCTTGCCAGCCTTGTTGGCTCTCTTGATAATGCCCGTGTCACTCTCAAGCCCTTCACCGTTGATGGAGAAGTTGAAAATGCAGTGGCCTTCGCCGTTCAGCACGCCACTGAACTCTTCGAAAATGTAGCCCTCGTACTTTTTTCCGCCGAAATCGATATCGTTGGCAAGGTAGTAGGTGCCGCCGCTGACCATCTTCTCGAATTCCTCGACAGTGGAAACAGCGGTGCCCTCAGCCGCGGAAACCGTCATAGGCACCATAGCGGCCACAAGGGCAATGATCAGCAAAGCAGACAGAATGATTTTTTTCATAGTAGACACTCCTTTTATATTTGTTCATTAATTATACAATACGCGCGATAAAATGTCAAGAATTTGTTCAATTTTTTTGCCAACTAATTTTTTCGAGTAGCGGCAGGAATGCGGCTCGCTCCTGGCGGGTACCTGAGTTCTCCGCCCCGCTTAACGGATTGAAGAAATACTGGTAGCAGAAATACGCCACGCCGACGCATTTTTTGTACGATTTGGTCATTTCAAGCTGGCGCGCCAGTATGTCCTTGTGCTCTATCCACTCTCGCGCACCGCTGCCTGCGTACTTATCCGTCTCGCCCTTCGAGCCGTTCAGCGCCTTGCCGAGCGACATGCCGACAATCAGCTTAACGCTGTCCGTCTTTATCATACTTTGATACTTCGAGACGACCTTGTTGAAGTCAAACGTCGCGTGCTCGAGCCCGAAATAAGCCTGCGGGCATATATAATCAATGTAGCCCGTTTTGCCGCACCACTCATAGACGTCGGCGTAGTGCGAGTCGTAGACGGTGTTGAAGTTGCCCGCCGGGCTGATACCGAAAATCAGCTCGGGGTTTACCTCCTTGGTCATGCTCCAGAGGCCGGAAACAAGCGCGTTGAGGTTGGAGCGCCGCCAGTCGGCAAGCGCTTCGCGTCCGCCGCCGCGCACGTACTGACTGTACGCCGCGGAATCAAACGACGCGTCCGTGGTCGGGTAGAAATAGTCGTCCATGTGCAGTCCGTCGACGTCGTACTTCTCGAGTATCTCCCGCGCGCCGTCGATTATCAGCCGGCGCACCTCCTCGTATGCGGGGTTGAGATACCATGTCCCGGATTTGAGGACAATCTGTTTACCCTGCGTGCTCTTGTCGCTATACCATTGCTTTATGGTATACTTATCTGGCACCTTGGCAATCCCGGCGTCCGTCATGCCGCGAAGCGGGTTTATCCACGCCTGAACCGACAGCCCGAGCGCATGCGCCTCCTCGACTATCACGGCGAACGGGTCGTACGACGCCTCGCGCCCATAGTTGCCGACCACATATTTACTCATCGGATAATACTCCGACGGGTACATCGAGTCGGCGTTCGGACGCACCTGCACAATGACAGTGTTCATGCCGAGCGACTTGACATTCCCGAGAATTTTCTTCATATAGTCGGTGAACGACGCCTCGTCGCGCTGTGCGGAACCGTTCTTGTAGACCTCACCGAGGTCAAACTGCGACAGCCACATGGCCTTGAAATCATCGTAATTCAGCACCTTGTAACCTCCTGTCGACACCTGCTTTGCCGTTGTTGTTTCCGCCGGAGTGTCGGACGGCGCAGCGGTATTCTCCCCCGTGCTCTCCGAGTCGGAGCCCGGCGCGGGAGTCGTCTGATCGGACGCGCCGGACGATGCCTGCGGAGCGGTGTCAGACGCGCCTCCGGCCGGGCCGTTGTAGTCAGCGCAACCGGCGAGCGGTAGCAGCATCAGCGCCGACAGCATCACAGATAAAAACCTTTTTGCATTTTTCACGCTCCGATTATCCCCCTGTGATTGTGAAATTGAAAATATGTATCAGTACGCTCTGATCTCGAACACCGTGACGTTCTCGGCACCGTTGGTGGCGAAGAACCGGAATTCCACGCCGTCGCACTCGGTCTCGGGAAAATCGAGCACGTTGAGGCGCTGGTGGTTGTCGCGGACGGACACCGTGCGAACCGGCTTGCCGTCCTTCATGAGCGTCGCGTCGTAATCGCGCACAAGCTCGGCAGGCACGCCTATTCTCTGCTGAACCTGACGGTTGTGTGCCATAGTCACACGGATGGGGTATTTGAAGTCGGAATCAAAGGTCAGGCGGAGCTCGTGCAGCTTGTGCGGCTCGTTCCATGCCATGGTCAGCGTCTCGCCGCCGCCGGCTATGCCGTCCGACGTCCAGCCGTGGATTACGCCGTCAAGTCGGCGCGCGGTGCCGTCGATGAGCTGTGCGGGGTCGCCGCCGGGAATAGCAGACGACGCGCTGAAGTGTGCGCTGAGCGCCGCGTCCGCCGCGTCGTGACCGGGGATGTTGGGCAGGAAGGCGTCGTCCTTGAGCAGCATCTGCTGAAGCTCGCCGATGTGGGGAGCCAGCTCGCGCGGCTTCACCCCGTACTTCTTGCAGAGCGCCGCCGCCGTACCGACCGCCTGGCCGCCGACCGCGCAGCAGGCGATAATGCGCGTGCTGGCAAGTCCGAGCTTGGTGGTGCTGATGTCGCGTCCGGCAAGGTAGAGGTTATCGATGTTCTTGGAATAGTATGAGCGGTAAGGTATGGTATATACGCCGCTGAAGTGATGGCAGTCGCTCGGCAGGACGTCGAAATCGAGCAGTCCGTGCGGGGCGTGCAGGTCGATGCACCAGCCGCCGTAGGCGACGGCATCGTCAAACTGACGATGCTCGAGAATATCCGTCTCTGAAAGGACATAGTCGCCCATCAGACGACGGCTCTCGCGCATTCCGGGCAGCGCGCCGACCCACTCGAGCGCGTAGTTCTCCGCGCCGTGGTCGCCACCGTTCTTTATGTGATCCCACAGACCGTAGGCGTACGCGATAAGGTCGTCGCGTATGTTCTCGAAGTCGGGGATGATGTCGTCCTTGTCGCCCATGAGCTCGAGCCACCAGTAGCCGTAGTCAACGCCGCGGCAGCTGGTTCCCGACAGACGCAGCCACTCCTCGGGGTCGGGGGCCATGCTGGAATCTATCTTGTGCTTTGCACAGTGCATACGGTATTTGAGCTGATCCTCCGTCAGCTTTTTGGCAAACGCAGGCGGTGTGAACTTGACCGGGTGTCCCATATCGACGGCCTTCATGAGCACGGTGTTGCCCATACGCTCGTTGTTGGGCTGCTCGGGAGCGTGCGGCTCGCCAGTCTCGGCGCGCGACTCGCTTCCCTGTCTGTATTCGGCGCCGGCGTAGTAGCCAAGCGTGCCGTTTCCGGTGGCGTCGACGAACAGGGGCGCCTCGAAGCAATATCTCATCTCGGTGGTCTCCTGGACACAGCTGATAGAGGTGATGTGACCGCCGTCCGTTTCGCAGTCGTACATTACGGTGTTGAGATAAAGGTCAAGATTCTTCTCGTCCTTGACCTTCTCGAGCAGAACGGAATCCCAGATAGAGTAGTTGAAGAAGTCGTTGCGAGCCTTGTTCTCGAGCATCAGCTCGTAGACAAGTCCAGTCTCGGCATATTCGGGCTGACGCAGGCTCTGGTCGGCTCCCGAAATATGTATACGTATCTCACTGGAAGCGTTTCCGCCGAGCACCGGTCTCGCGTGCACAAGCGCGACCTTCACGCCGTGACGTGCCGCGGACATAGCGGCGCAAATTCCCGCCATACCTCCGCCGACAACGACCAGCTCGTACTTCATCCGGCAAAATCTCTCGTTTGTTCTTTTCACTGCTTTGTTTCCTCCGTGCCGCGCAGGCGGCGTATGAAAAAATTGATCTCGAGCACGCGGCTCTTTTTTCATGTCGCTTCTATTATACACTCATTTTCATATTTTGGCAATAGCAAATCGGATTTATACTGCAATTATATCCGCCCGCGCGCCAATTCATGTTGATTTATTGCGGGAAGCATGATATAATGTAGGTAAACCATCTGCGCTGCCGCGGCAGCGCCCATAAAAACAGGAGGAATCCCCATGAAGCTCACACTTCGCATTGCCGCATGTCTGCTTTGTCTTGTGCTTTGCCTCAGCGCTATAGCCTGCGCCAACAACTCCGGCGATGACGTCCAGACCACCACGCCTGCCGACAACACGACTCCGGCTCCGGGTCAGGACACCGACTCTCCAACGTCCGACACCTCGGAGGGGCCCGAGTCCTCCCTTCCCGAGCTGAATTTCGGCGGGAAACAGATCACAACTCTGTATTGGGAGGACGTTGAGCGAGCCGAATTCTTCGAGGATGACATTACCGGCGACAACGTCCGCGACGCCATACACGCGCGCAACCTCGCCGTCGAGGAGCAGCTCGGCGTCAGGCTCAACTACGTCGGCACGCCCGGAAACGTCAATCACAGCTCGGACTATCTCAAAAAGGTACAGAACAGCTTCAATGCCGGTGAGAAAATATACAATATTCTCGCCTCGCACAGCCGCACGGGAGCCGTCGTCGCCGCGGGCGGTATGACGCAGAATCTGCTAGCCATTGAGGACAGCTATCTCGACCTTGAGAAGCCCTGGTGGCCGCCCACAATGGTCGGGACCTCCACCATCGGCAACGGAATGTACTTCATCTCGGGCGACATATCGACCAACACGCTGCACTTCATGTACGGCATATACTACAACATGGACATGGTCACCGACCGCGGCCTCGACGACCCGACCGATCTCGCGCTCGCCGGAACCTGGACGATAGACAAAATGATTGCCATGACCACCGACATGTACGAGGACGTCAACAACAACAACGTGGCCGACTACGGCGATTTCTTCGGCCTCTCCACACTCTATTTTCACGCCGACTCGTTCTACAGCGCCGCCGGAATGCGCTGGATTGACAAGGATGCGAACGGCTACATGCAGGTCTCTGCTGACTACGGCTCCGAGAAGTCAATCAACCTTGCCGAGAAGCTGTCGTCATGGTTCTCATCCGGCGTCTGCTTCACCAAAAACAACAACAACGAGGTCTGCAAGACCTTCGCCGAGGGCAACAGCCTGTTCACGCAGAACCGCATTTACATAGCCGACAGCCAGCACACCTGCGGACTCAACAGTGCCTCCTTCAAGTACGGCGTCGTCCCCGTCCCGAAGTACGACGAGGCGCAAGACAGCTACTACACCACCGTCGGCAACCCCTTCACGCTGTACGAGGTAATGAAGGGCAGCAACGATCAGGACGTCGCCACCGCTGTCCTCGAGTGCCTCGCGTACCACGGCTACAAGCTCACCACCCCCGCAATCTTCGAGGTCAACATGAAGTACAAATACTCCTCCGGCGACAAGACCGCGCAGTGCTTCGACCTCATCCACGACAACATAGTCTTCGATCTCGGCCGTCTGTTCGGCGCACAGCTCAACACCATGAGCGAGCTCTGGTCCAAGGCCTGCGTCAACGGAACCGGCTGGTCCGGCCAGGTCAAGGCCAATGAGAAGTCAATCTCAAGAATGGTCACAAAGCTGAATTCTTCGTTTGATTAATTGCACAAATTCTCGATTTGAGACGCACAAAGTCACAGACCGACAATCACATGATTGCCGGTCTGTGGCTTTTTTCAGATATCTATCTCGCACATAACCTCACGAAACACCTCTCCGAGTCTTTCGTGAAACACGAGCGTCGCCATGCGGTCGTACTGCGTGGGCTGCTTGTTTATCATGACAATGTTGCTCCCACGATACGCCAGCACAAACGACGCCGCGGGCTGAACCGCGAGCGACGTCCCGCCTATGATAAGCAGGTCGGCGTCCGAGATTGCCCGGAGCGCCCCCGTGACGACGCCCCCGTCCAGTTGCTCGCCGTACAACACGACGTGCGGCTTTACGGGCGCGCCACAGACGCAGTAGGGCACGCCGTCGATGCGCTCGAGAAGGTCCCTCCCGTACTGCCTGCCGCAGAGCGGGCACTCGAGCCGGGATGTCGTGCCGTGCAGCTCGTAGACCTTGCTACTCCCTGCGACCTGGTGCAGTCCGTCGATGTTCTGCGTCACTATGGTGACGTCGTATCCAAGCTGCTCGAGGCGCGCCAGCGCGCGGTGCGTTGCGTTCGGCTCGGCGTGCGTCATAAAATAGTCACGGTAAAAGCGGTAGAAAAGCTGCGGGTCGTGCATAAAGCAATCGTGACTGAGCAGCTCCTCGGGCGGCGCACCGTAGGTCATGGCGGTCTTGTATATGCCGTCCGGGCTGCGGTAATCCTTGAGGCCGCTCTCGGTCGACACGCCCGCCCCTCCGAAAAAGACGATATGCCGACTTTCGCGTATCATGTCGGCAAATTCGTGATATTCCATCTCTGCCTCCCGTCAGTCGAGCTCGTAGTAGCCGACCTTCATGTTCATCAGCGACTCAAGCCGCTGCCCCTCGAGGCGCAGGCGTCCGCCCTCGATGAACAGCAGATCAACCGCTTCCCAGATAAAAACCCACGCGAAAATGTCGATGCACTCGATCCATATCTGACGGACGCCCGAGCTCTCCGCGAGGAACATCCCGCCGAGCGCCAGGACTCCAACTATCGTCATGATAGTCGCAAGCACGACATTGCGCCGGATCTCGCGCAGGTTGGCGATGGACTTGAGCCGGAAATACTGCCGCAGCGCCGCGCGGTAGAGCTCCTGCTCGGACGGGTCGATGCAGCGGCTACGGACGTGCAGAGCCAGCGGCATTTTAGGCGGCACGGCGCTCGCCGTGCGCTCGATAAACTCGGCCACGTCGGCGTCCACAACTTCCTCGTTAGTCACCGAATAGGGCGACAGAAAGCTGCTGTCGTCGCGGACAGTCATTGGGATTATGGCGCGCCCCTCCCCGTCAAGCTGAGGACGGTGTACGCCCCTGCGCTGCGAGCGCAGTTTGAATATCGATTTTATGGCTGTTATCATTTCAAAAAACTCAATCTTTTATATGTTGCAATTTGTCGATTTGTGATGCAAGTCACGCTCGTGGTAGCCAGACGGCCATTTCCGAGTCGGCATCATATGTTTTGCCCGCCGACGCGCAGTCGATAAGACGGCGAACCGTCCCGTCAGCGCACGCAACGCCGACGCAGAGGCGGCTGTCCGGTATCTCGGGCGGTATCGGGCACAACCCGGCCGACACCGGCAGCTCTTCGCCGCAGCATGAGACGGAAGCAACCTCCCTGAATGCTGCCTGTGAGGCGGCTATCTCCGGCGAGGTCGGCATCTCCTGCGGAATCAGCGTCTTAGGTGAGGCGGCCATCTCCCGCGAAATCAGTGTCTCAGGTGAGGCGGCCCTCTCCCGCGAAATCAGCGTCTCAGGCGAGGCGGGCATCTCCTGCGAAATCAGTGTCTCCGGTGAGGCGGCCATCTCCCGCGAAATCAGCGTCTCCGGTGAGGCGGCCATCTCCGGCGAAATCGGTGTCTCCGGTGACTCGCCGAGACGCGCGTCCGCGGCGAGCACTATCGCGCCGCGACGGAAGGCCATGTATTTATCCTCCCCCGGCGCACCCGCAACCGGGAACACGGCGTACGTCGTCATATCGAAGTCAATCGTGAGCACGTCCCCGCACTCGGCTCTCCGGCAGACGCGGAAATACCCGCTCTCCGCCGACTGCCGCTCGCCGTCTACTGTCACGACGGTCGACCGACTCCACGCGGGAATACGCAGAAACAGCTGCACACCGCTCTCCGGCGCTTCGTCCACGCGCAGCGTCACGCGGCCGCCATAAGGGTAATCGCCCTCGATTGTGTAGGAAAATCTCCCCTCCGGGAGCTCCGCCGTCACGTCTCCGGGCAGATAGAAGTTTATATAGACGCCACGGGCACCGCGCAGCAGGTTGACCCGCGGGAAAATTCCCGCCCCTGCCGACGCAATGCAGGCGCAGCAGCCGTAAAACGCGCCGTTTTCCATACGCATAAGTCCGCCGATTTTCGCACCGCGGACTCCCGGACGCAGCGGCGTGTAGCTGTCGAACGGCAGCACGCGCTCGGTCTGCGGCCAGCGCCCCCTGGCCTCAAGCCGCGACGGGCGGCGGTGCGTGTTGAACGAGCCGAGGTAAGCGTTGAAAAACGTTCGCTCGATGCAGTCGGCGTAGCCGGGGTCGCCTGAGATGCGCAGAAGCTGTCCGCACAGCTTCATCAGCGTGACGCTGACGCAGGTCTCCTGCATGATGCCGGTTCGGGTGTCGTCGGTCTGTGAGAAGGCCGTGTGGTCGAACAGCTCGTGCGTGCACCCGGCGCAGCCTATGACGGACACCTCGCTCGAAAGAACCCGCCGCCCGAAATTGAGCAGCACCGTGCGGTAGACATCGCCGCCGACAACGCGGTAATACTCCGCCAGTCCCTCAAAGCAGGACATCATCTCATACGCCTTTGTCGCAGGGTACTCGTGCGGGAGCAGTCTGTCCTCGGCGGCAAGCCTAAAGACGCAGGCCTCGCCGTGCATGCCCACATTCACTATGTACGACGCAAAATCGAGATATTTCTTCTCATTTGTGATGTTGTAAAGCCTCACAAACGGCTCGAGTATCGACATTGAGTTGAGGCCGAGCCAGAAGTTGCTGGTCTTGTCGATGGCGAGCTTGTCCTCTCCTATGTGCCCGACAATATAGTCCGCCTGGCGGCGCATCGAGGCCACAAGAAGCTCACGCAGTTCGGCGTCGCGGCACACCTCGCAGAAATACTGCATACCGAGCAAGACGTACTTACGCCCCCACATGTCCCAACCAGCGAACTCAGCCGCGGGGCTGTACGTCGAAATGCGCCCTAGGCTGTCCTCCGTCGCGAGCATTTCGCGGATGCTGTCCTCGAGCACGCGATATAGCGCCTCGTCGCGGGTGTAGGCGTAGACAAACGCCGCGCCGCGCATCATTTTGCCCCAGTACTCGCAGCGCCAGCCGTTGTTCTCATCGTCCGGGCAGAAGGTGAACTGACTCACAAACTCGTGCCACAGCTCAGGCCTCATGAGCTGCTCGCGGCATATAAAATCAACTGCCTCGGCCAAAACTCCGCCGAACGCCGCGCGCCCCACGACGGGAAACAGCCTGTCGGACTCGGGGGTGTTGTGCTCAAAACTGCTTTGTGAAGTGTACATATCAATACCTTTCATAAAATCGTGCATTTCCGCGTCCGCGCGGGCACAGGCCCCGGACGCCCCGTTTTCTGCTTTCATTATAGCACAAAACCGTACTCAAAACAAGCAAATTCACGCAGCCACCCGCATTTTTCGCGAGACGCGCGCACGTTGGCTCACAAAAAGCAAAAAGCTCACGCAAACGACTTAAGATCTGTCGTTTCGTGAGCTTTTACGTGCTTTTTTACCTGTAATAAACGTAATGTACAATTATCGTGCGCTCGACGCCGCCGTGCTCGAGGTCGGGTGCGGTGATGACCACGCCGTCGTGGCTTAACAGCTCCCATGCCTGCATCTGCTCTATTTTGCAGCGCATAAGTATGTCCGACGAGGCGAAGACCAGCAGCTCGTCGTCGCGTATGTTGAGCGCGCCATCCTTGCCGATAACCTCCTCGGGGTCGTCGCCGTGACGCTCGGTCACGTACTTGACATGATGCCCGCATATGCGTTTGGCCATGTCATAACGATAGCGCGGGCTGTCGGGATTTTTGGACTTTGTCCAAAACGAAAAAACCTTTTTGAACATTTTATATCTCCTTTAACACTGCCGCTCTCATGGGCTCGAGCGTCACATTTCCGGAATATTCGTCTTCTGTGAGCAGGTCTTTATAGCTTTGTGTCATGCCTTCAAACAGGTGCGGCGTATCCGAGCAGTTCGCGGCCGTCACTATGCGCTCGCCGGCACGCGTGCGCTCGAAGGCGATGACGCCGTCGCCGTGTTCAAGCACACGGAAGTCTCCCCAGCTGTAAACCGGCTCGCGCCGTATCTGACCGAGCTTACGGTAGTGCGCCGTGAGCTCGGCATCCTCGCGTCCCCATGGAAACGGCATACGGCAGAACGGGTCCCGTCCGCCCTCCATGCCGGCCTCGTCGCCGTAATACAGCGACGGCGTGCCGTATATTGTGTACTGTATCGTCGATGCCAGCATCAGCCGCCTTTTGGCCGACTCGCGCTGCTGCGGGGAGAGCCGGAAGGCCGCCAGCTCTGCGTTTGACATCATGTCCGTCCCGGCGTCGGCGAGGACGGTGAGTATGCGCTCCGTGTCGTGCGTGCCGAGCAGGTTCATCAGACTGTGACTGACCTGCGGCGGGTAGGAGGCGTAGATTGCAGTCAGCGTGCCGTAGAGCAGTCTGCCGTCGCCGCGCAGAATGAAATCTATTATCGCATTGCGCACGGGATAATTCATGACGCTGTCCAGCTGCCGTCCCTGCAAATAGCGGCGGCGCTGTCCGTACGACATTTTATCGGCGGCATTTTCCCACACCTCGCCGATAATTATCCCCTCGCCGCACGACGCCCGCTTGACGCTCGCGCGGAACTCGTCGAGAAAATCGTCGTTGAGCTCGTCCGCAACGTCGAGACGCCAGCCGCTGACGCCGCGCCGCATGTAGCGCGCGCCGATGCCGTCGTCGCCGGTAAAATAGCGGCGGCAGTCGGGGTTGTCCTGACGCAGGCGCGGCAGAATGCGTATGTTCCACCAGCATTCGTAGCTGTCGGGGTACTCGCGGAAGTTGTACCACTTGAAATATGGCGACGCCACCGACTGATACGCGCCGACGTCGGCGTAGCGCCCGTACCGATTGAAGTAGCGGCTGTCGTCGCCGGTGTGGTTGAAGACGCCGTCGAGTATGACGTGCATTCCCCGCTCTGCCGCGGCTGCGAGCAGCCGGTCAAGCGCGGCGTCACCGCCGAACATGGCGTCGACGTGCTCGTAATCTCCGGTGTCGTATTTGTGGTTTGAATACGCATCGAATATCGGGCTCAGGTACAGCGTCCCGACGCCGAGCGAGGCGAGATAATCAAGCCGCTCGACGACGCCGTCGAGCGTGCCGCCGAAAAAGTCGTTGTTTGCGACGTCCCCGCCCGGCACCTCGGCGTAGGAAGGAATGCCTCCATCCCAGTCCGGGTTGAGCACAGCGTCATCACGAACAAATAAATTGTGCCCCGTCTTACCAAACCTGTCTACGAATATGTGATATATAATATTGCTGCCGAGCCAGCGCGGAACGTCAAAGTCCTCCTCGTAGACCAGCAGCATAAAACGTCCGGACGTCTCGCCGGACAGTGTCATATCCACATTGTTGACCGTGTCGGAGAAAAGCGTCTCGCGACCGCGGTGCAGAATAAATTCGTAGTAAAAAAGCCCTGAGCGGCGGCCGACGCACAGCTCGGAGAGCTCGAGCGTGTGGCGATAGCAGTCGACGCCGAGCGGGCTTTCCGATATGTCGAGCGGAATGTCGCCGTACGGCGCGCCGTCACGGCAGAGCCGCAGCGTAACGCCGGTAATCCCAAGCCGCACCGGCACGCACAGGCACAGACCGAGCCTGTGCGTCACCGGAAACGCGCCGAGCGGCGTCACGTCCGTGACCTCGCCGCCCGGAGCGAAAAGTTGTTTTTTCAGGTACGGGACTGCCCCCGCCCCGATTTCGTCAGTAAGTTTCGGAAGCATTTCAATCCTTTTTGAGCTTTACTTTCTGGAGTCCCCAGATGCGCTGCGCGTATTCCTCGATACTGCGGTCGGCCGAGAACTGCCCTGCGGCGGCGATATTGCGGAGCGACATGCGGTTCCACTTGGTTCTGTCGGCGTAGTCCTTCAGCATGCGCTCGCGCGAGAGACGGTAGGACTCAAAATCTGCAAGGCACATATACGGGTCGGCGATGCCGTGCCCGGCGATGAGATAGGCCGCAATCTCGGAGAAGGATTCCCCGGCAAAGCCGGCGTCAAGACTGTTGACTATGCGGCGCAGCCTCGGATTGGAGTTGTAGAACTCGGCGGCGTTGTAGCCGCGGAGCCACAGCTCATCCACCTCGCGGCTGTTCAGACCGAAGATATACATGTTGTCCTCGCCTGCCGCCGCCTGCATCTCGACGTTCGCGCCATCGAGCGTGCCGAGCGTGAGCGCGCCGTTTATCATGAGCTTCATGCAGCCCGTGCCGCTGGCCTCTTTACCGGCGAGCGAAATCTGCTCGCTTACCTCGGCAGCGGGCGCAAGCGCCTCCGCCATGCTCACATTATAGTCTTCAAGGAAGACCACACGCAGCTTTTCTCTTATTTTGTGATGTGACTCTATATCGCGACCGAGATAATACAGCAGGCGTATTATCTGCTTGGCCATATAGTATCCGGGCGCCGCCTTGGCACCGAAAATGAAGGTCTGCGGCTCGATGTCCATGTCGGGGTCGTCCTTCAGATCAAGGTAGACGCCGATAATATTGAGTGCGTTGAGCAGCTGACGCTTGTACTCGTGCAGACGCTTTATCTGAACGTCAAATATGGTGTCGGGGTTGATAATCTGCCCGGTGTGACGTGCGAGCGCGGCCGCAAAATCGGCCTTGTTCTGCCGTTTTATCTCACCGAGGCGCGAGAGAACGCTCTCGTCGTCGGCGTACTTTGCAAATTCGGCCAGTTCCTGCGAATGCGAGCGATAGCCGCAGCCTATGCACTCGTCAAGCAGTCCTGCAAGGCGCGGGTTGGAGTAGCACAGCCAGCGGCGGTGCGCTATACCGTTGGTCACATTGGTAAAGCGCTCGGGGTACATGCGGTAGAAGTCGAGGAAGGTGTTGTTTTTGAGTATTTCGGAGTGCAGCTTGGACACGCCGTTGACCGAGTGCGAGCCTACGACCGAAAGATTGGCCATTCTCACCTGCCCGCCGCATATTATGCTCATGCGCGAGATGCGATCCCAGTTGCCGGGGAAAACGTTCCATGCCTCGCGGCAGAAGCGCTCGTTTATCTCCTTGACTATCATATAGATACGCGGCAGCTTGAGCTTGAAGACGTCCTCGCCCCAGCATTCGAGCGCCTCGGGCATGACGGTGTGATTGGTGTAGGACACTATGCGCGTCACGAAGTTCCACGCCTTATCCCAGTTGAAGCGGTAATCGTCGATAAGGATACGCATAAGCTCGGGAATGCAGAGCGCGGGGTGCGTATCGTTGATGTGGATGGCGACCTTATCCGGCAGATTGTCGAGCGTGCGGTAAACAGCGATATGATCGCGGATTATGCTCTGTATCGACGCCGAGACAAGAAAATACTGCTGTGTCAGCCGCAGCAGCTTGCCCTCGGTGTGCTCGTCCGAGGGATAGAGCACCTTGGATATAATGTCCGCCCGGTTGCTCTCCTCGAGCGCACGGACGTACTGTCCCTGCGTAAACAGCCCCATGTTGAAGTTCTGAATGTCGCGCGCGCGCCACAGACGAAGCTGCGACACCGCGTCGCAGTCAGCGCCCGAGATCATCATGTCGTAGGGCACCGCCTCGACCTCATCGCAGTTTTCGTAGGTTATCTCGAGGTGGCCGGACTGCCAGTTTTCCTTGACGTGGCCGCCGAAACGGACGTGGAAAATGCGGTCAGTGCGCGGGATCAGCCAAACCTCGCCGCCCGGAAGCCATATGTCGGGCAGCTCGACCTGTATGCCGTCGATTATCTTCTGACGGAACAGGCCGTACTCATAGCATATCGAAAAGCCGGTTGCCGGGTAATCAAGCGAGGACAGCGAGTCGAGAAAGCAGGCCGCCAGGCGTCCGAGACCCCCGTTTCCGAGACCCGCGTCGGGCTCGCACTCGTAAAGCTCCTCGAGCGAGACGCCCATAGAGCTCAGCGCGCGGGCGTATTCCTTGTCAAGCCCCAGGTTGCACAGGCTGTTCTTGAGCGACCGACCAAGCAGAAACTCAATGCTCATATAGTAAACCCGGCGCGCGCCGTCGGCGTTGACCTGTTTTTTGTACTCGGCGCGCTTCTCGGTCAGTATGTCCTTGACTGTCAGCGCCGTGGCTTTGTAGAGCTGCTCATGCGTAGCGTCGGCGGGATCGGTGCCGAAATGACGCAAAAGCTTTGCTTCTATCTCCGCCCGGATGCGCTCGCATCCGGGCGTTTCGTTTTCGTTAAGGTTCATATATCAATTCTTCTCCTCGATAAGCTCGCGGTAAAGCTGTTGGTAGCGGGCAGCAGACGCGCCCCACGAAAAATCAACGTCCATTATCTTGCGGACGAAGCGGTCGCGACGGGAGGCATCACGCCACAGCCCGAGCGCCGCACGTATGCGGTCGTAAAGCTCGGCAGAGCTGTAATTTGCAAATGTGAAGCCGTTGCCGTGCATCTGGCCGTCCTGCTCCCAATAACCCTTTATCGAGTCATACAGCCCGCCCGTCTCGCGGACGACGGGAATAGCACCGTAACGCGAGGCTATCATCTGCGAAAGCCCGCACGGCTCGCGGCGCGACGGCATGACGAACACATCCGCCGCCGCATATATACGGCGCGACAGCTCGCGGTCATACTCGATAAGCGCGCGCACGCGTCCGGGGCGGTCAGCCTCGAGGCGGCGGAAGAAGTCCTCATAGCGCGCCTCGCCCTTGCCGAGCACCACCAGCTGGCATCCCAGCTCATCTATAACATTATACGCTATTTCGCACACCAAATCAAGCCCCTTATGTGAGGCAAGTCTGGAGATGAGCGCCAGCATGGGCACGTCGGCCGAGGTGGGCAGCGAGACAGACTCACCGAGCGCCAGCTTGTCAGTCGTCTTGCCCGACTGATCAAGCGAGGTGTAATTCGCGCTCAGCGCGGGGTCTGTGGCGGGGTCGTAGTACTTGTAATCGATGCCATTGAGAATGCCCGTCAGCTTGTCGGCCTGCTGACAGAGCACCGGCTCGAGCCCGTGGCCGTCGGTCAGTATCTCCTGCGCGTAGCGCGGGCTGACCGTCGTCACACGGTCGGACGCCACGATGGCGGCCTTCATGAGGTTTATGCAGCCGTTCCACTCCGCAAGATCGCGCGTCTGATCGGAAAGGCCGAAAACGTCGCCGAGAATGGCGAAATCGTACTGTCCCTGGTACTCGATGTTGTGTATGGTGAACACGGTTTTGATATGACTGTACTCCGCGCGCCACGAATAAAGGTTCTTGAGGTAGACAACGCTCAGCGCCGACTGCCAGTCGTTCGCGTGCAGGACGTCCGGATAAAATCCGACGTGCCGCATAAGCTCGGGCACCGCCATGCAGAAGAAGGCAAAACGCTCGGCATCGTCATAGCTTCCGTAGAGAGAATCGCGGCGGAAGTAGTACTCGTTGTCCACGAAATAATAGGTGACGCCGTCGCGCACAAGCGACAGAATACCGCAGTATTTGCGCCGCCACGACAGCTGAACCTCAAAGACCGCCTCCGTCTTCATCTGCCGCCGCCACTCCTGCCCGACGGCGGAATACAGCGGCATGACGACGCGCACATCGTTATCCTTGTCCTGCGCGAGCGCCGCTGGAAGCGAGCCTAAGACGTCACCAAGCCCGCCGGTCGCGGCAAACGGCATAACCTCCGCGCCGACAAACAGTATCTTCGTCATACGCTCATCCCCTTCCCTACGAAGAACGGCAGCGTCCGGTAGCCTGACAGTCTGCGCCCCTCGCGTATCAGCACGTCCTTGTCGGTAACGACGCAGTTAAGCTCCGAGCGGTCGGCCACGTAGGTGTTCTGGAGAAGTATGCAGTCCCTGACCACGGCTCCCTCTCCGACGTGCACGTCGCGGAACAGTATCGAGTTCTCGACGCGTCCCTCGATGACGCAGCCGTCGGCTATCAGCGAGTTTGTCACGCTCGCATCCGCGGTATAGCGTGTAGGCGGTGAGTTGCGCACCTTGGTGAGCACCGGGCGGCTTGAGAGGCCGAACAAAGTCTGGCGCGCGCCGGGGTCAAGCAGGCTCATGGAGGCGTCGAAGTAGGATGCCATGGAATTTATCAGGCGATAGAAGCCTGAGTATCTGTAAACTCTGAAATTCTCGTGACGATGGCGGCGCATCATTATGTCGCGGTAGAAGCTGGTGTAGCCGTGCGCCATCGCGTCGTTGACCAGCCTCACAAGGTACTCGCGACCGACCACCATGATATTGGTGCTGATGTCGAGCGAGTCCGACTGCTCCATGTCGGCGGTGTATTCAAGGAAATCCCTTATACGCCCCTCGTCGTCAGCGCGGACGACGACGGTGTCGCCGTCCAGCTTTACAAGTCCGGGGTTGACGTTCACAGTCACCACCGTTATATCCGCGCCGGAATCGGCGTGGCTGCGCAGCACCTCGCGCAGATCGACGTTGTACACCGCGTCGCAGTCCGAGAGCACGATATAGTCCTCACGGCAGCGCGTGATGAAGTTCATAACGCCGCAGAGCGCCTCAAGCCGCGACGAATACAGCCGCCGTGACGCCGCGTTCTCATACGCGGTGATGAAGGGGGGCAGCACCTTGATGCCGCCCGAACGGCGTGAGAGATCCCAGTCCTTGCCCGAGCCGATGTGGTCGAGCAGCGACTGATAATTGTTGTGTGTGATAATGCCGACCTTGGCTATATCAGCATTGACAAAATTGGACAGTGCGAAGTCCACAAGCCGATAGCGGCATCCGAACGGCACACTCGCCATAGTGCGCAGACGCGTAAGCTCGGGAATGCCCGAGTCATGTATATTGGAAAAAATCAAGCCCGCCGCGGTCATACATTTGCCTCCTGACTGTTATTGTTTTTCATATATTTTGTCCTCACGAAATCATGTCGCCGGGAAACACCTCAGCGCCGGACGGTATGTGAACGCCCGTGCCGATGACGGCAATTCCCACGCCCTCTCCGCGCGGTGCTCCTATGCGCGTCCCCGCTCCGATGACGGACTGCGAGTCGATTATCGAATAGTTCACTGTCGCACCCTCGCCGACCGTTACGTTGTCCATTATGACTGTGTCCTTGACATATGCGCCGTGCATTATGCGCACGCCCGCGCCGAGCACACAGTTCTTGACCGTGCCGTATATCTCGCACCCCTCGGTGACGACCGAGTTCTCGACTATGGCATGACCGCCGATATACTGCGGCGGCTGGCAATAGTGACGTGAATATATGCGCCAGCTGTCCCCGCCCAACTCGAGCTTCGGAGGGGTACCCAGCATGTCCATGTTGGCCTCCCACAGGCTGTTTATCGTGCCGACGTCCTTCCAGTAGCCGTCGAAGGCGTAGGCGTACATGCTCTCGCCCGCCGCAAGCATTGCCGGGATGACATTCTTGCCGAAATCGTTTGACGACGACTTGTCTGCCTCGTCCTCCTCGAGATATTTCGTCAGCGTGTGACGGTCGAAAATATAAATACCCATCGACGCCTTTGTGCTCTCGGGGTGCGCCGGCTTTTCTGTGAAGCGGACTATGCGGCCGCTCTCATCCGTCGTCATGATGCCGAAGCGGCTGGCTTCCTCAAGCGGCACCTCGAGCACCGCGATGGTGCAGGACGCGCCCGTGCGCTTGTGGCAGTCAAGCATCTTGGAGTAGTCCATCTTGTAAATATGGTCGCCGGAGAGCACGAGGACGTACTCCGGGTCGAACATGTCGATGAACTCGAGGTTCTGGTAAATCGCGTTTGCGGTGCCGCGGTACCAGTCAGCGCCTTCGTTGCCCTGATAGGGCGGCAGAATTTTGAGACCGCCGAAGGTCCGGTCGAGGTCCCACGGCAGGCCGTTGCCCATGTAGTCATTGAGCACCAACGGCTGATACTGTGTCAGCACTCCGACGGTATCTATGCCGGAATTGACGCAGTTTGAAAGGGGGAAATCAATGATTCTGTACTTACCGCCAAACTGCACCGCAGGCTTGGCGGTATGCTTGGTCAGGGCATACAGGCGACTGCCCTGTCCGCCGGCCAGTAGCATGGCCACGCACTCTTTTTTCTTGAACATTCTTCTACGCCTTTCCCGTGCGCTCGCGCGCACGCAGTATTAACGCCCCCAGCGGAGGCAATGTCAGTCTTAATATGCCGTCCTCGTCGGCCTCAAGCGCGGTGTTTGTGACGCCGCTGCCGCCGTAACGGCTCTCGTCGCTGTTAAACAGCTGCTCGTACTTCCCTGCCGTGCCGACGTTCAGCTCATAATCATGTCGGACAACGGGTGTGAAGTTGAGCACCACAATCAGCTCCTCGTCCCCCGGACGCATGCGCCGGCAGTACGAATAGACGCTCCTCTCGGCGTCGTCCGGGTCAATCCAGCGGAAGCCGTCCCAGCCTCCGTCGTCGTACCACAGGGATGGGTGGGTGAGATAGAAATGGTTTATATCCGCCCAGAACAGCTGATACCCCGCGTGCGACGGATAGTCGAGCAGAAACCATTCGATCTGCCCTGCGTCGTCCCACTCGCGGAACTGCCCTATCTCGTTGCCCATGAAATTCAGCTTTTTGCCGGGGTGTGTCATCATATAAACGCCGAAGGTGCGCGCCGTCGCGAACTTTTGCCAGTAGTCGCCCGACATTTTGTCGAGCAGCGACTTTTTGCCGTGCACCACCTCGTCGTGCGAAATCGGCAGAACATACTTCTCCCCGAACGCGTACGTCAGCGAGAATGTCAGCTTGTTGTGGTGATATTTGCGGAACAGTGACTCCTCGGCGATATAGTCGAGCGCGTCGTGCATCCAGCCCATGTTCCACTTGAGTGAGAAGCCGAGTCCGTCGGTCGAGTCGTCGGTGATGTGCGCCCACGCGCTCGACTCCTCGGCAATCATCAGCACGTCCGGGTGCTGACCGGCCATATGCCCGTTCAGCTTGCGGAAGAAGGCAATGGCCTCGAGACAGCGGTTGTCGCCGTAAACATTCGGCACCCACTCGCCCGGTGCGCGGTCGTAGTCGAGGTAGAGCATGGACGCCACGGCATCCACCCGCAGTCCGTCGGCGTGATAGATGCCCGCCCAGAACTCGGCGTTCGACACGAGAAAGCTCTCAACCTCCTGCCGCCCGACGTCGAAGCGGCGCGTGCCCCAGCCGGCGTGCTCCATTCTGTCGCCACCCTGGTATTCGTAGAGCGGGCCGCCGTCGAATTCGTAAAGCCCGTGCGCGTCCTTCGGGAAGTGCGCCGGAACCCAGTCAAGTATCACGCCGATACCGGCGGCGTGCAGCCGGTCGATAAGCGTCATAAGCCCCGCCGGATCGCCGAAGCGCGAGCTCGGCGCGTAGTATCCGGTCACCTGATACCCCCACGACGGAGCGTAGGGGTGCTCCATCACCGGCAGAAACTCGACGTGCGTGTACCCCATCTGCTTGACGTATGGAGCCAACTCGTCGGCAAGCTCGGCGTAGCAGAGCGGATGTCCGTCCGCGCGGTGCTTCCATGAGCCGATGTGCAACTCATATATATTCATGGGCTGACGGTAAAATTCGCTCTTGTTCATGGTCTCGCGGCGGCGGGCGAGCCACGCGCCGTCGTGCCACTCAAACTGCGGTATGTCGCAGAGCACCGACGCGGTGCCTGGCGGCACCTCCGTCCGGAAGGCGTACGGGTCGGCCTTGTCCGCCGTCCCGTGCGGACTCACTATGCGGAACTTGTACATCTGTCCTGCGTGCGCCGCGCACGAAGCCTCCCACACACCGCCCTCAGTCACGCGGCGCATAGGGCACGACATGTCCCAGTTATTGAACTCGCCGATCACGTACACCTCATCGGCGCCCGGAGCCCACACGCGGAAGACAAAGCCGTCTCCCTCACAGTGCGCGCCGAGATATTCATATACCTTATAGTTTGTCCCCTGATGGAATAAGTAGGGTGCCATTTCCTGTGCCATAGAACATCCTCCGCGCCGTTTTGCATTATATTGTTTCCCGCATGGCGGTAAACAATTCCGTTCCCATCGCCCGTAACTTTATTTTATCATTCGGGTGCGGAAAATTCTGTCGTAATACGGGTCTGTACTCATCAGTTTTTATCTTCAACTTATATTATACTATGGCGTTCCATTTATTTCAAGTATGCTTTTCGAATTTTCAGCGTTTTCCGCAATTATTTTTACACCTGACCGCACCTCCCTATTTACGGCTTTCGAAATAAACAATCACAAAAATATCAAATTTACTTCATGTGCTTGACACAGGGATAATTTATAGTATAATAAGTGGTAAATAACTGTAAGTACGGAGGATACGCTGTTGATAGAAGTAAGGAATCTAACAAAGCGCTACGGTCCCAACACGGCGGTAGATAACATCAGCTTTACAATTGAGCCCGGCAAGATATACGGTCTTCTCGGCCCGAACGGCGCCGGAAAGTCCACGACCATGAACATAATCACAGGCTGCCTTGCCGCCACGGAGGGCTCTGTCCGCGTGTGCGGGCACGACATTTTCGAGGAACCGCTCGAGGCCAAGCGCTGTATCGGCTATCTTCCCGAAATTCCGCCGCTGTACACCGACATGACGCCCTACGAATACCTCATGTTCGTAGCGGAGGCCAAGGGCGTCGAGTATGAGGCGACGTTCCGGCAGGTGCGCGAGGTCATGGGGCTGACCGAGCTTGAGGACGTCCGCGACAGACTCATACGCAACCTCTCCAAGGGCTACCGTCAGAGAGTGGGCATCGCGCAGGCCATGCTCGGCAATCCCGACATAATAATTCTCGACGAGCCGACGGTCGGACTCGATCCAAAGCAGATTATCGAGATCCGCGACCTCATCCGCACGCTCGGACAGAACAAAACCGTCATCCTCAGCAGCCACATTCTCGCCGAGGTGGCGGCGGTCTGCGAGAACGTCATTATAATCAGCCACGGCAAAATCGTCGCCGACGACACGCTTGAAAATCTAAACAGCCAGGTGAGCCCCTACGACAGCCTGCACATCTCCGTCCGCGGGGACGAGGAGGCCATTCTGTCCGTGCTCGACGGCATCGAGGGAATCGAGTCAATCGAAACACTGCCCTCCCCCGAGGACGGCGTGCACGATTACAGGCTCAGCGTCTCGCGCGACAGCGACCTGCGCGACACGCTGTTCTTCTCGATGGCCGAGAAGCGCTGCGCAATGCTCGAGATGGAGCGCGAGGTGTCGTCGCTTGAGAGCATATTCCTCGCACTCACCGACACCCCTGCTGCGCCCGACCCGGCGGAGGCAGAGCCGGAAGAGGCCGACGATTCCGAGGAGTCCGAGGAATCCGACGATTCCGACGATTCCGAAGAGCCCACCGGAACCGATGCCGACAACCACGACAAAAAGGAGGACAACAAGCAATGACCGCCATATTCAAGCGCGAATTCAAATCGCTCATGCGCAACGTTACGGGCGAGATATGTATAGCAGTGCTGCTGCTGTTCACCGGCGTCTGCGTCACGGTGTTCAATCTCGTCATAGGGTACTCGTCCTTCCGGTACGCGATACAGTTCACCGGCATCGCATTTCTGGTGTTCATCCCCATCATGACCATGCGCTCGCTGTCCGAGGACAGAAACAACCGCACGGATAAGCTGCTCTTCTCGCTGCCGCTGCGGACAAGCGACATAATACTCGGCAAGTTCTTCGCCATCGTCGCGGTGCTTGCGATACCGATTCTCGTAATGCTGCTCTACCCCATCATTCTCAGCGCCTACGGTCACATGTATTACGGCGCAAGCTACAGCGCCATTCTCGCGCTGTTTCTGCTCGGCGTCTCGCTGACGGCCATCTGCATGTTCATCTCGTCGCTGACCGAAAGCCCGCTCATCTCGGCGCTCATCTGCGTCGGAATACTGGCGTTTCTGCTGCTGCTTCCCATCTTCATCGCGCTGATCCCGTCCTCGGCGCTGGCGTCCTTCATCGGCTTTATCGTGCTTGAGGCGGCGCTCGCAGTGCTTGTCTGGCGGCTAACCAAGAACCCAAATGTCGGAGTCATCGGCGCCGCCGTCATGGTCATACCGACCTGTGCGGTCTACTTCTTCAAGAGCACGCTGTTCGAGGGACTGTTTCCGAAGTTGCTCTCGTCTCTCTCGCTCTACGACCGTTTTTATGATCTCAATTCAGGAAATTTCGACCTTAAATCAGTGGTTTTCTTTATATCTGTGACAGCGTATTTTCTGTTCCTGTGCGTCCAGTCGCTTGACAGACGCCGCTGGAACTGAGGAGGTGCAGCAATGGAAAACAACAAAAATACCCCCTCCCGCCGCGTCGGCAGAACGACAAAAATGGGCACATACACCTTCGTAGTGTCGGTAGTCGTGCTTGCCGTCATCGTGGTCGTCAACCTTTTGGTCGGTCTGCTTCCCTCCTCGCTCACAACGTTTGACACCAGCGCGAACGGCCTCTACACCATATCGGACGGCACCCAAAAGTACATCTCGGCGCTCGACGAGGACGTCACCGTCAACTGGATATGCCAGAGTGGCTCGACCGACTCCAGCCTTGAGATTTTCCTCAACAAATACGTCTCCATGTCGTCGCACCTCAAGCTGCGCGTGCTCGACCCGGTCAAAAACCCCACCGCGCTTGATAAGTATCTCGCCGAGGGCGACGAGCAGCCCTCCGACCTCAGCCTGATAATCGAGAGCGGCCGGCGCTACAAAATCGTCGACGCTACTGAGCTGTTCTACTACTACAACTCCATGCTCGACCAGAGCTACGGTCTCGGCATCGTCCCCGCGAGCGTCTACAAAAGCTACTACACCTACTTCCGCTACGCAGAAAGCAGCGGCTATGAGACCGTCCAGTATTTCTACGGCGACGACACCATAACCAAGGCCGTCGAGTACGTGACGCTCGAGAGCATCCCGCACGTGTATATCGCCGAAAACCACGGCGAGCAGAGCTTTTCCTCCACGCTGCTCGGATTCATCTCGCAGAACAACATCTCCTACGAAATGCTCACGCTCACCGATGCCGTTCCCGCGGACGCAAGCTGCGTCGTGATATTCAACCCCAAGTTTGACCTATCCGACTCCGAGACCGCCAGCCTGCGCGCCTACCTCGCCTCGGGCGGCAATCTCATGCTCATCTCCTCGCCCGACAACACCTCGTTCAAAAATCTGATGTCGCTCATGGCCGACTACGGAATGAGCCCCGTCGACGGCATAATATACGAGGGTAACTCCTCATACTATAAGGACAACGCCTACTATATCAAGCCCTCCGTCGACACCTCGCACGAGATAACCGCCTACATTTCGAGATACACAATCTACACTCCCCGCGCGCACGGCATCCGCGTTGCCGAGGACACAAACGGCGCCACCGTCACCTCTCTGCTCACCACCTCCACCTCTGCTTACCCAATGGT
>CAKRSS010000008.1 GCA_934401725.1 uncultured Eubacteriales bacterium | reverse complement strand
GTCATAAGCTGAGAATGACCCACGGTGCACAGGGCCGACACCGTGGGTCATTCTCAGCTTATGACAGTTCCAACGCTTCACAACGCCCGAATAGCCGTGACCTTTGGTGATTCCAGTGACGTCGACCTTGTCGCCAGCGGCGAAGGTATCGACAGAAATCGTATCGCCCACGTTATATCCGGAGCAATCCGCAAGGCGGAACTCCTTAAGGTGCTTCTTCACAGCGACGCCGGCCGCAGTGAAATGACCGATCTCGGGCTTGTTAAGGTGCTTTTCCTTAACGTCCATGAACCCGAGCTGAAGCGCGTCATAGCCTTCCTTTTCAGAGGCCTTCTTCTGTGCGACTACGCACGGACCCGCTTCGATGACAGTTACTGGAATGACATTACCCTTCTCGTCGAAGATCTGAGTCATTCCCAGCTTCTTGCCGATGATTGCCTTTTTCATTTTTTCTCCTGTAGGTTATTGGTTGACGCTTTGGATTTCCCTTTCGGGCTACGCCAACATGACCGACAATGCCGCCTCGCGGCAATGGGGTGATTTTGCACGAGTTTTTCGAGAACGCTTGATATTACAACTTGATCTCGATTTCAACTCCTGCGGGGAGCTCGATGTTCATCAGATCCTCAACCAGTTTCTTGGACGGTCTGATGATGTCGATCAGTCTCTTGTGGGTGCGGTATTCGAACTGCTCGCGGCTGTCCTTGTACTTGTGCACTGCGCGGAGGATAGTGACTATCTCCTTGTCAGTGGGAAGCGGGACGGGACCGGAAACAGTTGCGCCCTGTCTCTTAGCTACCTCGACGATTTTCTGCGCCGCGGTGTCGATCAGAGTGTGATCGTAGCTCTTGAGACGGATTCTGATTTTCTCGTTAGCTGCCATTTTTGTGCCTCCTTCTTAAAATTTGCTGTTCCGACGCAGATTACATAATAATGAAGCCTTGGCCGGAACACGTTTCGGAAAGTGGCGCAAATTCATTTCAACACGTTGCCGTGTGTTTCTTCGCCCTGCCTATAAAAAGCCGAAATTTGCGCACGCTCAGCATTGCGTGGCAAAATCCGGGTAAGCGAAGCACATGCGACTCGGGGACAGCGGGTTGACCGCCCCTGTGCTACTCAGAATTATTGCCGCCCGATTTTCGGACATACTCCGTGGAAATTACCTGTCCATGACAGCAACCTTCCACTTCTTCGCATATCAAGCCTTCTAATTATATCACCAACATCCAACTAAATCAATACTCTTGCTACAACTTTCTTTTCTTTGATATGTAGAAATTTACGCATTTTCGCACTCTGCATTTGTGCATAGTATACAAAAATACCTGTTTTCGTACCCAAACAGCAACTTTTCGGCGTCAAAAACGGTGAAGTTTACAATTTGTTCATAAATTTGCGCTATAATTAACGCGACAAAATATAATTTCAGAGGTATCGCCATGCACCCCCAAGCAAGTAAACTCAAAATATACCTTTATTCCGGCTTTTCTCTGTCGCTCATACTCGCGGCGCTTTACGTCGTGGGCTTCTCGACCTCGTTTGACCGCACCGTCGGCTATTTCGACGCCTCGCTTGTAACCAGCATTATGCACGCCGTGCTGGCGCTGAGCATACTGTGGATGGCTTCCCTGCTCGTGCTCATGCCGCGCTCCGGCATGCTGACGGGAGCTCCGGCGATGAGCGGCTTCAGCAAAAAGTTCGTCTACATCGTGACGCTGGCATTTGTCGTCTCGACCTACCTGCACACGCAACTCATCGCGGCGTCTGTCGTCTCTGTCATCGGCAGTGTGCTCGGCGGGGTCAGCGTCGCCTACTTCGGCTTCACCGCCATCGAGCCGGACGCCAACCCCGAGAAGCGCTCGCTGCTCGGCTACGGCGTCATCGGCTGGACTTTCCTCTCAATAATCGACGCCTACTTCAACGACTACGTCACCATGAACAGCCCCGTCAAGCTGCTGCTGATTTTCAGCATGGTTTTCGTAATGCTGTTCCAGCTTCAGGAGGAGGGCTACTTCGTCGGGCGCGGACGGCCGCGGCTCTACGTCGTGTTCGGACTGCTGAATGTGCTCATCTCGTCGTCGTTTGCAATATCGTACATTTTCTGCACCGTCGCAAAGATATACTCCATTCCCGAGTTCCTCCCCACCGCAATAGTCTCGCTGGCGCACGCCGTGTACACGGTCGGGCGGCTGATTGACATGTGCGCCGTCTCCGACAACGCTGTGACCGAGCCGGTCACGGTCGCAGCGGAGGACGGCGAGGCGGTCGACAGTCTTGAGCCCGCGGGCGACCCCGACATTCCCGAGGACGTCGAAGACTCCGCCGATGCGTCCGACATCACCGACAGCAGCGACAGATAACGCACGCAAGCACATATATAATAAGGTAGGTATTTTTCATGTCAGCTAATCAGCGAATACAGTGGCTCCACCGCAAGATTGCGGAAATGAGCTATCCGAACGCCAAGCGACTGGCTGAACGCTTTGGAATCTCCCACCGTCAGGCACAGCGGGACGTTGATTTTCTTCAGCTCAGGCTGGGCGCTCCGCTCGCCTACGACTTCAAGCGCCGCGGCTACTACTACACCGAGGATTTCGCGCTTCCCATCGCGCTCACCACGGCGAACAGCGAGGAATACAACGGCGTCGTGGCCAACACCGCCGACCTCGACCCGGATTCCCAGGCCGACAGCACCGTCATCCAGCTTCAGATTCCCTACTCGGCGCAGATTCGTCTGCCCGACCGTCTGACGGCGGTCGAGCTCGGCAGCTTCATCACCGAGCGCGTGTCCGACAACGTCTACCGCTGCGAATTTCACAGCATCGAGAAATTTCTTAGTGTGATAATGTCCCTCGAGGCTGACATAACCGTGCTCTCGCCTGACTGGCTGCGGGCGCGGCTTGTCCGCTCAGCCGAGCGGATTCTGCGCAACAATTCGAATATTTCATAATTTTTCTGACTTTTTTGCAAAAAAGTATTGACATCCCGGCGGAAATGTGGTACAATCCTGCTGTTATCCAAAGACAGCAGGTTCCCGTAAAGGCTGCAAGCTCTCCTGCCGAGGATGTGTTAATAGCATATTTCGCGCGCTCGCGCGGCTGTTATCCTTCTCTTGGGGTCTTGTGTCTTCCGGGAGAAGGATATTTTATTTCCGTATTTCACATTGGGAGGTGAAACACAATGCCTAGTAATGCAATTCTTGAGCAAAAGAAGCAGATCGTGGCGGATCTTGCTGAGAAGATCAAGTCTTCTCCCGCCGGCGTTCTGGTCAATTATCAGGGAATCACAGTGGCAGATGACACCGCAATGCGCAAGGCTCTGCGTGAAGCAGGCGTTACTTACGTGGTCATGAAGAACTCTCTCACAGGCCGCGCCTGCGACGAGGTCGGATACGGCGCCATCAAGGAGCATCTGTCCGGCATGACCGCTATCGCAATCAGCGCAAGCGATCCCATTGCCCCCGCCAAGATCCTCAAGCCTTACGCTGAGAAGATCGATTCCTTCAAGATTCTTGCCGGTTACCTCGAGGGCGAGGTCATCGACGACAAGACCGTTATCGCACTGGCCGACATTCCCTCAAAGGAAGTTCTGGTCGCAAAATTCCTGGGAAGCATTCAGTCCCCTCTTTACAATCTGGCTTATGCCCTTCAGGCAGTGGTCGACAAGATGGGCGAAGGTGCCGAGGAAGCCGCACCGGCAGAGGCTTAATCAGCCGGATTTCATCAAGTGCGGCTGACTTGTCCGCATAAACATCTATTTATTATCGGAGGTATTTCAAAATGGCATCTGAGAAGATTACCGCTATTGTTGAGGCCGTTAAGGGCCTTTCCATTCTGGAGCTCTCTGAGCTCGTTAAGGCTGTTGAAGAGGAGTTTGGCGTATCCGCTGCCGCTCCCGTTGCTGTTGCCGGCGCTGCTGCCGGTGCTGCTCCCGCCGCTGAGGAGAAGACCGAGTTTGACGTTATCCTTGCTTCCTTCGGCGCAAGCAAGCTGAACGTTATCAAGGTTGTCCGCGAGATCACCGGTCTGGGACTTAAGGACGCTAAGGAACTGGTTGAGGGCGCTCCCAAGGCCATCAAGGAAGGCGTTTCCAAGGAAGAGGCTGAGAACCTTAAAAATCAGCTCACCGAGGCTGGCGCTACCGTCGAGATTAAGTAATTTCGACCCCGGTTCAAAAATCCTGTCTGTACAGAGGGCCGACACCATATGGTGTCGGCCTTTTTGTTTGTCTGCGGGGCCTTGCTTTTCCCGAGGGACTTTCCCTTTTCCGCGGGCTTGCTTTCCCCGATTGCCTCGATTTTTACTCTCCGAAAACCTCGCGGCAGAATTCCGCGGTGAAGCGCTCCTTGGCCTCAAAGTCCATGGTGGACGAATATATCTCCTCCATGGCGAAGTGGTGCTCGCGGACCAGCGTCAGCGCGTCTATCGCGCCGGACAGCATGCTGTCGTACGCCCGCCCGGCGTGTATCGCCTCGTTGACGGCGTCCTCGCCCGCCGGCAGGTTGAGCGACGACATTTCTATCGGGAAGCATGCCCGCCCGACGTTCGCGTCGGTGACGACTATCGCAACCCGGTCGCGCTCGAGCATGACGCCGTCCACGCGCTCTGGGTCAATCGGGTCGCGCGAGATTGTGACCGCCAGTCCGCGCAGCCGCGCCTGCTCGACAACGCAGTCGAGCAGCCGGTGCGCCGTCATAAAGCTGTCGCGGACGGTGTAAAGCGTCTTCGCCTCGATAATAAAGCAGTCCGACGTCGCCTGCCCCGTCATACCGACGGCGTTGAGCAGCGCCGTCCTCGCGCGGAAACCGTCGCCGGGCTCGGTCCCCGCCAGCATGGACACGGCGTATTCCTCGAGCGCGCGCCCGTCGACAAGCCCCTGACCGATGCCGCGTATCACGCCGCACATGTCGAGACACCCCGAAAGCCAGCCGTACGCCTGACGCCACGCCAGACGCTTTAGTCTCTCGTGCTCGAAAAGCTCGCCGCGCCGCTCGCGCAGACGCGCCGCGTCCCAAAAGTCGCCGAGGTTGACCAGCTGCTCGACAACGCCGGGGTGCGCAGGTTCCCACACGTGCGGCGGCGTGCCGTCAATCACGGCGAGCGTTTCGTCGCCGCGACAGAGCAGTATCCCGTCAAGCGACGACGGGTCGGACGAGCAGTAGTACCTCCGGCACGCCCACCCACGGGTGGCCGAATACTTCTCAACCTCGCGCATAAACCGGCTCTTGCCCGTCCCCGGTCCGCCTTTGATGACAAAAATCCTTCCCGCCTCCCCGAACACCTCCGGGTAGTAATTTGCAAATCCCCGCCCGCTGTTTGAGGCGGCAAAATATCCGTCGACCGTCATAAATCTCTCCTATCATTAAAATAAAAACCGGAAGCCCTTGACTTCCGGTTTTGTGTTTGGCCAATAAGTACGCTTACTTCTGGACTATCTTGACGTCCGCCGGCTTGATGCCTGCCTGCTCGTAGACTATCTCGTTGATTATGGCGATGTCGCTCTGTGTGAGCTTATCGGCCTTGACAACGACGTTGATAGTGCCGGAGCTTATAACCGCGACGCACTGCTCGAAGCCCTTGGCGACGATGAGCGTCTCGATGTTGGACTCGGCCTCCATGTCCTTGGCAATCTTGCTTATGTCGGCAAGCGCCTGCGTCTTGGCGGCCTCGTCGGACTTGGCGCTGTCGACCACGGACTGAAGAACCTCAAGCGCTTCGTCGCGTGCACGTGCACGGCTGACCTGAGTCGACGAGAAATAGCTGTCGTCCTTAGCTGATGCCTTGTCGCCCGCAGCGGAGCCTCCGGCCGTCGTCTGCGCGTCGCCGGAGCTCATGCCTGCGCTTGCGTCATAATCGCCGAAGCCCTTGTCGCGATTGGCGAAAATGACCCAGTTTAGCACGACCGCCACGCCGATCAGCAGGACGACTCCAGCTATAATAAGATTCCGCTTTCCGACTCGCTCCATAAATCGCTTTGCCGGCGAACTTTCCTGCTCGTAAACCATCTCAATACCTCCCGATGTTTTTGTTTTTGTTTGTTGTGTTACATTATATTTGACGTCCCGCGCCGATATGACTGTTCAGCGACCGGTGACGTAAATTTTATTTGAACCTATATTATATGCGGCGCCAAGCAGCGCTGTCAGTCGCCTCACGACCTCCGGATCCGCCCCGCCGCGGCAGACGATACCTATCCCGCTTATGCGCGGCGTGCGCTCCGTGAGGTAAACGGTGCGTTCGGACGAGCCGTTGCCCACGGTTACATATTTTATCTGGCCGCCCGAACCGTAATCGGCGCGCGTGTCCGCCGCGTAGACGTACTCGTACCCGCGCTCGAAGCTGACGGCCACCGTCACATCAGACACGCCGCCGACGCTGTCGCACAGCTCCTCAATCTCACGGCGCACCTCGCGCGCGTAAGCGTCGAACGCCTGACTCTGCTCCGACTGTGCCTTCCCCGACGCCGCCCCGCCGTCGGACGCGCCGAGCCTGCCGCCGAATATCAAAAGCAGTATCCCCCCGAGCGCCAGAAGCCCGAGCAGCACCAGCTTTTTGTCCGGTGCTTTGAATTTTTTCTCCATACTCTCCCCCGCTTACCCGGCCACCGTGCACCGGCAGCCGAAAAGTTCACCGATATACGCCTCGATTTCATAAGGGTCGCGGAACAGCGCCGTGCCGGACAGTATTACAGTCACCTCGTCCACACACAGCTCGCCCTCGCGCTCCCCCGTCGCCACCCTGACGTGGCACTGCTCCTCCGGTATGTCAAACCGCTCGCAGATGTGCTCCCGCAGCGCCTCGGCGACGCTGTCCGCGCCGAAGCTCAGAAGGTAGTCACGGTATTGCTGCTCGTATTTTTCCTCATACTCCGCACGGTCGAACAAGGAGGAGATTCCGTCTCCGACCTGCCCGAGCCAGCCCAATAAATTCCCGACCGGCGCGACGAGCACGCACAGCACACACAGCGCGCCGACAAAGCACACCGTCCGCCTGACGCCGTCGCTCTCGCCCGCCGGCACCAACGCGCCGACGACCCCGACGACCAAAGACGCCGCAATCACGCTCAAAAGATACCCGCTCATCACGCCACCCACGCCGCCGACGTCCGCGATAGCAACGTCAGCGCAAAAATAAACATGACCGAGCAGGCGCTGATGACGGCAAGCAGATATCCGTAGACGCCGACCAGCTCGCCGAGCACGCCCGCCTCCTCGCCGCAGCCGAGCAGCCGCGCCGCCGTTCCCGCCGCCATGAGAGACAGCCGCGTGAGCAGCACCGAGATGAGCGTCGGGAGCAGTAGCAGGAGTATTATCACTATGCCGACAATGCCGACGCTCGCGCGTATGTACTTTACGCTCGCCGCCACCGTCCGCAGACTCTCGCCGAGCGCGCCGCCGACGACAGGAATAAAATTGCCCGCCATGAATTTGGCCGTCCGCGCGCCGAGGCTGTCGGACGCCGCGGCAAGCGTCGACTGCGCCGACAGCACCGCCATCATCAGCATCATAATAAAGCTGACGACAAAGGTAAAGCATTTTTTGACCGTCGAGGCAATGCCGCGCATGTCGACCGTCGGCGAGAGCGCCGACGCGAGCGCCAGCGCAATGCAGACCACCGCCACCGGCACGACCGTCCGACTGCAAACATTCTCACAAATCGTCATAAAGAACACCATGGCCGCGTTGTTGACGGCGGCGCTCGCCACGTTGCCGCCCATGGCGTACATAGCGCCCATCAGCGGAATCATGGAATCAGCCATAATGTTCAGCCGGTCGAGAAACGCCGTCACGGCGCGCAGCTGGTCGTACTGCGTGGCGACGAGCGCGCCGAGCATGGCCGCGGTCGTGCAGATGCCGGTCGCAGTCCCGAGCGACGGCGACTTCGTCAGTCCCTTGAGCGAGCGCAGCAGCGCCGATAGTATCAAAAGACCGAGCAGCGTCGCGAACAGCCGCAGCGCCGCGCCGAGGCGCACGCCCGTAAGCCTGCCGACGCAGCCGAGCACGTAATCAAACCCGCTCATCTCCTCGGCGGCCGCGTGCAGCTGCTCGGGGTCGCCCGAAAACAGGCCGTCCGGAAGCAGCTCCGCTATGTCGTCTGGGATGCCGGAGAGCATTTTTTCGTATTGGTCGCCGTAATCCCCGTAATCCACGGCCGCCGTGGCCGCCGCAGGCACGGTCAGGCAGACAAGCAGGCCGAAGAACGCCGCGAATATTATAAGTTTCCTCATTTTGATCCTATCCCGGCCAGGACAAAAGCTCCCGCGCCGTATCCATAAGAGACGCTATCAGCGGCAGGCTGAGCAGCAGTATCTCGCACTTGCCCGCAAGCTCGACGTACCCCGCGACCGAGCTCTCGCCGCAGTCACGGCAAAACCCGGCGGCGATGTGCGTCATGAGCGCGATGCCGAGCGCCTTGGTGAGCACTCCGGCGTACTCGCCGAAGCCCGCCCGCTCGGACAGCTGCCCGAGAAAGACGCAAAGCGGCGCTATGAGCCCGAGCACAACGGTAAGCAGCACGATACTGCCGCCGAGCCGTACGGACGTCGCCGCCTCGCCCTTCAGCTGGTGCACCACCATCGCCGCGACCGCGCATATCATGCCGACGCCGCATATCTGCCAGACCTGCATTACAGTCCGAAAATTTCCCGGACGCTCGCAAACAGCCCGCCGATCTCGTTCACAAGCAAGAACAGCGTCACCAAAATTCCGCTGATGATAACAAACGTCGACTGCTCGTCGCGGCCGTATTTTGAGAGAATCTGTGCCGCCGCGGACACGATTATCCCGACTCCCGCCACCTTGAAAATCAGTGAAATATCCATTAACCCCTCCGAAATGACTGCCGCGCAGCGTCATAAGCCGCCCGGATACTTAAGGCTTCACCGCGCAATTCCGAATCCGGGCGTTGCGCGGCGAGGCCTATAATAACAGCACCGCCACCAGCGCCCCGCCGCACAGGCACAGCACCCGAATGACGCGGCACCGGTTCTCTATGCGCGCCGACTCGGCCCCAAGCGCGCCGTCAAGCACTGACACGCAGCCACCGAGCGTGTCGAGCAGCGGGCGGCGGTAGCCGTGCTTCAGCTGTACCGCGACGGCCTCGAGCGCCCGCACAGACGCACAGTCAAGCCACTCGCGCCCACCGGCAAGTACCGCGCCGAAGTCGACAGCGGAGCTGTCAAGTCCGCAGCGCGCCAGCAAATCGGCATCACATTCGCGAATAATATCCGCCATCGGCAGATTATATGTTTCGATTTGTGATGCGATGTATTTGAGCAACGCGCAGTATCCGGCGATGCGCTCGAGGCGCAACTTTTCGCGCGCACATAGGCGGTTGCCGAGCTCCGCGGCCGCAAGCAGGAGCATGGCGCCGCCGGTCAGTTTGAGTAAAATCATCCGCCGTCACCGTCCGTATCGTCAACTGCACCCGCTCCGTGAATGTCGTAATTGTAGCGGAAGCTGCCCGCCGCCCGCGAGAGACCGACGTACCAGCCAAAGCTCCGCACGCGGTGCAGCCGCGCGATACCGGGCTTGTGCAGAAGCTCGGAGAGCGTCGCGGCGTGGGTCGCCGCAACGAGCGGCACGCCGCACCCCTGCGCCGACAGCACCGCCTCCTCTTCCCCGCTCCCGATCTCGTCGCAGACTATGACCTGCGAGGCAAGCGTCCGCACGGCAGTGGAAATACCCTCGGCCTTGGGGTAACCGGACAGCACGTCGAGGAGCAGTCCCGTCGCGTCGAGCCCTGCGGCGAGCTCGAGCCTCGTGTCAACGACCGCCACCCGCAGCGGCGACTCCCCCGACGCAAGGCAGGCCGCCGCGCCACGCAGAACCGTCGTTTTGCCGACGCCCGGCGGGGCGTAGACGAGCACGCCCGAGCAAAGTCCGCCGCCGCGCACGAGCTCCGCAAGCTCGCGCCCGACGCCCTCCGGTGTGGGGCGCGGCACGCGTATGACGACAGAGCTGACGCCCCACACACCGCTCACGCGTCCGCCCTCCCGCACAGCCTGCCCGCATACCCCGACGCGCACGCCGCGATAGCTGACAAACCCCTCCGCTATGGTGTCGGCGTGCGCGTAAAGCGAGCCGCCGCAGGCGCGGTCGACGAGGCTCCCGAGCTCGTCCGGAGTTGCGCAGTAGCGCAGCATAACGTTCTCGCCGCCGACTGTCAGCGACGCGCAACGTCCTGCGCGAAGGTGAAGCTCCTCGACCCCGTCCGGCCGGAACCCGCCGCATGTCCGCAGCTCGTCTGAAAACCGGAACGGCAAAAGCTCCCACACCGCCGCGGGCAGCTTTACCTGCGTCGGGCGGTCGATTATCACAGTCCGCATTCTCTCACCTCCTGCTTGAATATATGGTTTGTCCCGCCAAAGTAGAACCGCGCGGGACAACTTTCGCACCAACTTACACCGGGGCGGTTGACAATGAGCGCGCCGTGTGGTATACTGTATACACCAAATTGGTTTTTGTTTGAAAGGACAGTTAAAATGAACACCATTAAATTCGACAAGAAAAACGTCAAGGTCGTCGCGCATCGCGGCGTGAGCGGAATCGAGCGCGAGAACACCTGCGCCTCCTTCATCGCCGCCGGAAACCGTTCCTACTACGGCATCGAGACCGACATCCACAAGACCGCTGACGGCAACTACATAATCATCCACGACAACACCACCGAGCGCGTCGCGCTTGACAATCTCGAGGTTGAGAAGTCCACATTCCAGACGCTCCGCTCGCTCCAGCTGACCAACTCCTACGACGGCGAGCGCTCCCGCCTCGACCTTCACCTGCCGACGCTGGCCGAGTATATCGACATCTGCAAGAGATACGAGAAGGACGCCGTCCTCGAGTTGAAGAACGCCTTCGCAGAGGAAGAGGTCCTCGAGATCTGCGAGAACATCGAGAAGCTCGGCTACCTTGAGCACGTCGTCTTCATTTCCTTCTCCTACGACAACCTCGTCTACCTGCGCCGCAAGTACCCCAACCAGCCCGCACAGTTCCTGACCTCCAAGTACGAGGACAGCCTCATCGCCCGCCTCAAGGAGTGGAACCTCGACCTCGACATAAGAGAGTCGGCGCTGACCGCCGAGAACACCGCCGAGCTCAAGGCCGCCGGTATCACCGTCAACTGCTGGACCGTCGACGATCCCGCCCGTGCCGAGGAGCTTGTCGGCTACGGCGTCGACATGATTACAACCAACATTCTCGAGTAATCAGTCGAAAAAACTCCACCAGAAAATAACGCAAGTAACCGCAGAAAATCCGGCGGCAAACGCGCCGCCCCCTGAGAATCCTGCGGCTTCTCAGGGGGCTTCTTTAACTTTATATGAGAGGAAACGTAACCAATGAACAGATTTTCAAGAGTCATTTGCCTTGTGATAGCGCTGGCCTTTGTCGCAGGGCTTGCGGTGTTCCCCACGGTCGCCGGGACCGGGGAGTCCACGGCAGGCTTCTCCTGCCCCGTCATAACGACGGACGCTGGCAAGGCTGTCCGGCTTTCTGACTACGCCGTTGAGTTTTCGTCGGGCGCGAGTACTGCCGCGGCCGACGTGACGTGGAGCTCGTCCGCACTCAGCATCAGCGCCGATGGCAGCGTGACGCCGACCTCCGCCGGCGTCTATGAGCTGACCGCCACCGCGGGCTCAAAGAGCCGCAAGGTCTACCTCGTCGCCAAAAACGCGGCGGACAGCGAGTATGTTCTCTACTACAACGACTTCTCGAGCGCCGACATCTCCGACTTCACCGTCGTGCAGCAGAGCAGCGGCGCGACAGTCGCGGTCGAGGGCGGCAAGCTGGTGCTCGACGCCTCGTCATCCTCGTCAAATTACATACGCATACTGCTGCCGGAATGGCTCAGCGTGTTCGGCGACTGCAAAATCACTGCCGACCTCACCATGGCCAAGGCCGCTTCTTCAAGCAACTGGATAAGCATCATGGCGCGCGTCCAGAACAACAACACTCCCTACTGGCAGGCCTGCCTGCGCCAGAATGCGACCGCTTCCAACGGCACCGAGATTGCCGAGCGCACCGCCGCCAACAAGTGGAACGTGACGCACACCGGCGCTTACACCGAAGCCATCTCGGCCTCAAAACAGTACACCTTCAGCTTTGAGCTTCAGGGCAGCAACGCCGCGACGACCATCAACGGCACGCCCATGCTCCACTCGGCGGCCGTCAACCTGACCTCGGGCCGCATGGGACTCCAGACGCGCGGCGTCAAGCTGGTCGTCGACAGCATAAAAATCACCGTCCCGACCTCCGCCATCGAGATTCCCGAGCCCAACGTGCACGTGACGCGCGAGTCGTCCTCACCGCTCGCGATGACGCCTGCAACCGTTACCCGCGTGAGCAGCGCCGCCGAGCTCAAAGCGCTCGGCACGCTCTCGCCCTCCGTCGCCATGCTTTATGTCAACTCCGCGCTCCGCGTCACATCTCCTGACGGCAAGGATGAGCTCTGCTCACTCACCGAAGCGCTCGAGCAGACCGGCAAGAGCGTCATTCCGGCGTTCTACATCAGCGACAGCGCCACCGTTTCGGCGCTGTGCGCGGAGCTCAAAAAGCTGGACCTCAAGGACGTCATTTTCGTCGCTTCCGATGCGAGCCTGCTCGGCCGCGCGCGCTCGACCTACACCGCCTCGCAGGGCGTGCTTGACTGCACCGGCGTCACCGTCTCCTCGACATCCGAGCTCTACGCGCTGCGCGAGAAGGCAAACTCCGCCCGCGCCCGTGTCATAATGCTCTCCGACACCACCGCCACGCGCGACAACGTCGAGTACCTCCAGCGCCTCTTCATGACGGTATGGAGCGTCCCGGAGAACAACACCTCCGCCTATCTTTCGGCCATCACGTCCGGTGCGAACGGCATAATCGTCGCCGACCGCGCGGCGTACGACAGCATGCTGACCAAGTATTTCGAGAAGAATACGCTCACGCGCCTCGTCAACGTGATAGGCCACCGCGGCTTGCCCTCTCTGTCGCAGGAAAACACCATCGCGAGCAGCGTCCTCGCCTACGAGAAGGGCGCTACCATGATTGAAAACGACATCTACCTCTCCCGCGACGGCGTGATCGTCGTCATGCACGACTCCACCGTCGACCGCACCACCAACGGCACGGGCAAGGTCGAGAGCTTCACGTACGAGCAGCTCAAAAAGCTTTCCGTCAACGTCAACGCCTCGGCGGCCGCCGAGCCCATCCCCACGCTTGAGGACTACTTCAAGGAATTCAAGGGCAAGGACGTTCAGCTTGTCGTCGAGATAAAAAAGGACGCGAGCGCGGCCATCGTCCCGGAGCTTGCCAAGCTGATAGCGCAGTACGACATCGCCGATCAGGTCAACGTCATCACCTTCAGCGACACCTTTGTCGGCAGCATGCGCGCGCAACTGCCCGGAATCTCGACAGGCTTCCTAACCTCGTCCATCACGCCCTCCGAGAGCGCCGTGAGCGAGACGCTTGAGTCAATTCTCGACAAGGTCGGGCCGCTCGCGACGACATACAACCCGTCCTTCGCCTCCGGCGCGCTCGGACCCAAGCTCATGCACAGCCTCTCGGAGCGCGGGCTCACCGTCTGGCCGTGGACAGTCAACGGTCAGGCCGACTTCGACAAGTACCTCCTGATCGGCACAAACGGTATCACGACAAACTTCTCGCAGTACGTCACGAACTACACCCGCCGCATCGACGCCCCGGCTGATGAAGTCACTGTCGGCGCGGACGGCGCGGAGTTCAAAATAACCCGTCTTACCTACGGCCGCGTGGCGACCGAGATAACCAATGCGCAGCTTGTCGTCGTCGAGGACGGCGGCACCGGCGTCAGCTACACCGGAGGCCGTCTGAGTGTCAGCGGCAGCGGCGAGGCGACGGTCTACTTCAGACTGGCCTGCCGCACGACCTCCGGCACGACATACTATCTCTGCACCGAGCCCGTGCTCGTCAAGGCCTCCACGACGTCTGATACGACGCCGTCCGACACAACTCCGGGCGGAACTACGTCGGGCGATACGACACCGGGCGATACGACGCCGGGCAATACCTCGCCTTCTGAGCCCGTCCCCGGCACGACCGCCCCGACTACACCGTCCGAGACGACCGCTTCCGGTAAGACCGGCGGCTGCGGCTCTACAATGGGACTCGCCGCACTGGTCGCGCTCATCCCGGCGGCATTTGTGCTGAAAAAAAGAAAGCACTGACCGGGTTCTGCGTAAACACAAAAACGCGCCGACATAGCGTCGGCGGCAAATCTAAAGCATCACCGCACTGCTCGGTTGCGCAATAAAGCTCCCGCCCCCGTCTTCCGACAGGGCGGGAGCTTGTTGTTCAGCGTACGGAGGCTCGCGAATTTTTCATTACGTGGCGGCATCTTTTTTATTCAGCCGGGCAGCGCCCCAAGCCTGCCGCGCGGCACACCTTGGCCGAGACGCGCAGCGCGAGCCCGAGCAGCGCCGTCATGACCGCGGCGAAGATAAACATCACCGACACCCGCGCGAGCATCACGACCGCCGCCGCGACGAGCGCGACGCTCTCGGCGAACGTGCACCACGACATTGCCAAAAGTATTCCGCCCGCCCGTGGCAGGCTGGCAGCGGACGTTTTGCCCTCGTTTTCACGTCCGGCGGAGGACGCGCTGCCATCATTTTTCAGTCTGGCGGTGGGCGTGCTTTCCCCATTTTCACGCCATGAGGATTCCCTTCCCTCGCTTCTCCGCTCGACCGCGTGGATCAGCCGACACAGCAGCACATTGACGACGATTGAGGCCAGCAGCGCAGCGTAGAGACAGCCCAAAATCGGCCAGAACCGCTTCATGTATACCGTGTCGATGGTGCTCAGCAGCGTTCGCAGGCCAAACGGCAGCGCCGCGCACAAAAGCACCTGCGCACCCAAAATCCACAGCGCACCCGTCGCCGCGAAACGCCCAACCCGACCATATTTCCCGTCCGACCACCCGCCGGACATTCTTCTCAAACGTGACAGCATACCATCCTCCCGTACAGCATATTTTCAGGATGATTATTGCCGCCGCGGTGCGGCGGCAATCGTGAGGGCAATCAAAAAAAGGACGGCGCCGGCAAAATTTTGCCGGTGCCGTTGCGTATAGGTCAGTTGTCGTCGAGGTGGTCGGATATTTTGCGGCGGAGTTCGTCGTTTTTCTCGGCCTCCTCACGGGCTGCGCGCTGCGCTTCGGAGGCGTAGCGCATGGCCTCCTCGCTGTTGCGGCGGAGCTCCTCTGCCGCGGCGCGGTTCATCTGCGTCTCGTAAAGCATACGCTTGTTGAGCTCGGCCGCCTGACGGTTGCTTTCGGACACGCCCACAAGAGTGCCCTTCAGGTCGTCAAGCCTGCGCCCCACGGAGTTGAGGTTTATGTATATCGCGGAAATCGAGCCCTGCATGCGGCTCGCGGCCTGCTTGATTTCCTCGCGGAACAGCGTTTCCTCGTATATTTCGAGGGCCTGACGCATATCGCCCGCGCGACCGTTACGGAAAATGGCGTCGAGTCCGCTGACGTGCTCAAAGGTGCGGTAATCCGGCGGAATGAGCCCTGCCTCATAGAACTTTTCGCGCCCGGCCTGCAATCCGGCCAGCTACGACTCGAGTTCTTTTATCCTCTCCGTCCCCTCGGCCAGCTCCTGCCTGCGCGTCTTTTCGAGCTCGTTGATGTTTTCAAGCTCGGCGGCAAGCTGCTTGTTGTGTTCTTCCCAGTCGGCAAGGGTGCGGCGGTTTTCTTTTTCTATTTCAGAGTTGTTTTGGCCAAGTCGGGCTTGAATTTTTCGTCTAGTGATATCAATGGACTTTTTCTTGACCACCGAAAAACGGATACCAAAAATAATTAACACTACCACCAATGGGCCAAATATCACCGACAGGCCAAATCCAAGCCCTTCAGACGAACTATTCAAATGTGGCACCATTTGAAGAAATACTAAAATCCCAATCATAGGCAATATCATAGCTGCAGCAATCCACGAACCTACTCTAATCAACGTTGCTCTTTCCTTGATTGCCATTTGTTCAATTTGATAAATACTCGGTTCCACCTCCTTCGGTCTCATTTTCGGCTCATGCTTCAAAGAACTGTCGAGCATCGCCCTTTTTGTCGCCCTCTCTTCGGCAATGTCTCTTTCAATCTGCTCCGTTTTCTCGTCCAACTGGTGTTTTAGCTCCTCAATCTGTCCTTCCAGCTCGCGAATCGGTCTTTCTACCTCAACTGCGTCGTGCACGTACTGTGCGAGTGTTGTCCCGGAAACCGTGTTCCCTTTTGCCTGTTCCATGTCTTTCTCCTTTCTGAAATAAAAAAGTGCGTCCCAATAAGAGACGCACCGAAAAAGCGCTCTCTTATTGTTACCACACAAGCTCATCACACAGAGGGTATGAGCAAAAAGAGAAACACCTTTTACCAAGGTTTTCCCTGAGTGTGATACATTATTCGCTTGTGTGGTAAGTCTATGTTATCATATGTGACTTATTTTGTCAAGAGAAAAAACAAATATACGTCAAAAAAGCGTCCTCCTAGGGACGCCTTTTTCACTGCCTGTCAGTTCTCCTCAACACCGACTGCCGCGGTGTCGGCCGCGGGTGCGGGAGGGTCAAGCTTTAGCTTTTTGTACGAAATCACGAAGTAGATTATCTCCGCAATCGCGGTTATGCTCCACGAGAAGACGTAGAGCAGGTAGAGCGAGGTCATGGTGTGGAAATAGGCGAATATGGTGTACACCCACGCCACACGGAAGACGCACGAGCCGAGTATAACTATCACCGTCGGCGCGAAGCTCTTGCCGATGCCGCGCGAGGCAGCGATGGTGCAGTCCATGAAGGCCGAGACGGCGTAGGAGAAGCCCATAATGCGCAGGCGGAACATGCCCGCCTCGGCGACCGCCGCGTCCTTGGTGAACAGCGCGAGAAATTCGTCGCCGAACAGCACAAACCCGCCGCCGAGCAGCGCCCCGGCAATGAACGAGTACAAAAGACAGATGAGATAGCTCTTTATCACGCGGTCGCGCTTGCCCGCGCCCATGTTCTGCCCCATAAAGCTGGAGCAGGCCGTGTAAAACGCCGCCATGACGTTGTAGACCAGCGAGTCAGAGTTGGCGGCGGCCGAGTTGCCCTCCACCACGACGTGGTCAAAATAGTTGACGCCCGTCTGAATGAACAGGTTTGCAATCGCGAATATAGCGTTCTGAAATGCGGCGGGAAGACCCAGCGCCAGCACCTCGCGAACCGCCATGGAATCAGGCTTCAGCTCCTCGAACCGGACGCTGCACGTGTCGCCCTGCCGGAACATATGTATCAGCACAAGGACAGCTGACAGGTACTGCGAAATTATGCTCGCAATCGCCACGCCCTCCGCCGCCATACCAAAGCCTATGACAAAAACAAGGTTGAGTATGACGTTGAGAATGCCCGCAGCGAGCAGGTAGTAAAGCGGGCGGCGCGTGTCGCCGTTGGCGCTAAGCACTGCGTTGCCGAAGTTGAATATCCCCAACGCCGGCATACCGAAGGCGTATATCTTGAAATACAGCACCGCGCCGTCGATGAGCTCGTCCTTGGTCTTGATGAGCTCGAGCATCGGCCGCGCGAGAATGACGCAGGCAAGGCAGATAAGCACGCCCATTCCGAGGCACAGGATAAGCGAGGTGTGCACCGTTTTGCGCACGCGCTCACGCTTCCCCGCCCCGAGGTATTGCGCCACGCGGACGTTGACGCCGCTGCCCATGCCGATAAGCAGTCCCGTGAACAGCGTCACAAGTATCGACGTCGAGCCGACCGAGCCCATGGCCTCAGAACTTGAAAAACTGCCCACCACAGCCACGTCGGCCATGTTGAACAGCACCTGTAAAACCTGCGAAAGAATCAGCGGCAGGCTGATAACAAAAATATTGCGCCACAGCGACCCCTCGGTCATGCAGTTGCGCTCACCTCCGCGCGCTCCGGCGCGGGAAGAGCTATTTGACATACTATTTCTCCGTGTCCAAAATGACCGGGCGCACCCGCTGCGCGGGTCCGCCCGTAAGGTCATTTAAGTATTTCTTCAAGTGGCAGCGGGCCGCGACGATAAATAAACGATCCGCTTGCCTCGTCCCACACCTTACCGTCGACGTTATCGCGGAAGTTGAAGGGAAACAGGTAAAAATCCGTCGCAACGTGGACACTGTCCGCGCCGTCGTTGTGCGCGCGGTGCCAGTAGACGACCTGATACGTCAGCGAAGTGTAGCATCGGGTGCCGTCATCATATGTGCTCTGCTTATACGGCACAAACATCGCCGCCGCGACAATAATAATTATTACCGATATAATCACGAATTTTTTCAGCATGATAGCATCCTCCGCAAGCGTTGTACTCTTACTGACGCATCTCACGGCGAAAAGTTCCGTATTCCGGCAAAAAATTTTGAAAAATTATCTGTAAACTATGTCGTATCTTATATCGTAGATTTTGCAGCCGCCGCTGTTGAAGTTGATATAGTACTTGCCGTCCCAGTTGAGCAGCGTTTCGGACTCCATTTTGGTGTCGAGGTGCACGGTGCGCTTGTAGCCGCTCCATGTGTAGACGGTGATTATATTGTCGTTCGTGCCCTGCGAGGAGTCGCCACTGAGCGGCATGTAGATGAAGTTGTCATCGCAGTCCATGCCCTGACCGATGTAGCCGGTCTCGTAGTGCATGGAGATGGTGGACTCGGCCTTGAAGTCGGAGTCGCAGATGTTGAGCACGCCGCCCGCCGCGATGCAGTAACGGTCGCGCTTAGCGTTATACGCGATAGCGTAGGGAGTGCCGCCGAGCGAGGTCGCGTCGACCTGGCGGATGACGGTCAGCGTCTCGGGGTCGATGACGGAAATGGTCTTACCCTTCATGTTGGGCACGACGAGCACGCCCTCCTTGGTGTTATAGCACATGTCGTTGGCGTGGTCGAGCGGGAGCACCTCGCTCGTTGCGACCAGCGACCAGTCGTCCATTTTACGCTTGACGATGACGTCGGTCTCAAGGTCGCCCGTCTTGTTCTTGAGGATTATGTAGAAGTAGGTACCGTCGGTCGCCGCGCCCTGCGTGGCGTTGAACTTATCAACGGCGCTCTGACTGCGCGGGTTGCTTATGGACGCGATGACGGTGCGTATCGATTTCATAATGCCCTCGTACGTGCTCTTGGCCTCGTCTGTCACCACCTTATCGCCGACAGGGATAGCAAAGCCGTTCTCGGTTTTGTACTCCTTATTGCGCAGGTAGTTGTTCTCGAAGTCGTAAAGGGCGTAGGCGGTCATGGAGTCATTGGTTCCGGCGATGATTATCTGGTGCTCTGTCACCCTGATGCCGTAGGAGCCCGCGGGCAGGCTGGCGATGAAGTCTATGGACGCCTGGCGGTTAGTCTCGCCGACGAGTATCTCGGGCGCGTCCGGGTCGGGCGTGGTATCGCGTTTAATCCAGTCGTCGTTGATTGTGAAGGTGGTCTCGAGCAGCTTAGTCAGCCGCTTATTGAGTGAAATACAGCTCTGAACTATGGCGTCGCTGGCTTTTTCCGAGCGGATGATACCCAGCTGCGCCTTGCCGTCGACGACGACATTCAGCTTTGCCGCCGGTGTTCCGGGCGTTTCGTTTCCGGATGTGGAGTCGGACACAGACGCGGATATATTCGTCGTCGTATCGGACGGGTTATTCGGCGTTTTCTCGCAGCTTGCCATAAGCAGGACGCTACACAGAGCAAGCGACGCCGCAAACGATCTTATTATAAATCTTTTCACTGAACTTGCCTCCATAACTTTCTGGCGATATTCTATCACAACCGCGTCGAATTGTCAACGGCTGAATGAAGATTTGACATTCCACCGGGGGTGTGGTATAATATAGAGGTTATATTTCACAAATCCGAAGGAGGATAACCCAAATGAACAACCCCAAAATCGAAATACGGCGCATCCGCCCGCAGGATCGTGACGATTTTCTCCTGATGGTCGAGGAATTTTACAACTCCCCCGCTGTCATGCACGATATTGACCACGACTACTACTCGCGCGCCTTCGACGAGCTTATGCGCTCGGATGTGTACCTCGACTGCTACTTTTTCGTCGACAACGACAAACCGGTCGGGTACGCGCTGCTGACCAAAACATTCTCGCAGGAGGGCGGCGGACTCGTTATCTGGATAGACGAGCTGTACGTCCGAAAAGAGTACCGCAGCCACGGAATCGGAAGCATGTTCTTCGACTGGATGCACAAAAATCTACCCGCCGCGCGCTATCGCCTCGAGGTCGAGCCCGACAACGAGCGCGCGCAAGCCCTCTACCGCCGCATGGGCTACGAAACCCTCCCCTACATGCAAATGGTTCTCGAGAACGGGAGCAAACGATAAATCCGGGGCGCCGCCCCAGACACCCAGGAACGCGTCTCGGGGCCAGCCCCGAACCCCGCCAAGGGAGCTTTTTGAAAAAAGCTCCCTTGGAACCCGCAAAAACTTTCAAAAAAGGGGATGGCGGACGGGATAAAGTAGGCGAAGACCGCTTGTTCTCGGGGCCAGCCCCGAACCCCGCTCGGGCGGCTTTTGAAAAAGCCCCCGAGGCCCCGCAAAACTTTCGAAAAAGGACGGGTTAAAGTCTGTAGGACACTGGGATGGACGGCTTTAGGCGTTTAGGTGCGGGCGGTGCGGAATCACACGATGGTTCAGCACCGCCCTGCTTCGCGTCCGGTGCGCTGTCGCGGATAATGTACCCCGCCTGCGGCGGTCATGGAGCGGGTTTGCTTTGCGTTCGGTGTCCATTCGGAACGGCAGAAGGACGTTTGTGAAGCGCGTTCGATTTTCAAAAAAGATACCCCGCCTGCGGCAGCCGGCGCCACGGCAATCGCAACGTATATCGGCTCCTCCGCCTCGCAGAGATCCTTGAGGTCAGTCACCAGCGCCGACATGCCCGACACAAAGCACTGCTTGCCCGCGACCGAGCGTATCTCGCGTATGGCGTCCATGGTGACGTCCGCCGAGGTCGCGCTGTCGAAGAAAACGGCGATCATGGTGGAATGGTCGGTGTTGAAGGCATCGTAAATTTCGTCCGGCAGAAGCTCCATCGGGATGGATATGTCGGCGAGCGAATTGAACCACAGCACCGTCCCGACGTGGTCGACGGCGCGTATCTCGTCCGTCAGCGCGGCGACGTCCTTCTGCGGCATATCCTCGACAATTATGAACGAAAACGCGCCCTTGCCGAAGTCCTCGAGCAGCTCCTCCTGCCCGCGGACGGTGTCCATATCGTCCGGCAGGTAGTCAAGCATGTCGTAGTTTATCCGGGCACCTATCATGCCGAGCACCGCCGGAATCATCAGCAAAACGGTCAGCATCAGAATAAGTACGCGGCCACCTGCGACCGCCCGTGAAAATTTCATTTAAGGCTTCACCGCGTAATTCCGATGGCGCAATTGCGCAGTCAGATTTTTCGTCAGATGAAACAAAAATCCGCAGGCTGTAGCAACGCTACGGTCAAGAATTTTTGTGAAATATGACGAAAAAAACAAACACTCCGGGGCGGAGTGTCTGACTTATCGGCGCAAAAAGCGACGCCTGCGCGGCGTCGCTTTTTTATGTAGGCTTCGGTGCGCCACTCGGGAGTTGCGCGGGGATGCCTCTGTTCAGTTCTGCGCCTCGCGCTCGCGGATACGACGAATGAGGTCGTCGGAAAGCCCGCGGCAGACGCTGGTGATGCGATGTATTTCGTCGATGGCGTAGTCCTTCATGCCGCCCATCATCCAGGCGAACGACAGCCCGAAAATCTCGCACTTGAAGAAAAGAATTATGGTCTGGCGATCCGCCTCGGTGACGTCAACGTCCGAGAAGGCCGTGTCGAGGTAGCTGCCGACGACATAATCGCATATTTTCATGAGGTTGCGCTCGTATATGTCGCGGTTGGCGGAATTGTATATGTTGCGTATGGCCTTTTTGTTTTTGACGGCGTAGTCGAACATGTATGTAACGCACTCATCCAGCGACTCCACCGTCGGGTAGGCCGCGACAAGCGCGTCGACCTGATCGCGCACTATCTCCTCAATCAGGGCGAGTATATCCTGGTAGTGATAGTAAAACGAATTGCGGTTGATGCTGCAATCCTCCACTATCATGCGAACGCTGATCTGCGACAGCGGCTTCTCGCTGAGCAGCTTGAGAAACGATTCCTTGATTGCCTTCTTGGTAAAGTTCGGCATGCGCACTCTCCTGTGTGGAATTATCGGCGACTCGCGCCGTCACATGCTATTATACCATGCCGCGCGGCGCTTTTCAATCTCGGGTTGCGGCCGCGCTTGCGGCGGCGACGTACGACGGCGCAGAGTCTATTACAAGCTGGTGCAGGCAGAGGGTGACGCCGTCGAGGTCGTCCGCGTGCATGTCAACGGCGCGGCGGCGGCTGTCCTCGTAGGTAGTGTAGTAATAGATGCCGCGGCTTGCATTCCAGAGGCCGGTGTATATGGTTACCTCAAACTTGCCCGGCGCGACCTCGCAGACCCCTCTCACCTGCTCAACCGTCCCGAAAATGTGGAACAGCTGACTCACGCTCGCCTCCTCCGTGTCGTCCGAGCGCGAGTTTGCGCGGACAAACGCCGCCCGCACAAATCTTGACGCCGACGAAACGTCGCCCGGCAGTCCGAGCGCGCCCATGCCGCGGCTGTACGCACTGAGCGGCGCATCCGGCGCGAAGGAACTCACGGGCTGCCGCGTCGAGAGCGACATGAAATTAGAAAGGTTGGTCATATGCCAGTCGAAGGGCGGGTTGTTGGCCAGCACGCCGACGGGGTTGTCGTAAACATGCAGCCCCTCGCGCGCCGACTCGACCACTATCGCGCCGCTCGCGTCGGCGATAAGCCAGTGTAGCTCGGCCGCCGGGTAGCGCCCGCCGAACGGCGCGCCGGTCAGGTTGAGCGTACCGAGCAGCTCGCGCACCTCGGCGACCGTCGCGCAGCGGCTGAGCACAAATGGGATAAACTCGTATTGCGCCACGTTGAGCCGTCCCGGCTCGTGGACGCGGTAGACGGCGTTTCCGACAAAGTTCAGCCCGGCCATGCCGAGCCCCTTTTCGTTGACGGCGTCGTAGTAGAGCGGGTAGCCGTCGGCCACGTGCGCCATGCCGATCACGGCATAGTGCTCCCTGCTCTCCCCGCCGTGACAGAATTTCAGCGGGTAACGGCGCGGCATGACCGTTATCTGCTCGCCGTAGGAAAATTCATAATCCAGCGTCCGACCCATGTAGAAATCGCGCGTTTTATACGTGACTGCCGTACACATGCCGCCACCTCCGTTTTAAAGCTTATCTGCGATGTTAAAAATGAGCTTTTCGGTCTTTTCCCAGCCGAGGCAGGGGTCCGTTATCGACTGACCGAACACGCCGCCGTCGACCTTCTGACAGCCGTCGACAAGATAGCTCTCAATCATAAGTCCCTTGCACAGACGGCGGATGTCGGCGTTCTGACGCATGGAGTGCAGGACGTCGTCAGCTATGCGTATCTGCTCCTCGTATTTCTTGCCCGAGTTTGCGTGGTTGGTATCGATTATGACGGCGGGATTCTCCAGCTTCGACACGGCGTAAAGCTCGCCAAGGTGGACGAGATCCTCGTAGTGGTAGTTCGAGACCGTCTTGCCGTCGGTGGTCTGGTAGCCGCGGAGAATAGCGTGGGACAGCAGGTTGCCCGTGCTCTCGACCTCCCAGCCGCGGTAGATGAAGGTGTGCGGGTGGTGCGCCGCCGTGATGGCGTTCATCATGACGGACAGGTCGCCCTCGGTCGGGTTCTTGAGGCCGACGGGGATGTCAAGCCCGCTCGCGGTCAGGCGGTGCTGCTGGTTCTCGACACTGCGCGCGCCGACCGCGACGTAGGACAAAAGGTCGGAGAGGTAGCGGTGATTGTCAGGATAGAGCATTTCGTCGGCGCTCGAGAGGCCGAAATCGCGCAGCGCGCTCATGTGAAGCTCGCGTATCGCGACGATACCGCGCAGCATGTCGGGGTGGCTGTTGGGGTCGGGCTGATGCAGCATGCCCTTGTAGCCGTCACCCGTCGTGCGGGGCTTGTTGGTGTATATGCGGGGGATGATGATGATTTTATCCTGCACCTGCTCGGACACGCGCTTGAGGCGGCTGATATACTCGAGCACAGGCTCGCTCTTGTCTGCCGAGCAGGGGCCTATGACGAGTATGAATTTGTCACTCTCGCCGCAGAATACGCGGCGGATCTCCTCGTCGCGCGCCTTTTTGATCGCCGCCATCTCGGGCGTCACGGGATACTGTGCCTTGACCTCCTGCGGGATGGGCAGCTTTCTGTAAAATTTCATGTTCATGACTGTATTTTAACCTCTTATCGAAATAATTATTTATGTTTTTTGACGGGCTTGTCGAACTTTTCGCGCCGCTCGCCCGACAGACGCATCATGCGGCGCATTTCCTCGCGGTCGCCGTCGGCAAGCGCGCGGCGGAGATGGTCGAACGCCGCCTCGAATTTGTTCATCTGACGAAGCAGCTCGTCGCGGTTCCAGAGGAACAGCTCGCTCCACATCTCGTCGTTTATGCGGGCAATGCGGGTCAGGTCGCGGAAGGAATCGCCGGTGTAGGCCTCGAGCCCCGGCTCGTCGGTCGCGCACATAAGCGACACGGCGATGCAGTGCGTCAGCTGCGAGAGAAATGCTATCATGCGGTCGTGCTCCTCGGTGCTCAGTTGACTGACCCGGTGAAATCCGAGCAGCTCGCCGAGCCGCGAGCAGAGTGCGATGCCCTCGGGCGTGTTGCGCCCGGTGGGTACGACGATGTAGTTTGCACCGTGAAAGACGCTGTCGTCGCTGTGCTCGACGCCGCTCTTTTCCCTTCCCGCCATGGGGTGCGCCGCGATAAACTCGACGCCCTCCGGCATCAGCGGCTGAAGCGTGTCGGCAATGTTCGCCTTGACGCCCGTCACATCGGTGACAAGCGTGCCGGGCGTGAAATATTTTGCGTACCGCTCCGCCCAGCTTATCAGCGTGTGCGGATAGAGCGCCAGCACCACAATGTCAGCCGCGCCGACGACGGCGGGGTCGACCTCGGTGTAGCCCTCGGAAATAAAACCCTCGCACCGCGCGTAGTCGATGTCGGCCTGCCCGAGCGTGATTGCGGTGACGGCAAAGCCCTGTTTTGTCAGCGCACGTGCGTAGCTGCCGCCGATAAGTCCGAGTCCCACAATGAGGACGCGGGCGGTGTTGTCAAGATTTTTTATTTTAAGCGGCATACTAATCCTCCCTCTGTAACGGGACGCCGAGCGCCGTCAGCATATCCCAGAATTCCGGCAGACTTTTCGCGACGCATTCAGCGCCCTCGATGACCCCGCCGACCGCGCAGGCCACGGCGGCCAGCGACATGGCAATGCGGTGGTCGTTGTGAGCGCAAAGCACCGTTCCTGCCTCCGGCGTCCGGGCGCGCCCGGCGACACGTATTTCGTTCTGCCCGACATCGACAGCGACACCGAACTTTGCCAACTCCTCCGCCATCGCCGCGCCGCGGTCGCTTTCCTTGAAGCGCAGGCGCGCCGTTCCGCGCAGCGTCACGCCGCCGTGAAGTGCCGCGACGGCCATGAGCACCGGCGCAAGGTCGGGGCAGTCGGTAACGGACAGCTCGCAGTAACCGGCGCAAATCTGCCCGATATACTGCCGCCAGACGCGGTCGCCCTGCGCACCGTCGTCGGTAAAGCCGGTCATGCTTATCTCCCCGCCGAGCGTGGCGAGCGCGCCGAAAAACGCCGCCGCCGACTGATCCGTCGGCACGCGCAGCGCGCAGGGAGTCACCCCGGTCTGAGCGCCGGGAATTTCGTACCCGCCGTCGCTTACGCGCACGTCGTAGCCGAAGGTGCACAGGGTGTGCAGGGTCAGGCCGATATAGGATGCGCTCTCCGCCTCAGTCGTCAGCCGTATGCGGCTGTCGCCGCCTACGTGCGGCAGCGCGAGCAGCAGTCCCGAAACGAACTGACTGCTTATATTGCCGGGAAAACAAAAGTCGCCTGCGCCGAGCGGCCCGCAGACCGTCACGCTGTTCTCCGTCCGCTCCCACATAAGGCCGTCGCGGCGGCAGATGGCCTCATACACCGAAAGCGGCCGCGCGAACAGCCGTCCGGCCCCGGTGAACTTTACCGGACGGGCACCGAGCAGCGCCACCGGAATGAGCAAGCGCAGCGTCGTGCCGCTCTCGCCGCAGTCGAGGGTAAGGGTGGCGTGTTCCGGAGTCAGTGGCGCGGCGCAGCCCCGAGTCGGCGGAGTTATGCAATCCGGAGTCCGCCGGGTGCCGCAATCGAGGCGCAACCGGGCGGCGCAATCCGCCGGATTGTCGGGACATGCCCCGCCTCCGGCTATTACTCCGGCTATCGCCCCACCCGACACGCGCGCCGTGCCGTCCGAAACCTCAATCTCCGCCCCCAGACGCCGCAGACAGTCGAGCGTCGCGCTGACGTCGCGGTTGTCGGGCAGGTCGTGTATGACAGTGCGCCCCGGCGTGAGCGCCGCCGCGATAAGAGCGCGGTGCGCTATGCTCTTCGAGGCCGGTATGCGCACCGCACCGAGCGGCACGCAGGGCTCTATCGTGACTCTCACGCGTCACCTCCGCGCGCGAGCAACAGGTCGAGCGCCTCGCAGTACCCCGCGAAGCCGTGCCCCTTGATGCAGGCGACGCAGGCCGGCCGCACATAGCTGACGTGCCGGAACTCCTCGCGCCCGTCCACATCCGAGATGTGCACCTCGACCGTCGGTATTCCGACCGCCTTGAGCGCGTCGAGCAGCGCCACCGACGTGTGCGTGTACGCCGCCGGGTTGATGACGATGCCGTCGTATTTCCCGTACGCGCCCTGGATTGCGCCCACAATGTCGCCCTCGTGGTTCGACTGGTAAAAATCGACCGTGACGCCGCGCGCCTGCGCGTGCTCACGTATCTGTGCGCAGAGGTCGTCGTACGTGCCCCTGCCGTATATATCCGGCTCGCGAATACCGAGCATGTTGATATTCGGGCCGTTCAGAATCAGAATTTTGTTTGCCATAATGTCTCCGATTGCGTTTTTTATTGGCGCGGCTCGGCCGCGTCCACCGCAGCGCACAGCCGCGCGGCCGTCTCCTCTGGCGTTCCGGACACGCAGACCGTCAGCCCGGCTGCCGCCCGATAGAGCGGCAGCCGCTCGCGGTAGCGCGCCTCGAGCGCGGCGCGGTCGCAGGAAAGCGGGCGGTCGGGCGTCGGGGTGATGTCAGCGAGCGGACGGTCGAGAAAGACTATCAGTCCGTTGCGCCGCAGCGCCGCGACGTTCTCGGGACGCGTGACCGCGCCGCCTCCCGTCGCTATGACGCAGCCGCTTCTCGCGGCGAGCTCGCGCAGAAGCGAGCTTTCCGCGTGCCGGAAGGCGTCCTCGCCTTCCTTTGTGATAAAGTCACACGGCAGCACGCCGTAGCGCTCGCCGAAAAGGCTGTCACAGTCAAAAAATTCACAACCGCGGCGCTCACTTATCAGCCGCCCGAGCGTCGACTTGCCGCTTCCCGGCATGCCGACGAGCACGATGTTCTGCTTGCGCCCAAGCAGGGCGCGGAAGACGCTGTCCGTCTTATCCGTCACGGAGCTGTCATTGAAAAACAGCGCCGCCGCGTGCGCGGCCTGCGAGACCAGCATGTAAAGTCCGCCCGCCGCGGGAACTCCGCGCTCGATGGCGCGGCAGATAAAGTTGGTTCTCAGCGGATGGTAGACGGCGTCCACCGCCCCCTCGAGCGCCGGAAAATCCGCCGGGTCGACGGCCATGCCGTCCTCCTTCGGGAACATGCCGAGCGGCGTGGTGTTGATGAGCACCTGCACCTGCGAGGCGGAGCTGCCCAGCTCATCGTAGCTTATCTCACCCTCGCCGCCGGGGTGGCGCGACACGCGCACAATCTTCCCCGCTCCGAGCGAGTCCGCAACGGCCAACGCCGTCCTCGATGTCCCGCCCGTGCCGAGTATGGCGACGAAGCGCCCCGACAGGTCAATCCCGGTGCGGCGTATCAGGTCGCGCATACCGTAAAAATCGGTGTTGTAGCCGACAAGCCTGCCTGCGCGGCAGAGTACCGTATTGACGGCGCCAATGCGCACCGCGGCGGCGTCGATCTCGTCGAGATAGGGCATGACTGTCTGCTTATACGGGATGGTAACGTTTATCCCGCGGAAGGCGCGCGCCTGCAAAAAGCCGCCGACCTCCTCCGGCGCGAGCTCACACAGGCGGTAGTCGTAGTCGCCGAGAGAAGCGTGTATCTCGACGGAAAAGCTGTGCCCGAGGTGCTCGCCTATAAGGCCGTATTCCATTGGGGCGAAGCATTCAGCCGTGGCCGGTTCGGAGGTTTTATTTGGTGCCGGTTTGACGCCTTTATTCGAGGCAGGCGCGGCGCTTTTTGCCGATGACGTTGAGCCGCTTTGCACCACACTGCAAGGCTTTTCTGTGCTCATGCGATTGCCTCCTCACGCCAGCGCGTCCGTGCCGACGTGCATGACCATAATATCGGCCACCGTCAGCGCCGTCACGGCGTCGATGACAGGGCAGGCGCGCGGCGCTATGCAGGGATCGTGCCGCCCGCGCACGCGCAGACTTACGTTCTCACCGCGTACAAAGTCGACCGTCTCCTGCTCGCGTGATATTGACGGCGTGGGCTTTATCGCGCACCGGAAGATCAGCGGCATTCCGTTGGTAATGCCGCCACCGATGCCGCCCATGCGGTTGGTGCGCGTCGTTATTTTGCCGTTCTCGACGCGGTAGGGGTCGTTCGCCTCGCTGCCGCGCATGTCGGCGAGCGCGAAGCCGTCGCCGAACTCAACGCCCTTGACGGCGGGCACCGAGAAAAGCCCGTGTGAAAGCAGACTCTCGACCGTGTCAAACCACGGCTCGCCGAGCCCGGCCTCAAGCCCCGTGACGACTGTCTCGGCGACGCCGCCGACACTGTCGCCCTCGGCACCGGCGCGAAGTATAGCCTCGCGCATGTGCTCCCACGCCTCGTCCGAGAGCGTGGGATGTGCCGCGACGCGCAGCGCGGCGAGCTCGTCGCCAATGCGCGAAAAATCAAAGGCGCGGTCGCCAACCCCGGCACAGCGGAGCAGATGTGTTCCTATAATTATATTCTTTCGGCGCAGCGCCTCGCCGACGACTGCCCCAGCGGCGACAAGCGCCGCCGTCAGTCGCCCGCTGAAGTGACCGCCGCCGCGGTAATCCTCAAAGCCGCGGTACTTGCAGTGCGCGGGGTAGTCGCAGTGCGCCGGACGCGCGCGTCCGACCACGCCGGAATAATCCGCGCTGTGCTGTTCGGTGTTGGGAATGAGTATGCAGAGCGGGGTTCCGGTCGTAAAGCCGCCGAAAACGCCGCTTTCTATTGCAAAATTGTCCGGCTCGCGACGGGCGGTCGCAGTAGCGTCGGCGGGGCGGCGGCGCGTCAGCTCGCGCGCGATGACAGCCTCGTCGACCGGAATCCCCGGCGCCAGTCCGTCAAGCACGGCGCCGACTGCGGCCCCATGGCTCTCGCCGAAAAGCGTCAGCGTCAGCGCATTTCCGTAAACATTTTTCATGACAGCGATATTACCTCCCCGCTCCTCTCAATTATTTCGTCGGCACTCATGTGCTCGAATACAAACCGCCCTATCTCGGGCACGCGGACGGTCACAATGCCGTCCCCGGCGGCTTTTTTGTCGTGCAGTATCGCGCGGCGCAGCTGCCCGCGCTCGCAACGGAAGGCCGTCGGCAAATCGTAGCGGTGCAGAAGGCGCTCGATGCGGCGACGGACATCGCCCTCGGTCAGCGCCAGCATTCCGAGGCCGACGCACTCGCCGTGCAGCAGCGGGAACGGGTCGTCGGCGCTTATCGCCTCCACTGCGTGACCGACAGTGTGCCCGAAATTCAGCACGCGGCGCAGTCCGCTCTCGCGCTCGTCCGCCTCGACGACGTGCATTTTTATCTTAAGCGCCGCCGAAATCAACTCGACCGCCGACACGGACGCGCGCCTGTCCTCCAGCCGCTCGAACATGTCGCGGTCATGCGTCGCGAACAATTTGATTATCTCGGCCATGCCGCACCCGAACTGGCGGCGGTCGAGCGTCTCGATCACATCGGGATCAATGAGCACGCCCGCGGGCTGATAAAACGTCCCGACTATATTTTTGTACCCGCAGAAGTCGACCGCCACCTTGCCGCCGACCGAGGAATCGACCTCGGATAGCAGCGTCGTCGGGACATTGTAAAACGTTATCCCGCGCATATACGTTGCCGCGGCGAAGCCGCCGAGGTCGCCGATGACACCGCCGCCGACCGCCACCAAGCAGTCCCCGCGCCCGAACCCGGCCTCGACCATGACGCGAAGCACCTCGAACAGTCGCTCGGGACATTTGTTCTGCTCGCCCGGCTCGAGCGTCAGTATGTGCGGCTCGGCGCACGCGCGCGCGACCGCCTCGGCATACGCCGCCGGGACACCGGAATCGGTCAGTATCAGCACGCGGCGGTTAAGGTTCATAAGCTCGCCTGCACGGCGGAGCGCGCCGTGCTCGACTGTGATGGGGTAGGCGCGCTCGCCGAGGTTCATTGTAAGTGTCGGCATTATCTGTCCTCCCCTCTCTCAAGTATCCGCTCGCCGCCGAAGCTGCCGAGCACGCGGACGCTGCTGCACACGTCTCCAAGCTCGCGCAGCATGTCGCGTCCGCCCTCGGTGCCGAGGTTGCCCTCGCCTTCGGCGTAAAAATAGTATTCCCAGTTTTCAAGTCCCGTCGGGTGGCTCTTGAGGCATTTCAGGTTGTAGTCGTGACGGCTGATGACCGAAATGGCGTCGCCGAGCGAGCCGGGACTGTTTTTGCAGCTGAAAAGCAGGACGAAATGCCCGTCGCCCGCCCCGATCTCGCAGGGCGCGGGCGTGAAAACGGCGAAGCGCGTGGTGTTGGTGCGCTGCTCGTTGATGTCGTTCTCAAGGACAACCAGCCCGTAGAGCGCCGCGGTCTCGTACGCCGCGATGACGGCGACCTCGCGCCGCTCGCCCTCGGCAACCGCCTGCGCCGCAAGCGCCGTGTTGACGGCCGTCGTCTGTATCCAGCCGTGCTTTTTGAGGTAGGGGCGGCACTGCGACAGCGCCTGCGGGTGACTGACGACCTCGCGTATCTCGTCGATGCCGACGCCCGGCTTTGCAAGCAGGCACTGCGAGAGCGGCAGGTCGTATATACCGCTCACCGACAGCGAGCCGTGATATGCGAGATCCATAACCTGCCCCACGTCGCCTGCGTAGCTGTTCTCGATGGGCAGCACGACGCAGCTGCACTCGCCGCTCTCGACCCGGCGGTAGGCCGTCGTGAAGTCGGGGCAGGCGACGGTCTTGCAGTCGCCGAAAATGCGCATGGCCGCGACGTGCGCAAACGCGCCCGGCGCGCCGCTGTAAGCCACGCCCGCACCGCCGATAAGCAGGCGCTGATAGTTTTTCGATTGCGTCATCATCTCGGTGAGCAGCCCCTTATAGTAGGGACGGTAGGCGGGCGGGACAAGCGCCGAGTTGCGCTCGAGCAGCTGCTCCTCGCGGACTCTGTCCTCAATAGGCAGCCCATGCTCCTCTTTATACGCCGCGATGACAGCTGCGGCCTGCATGCGCTCGGCAAACAGCGCCGCCATCTCGCGGTCGACTCTGTCTATAACCTGTCTTGCTTTTTGCAATTCGTCCATTGTTTTTCCTCACTTTCAGCCTGCAAAAAGGAAAGCCCGCGGGCATATCCTTCGGGATTTCCAGCGGGCTTTCTATATTTCCGGTTGACCTGCGTTTCGGGACGGCAAAACAACCATCAGAGACGCATCCGATCACGAGCAGAGAACAGAAAGGCCGCTTTGATGGTAATAATAAAATCGGGAGATAATTATCAGCATAGCCTCTGCCCTGTCCTTTCACAATTTCTAACTGTATTATAACTCTTTCTGTCGCACTTGTCAAGGTGCGATTTGTCTATTTTTCGACGGCCGGGCGGCGTTTTATGTGTAAATTATCACACAAAGCCGGGTAGCGCTGCTCCTCGTAGCGGCTCTTGATAAACACGCTGTCCATAATGAGTACATAGAAAACGCGGCCGTAGTAGGTGCTGTCGACGATGCGACCGTGGTCAAGCACGTCGCGGTAGGAGCCGTCCTTCATAGCGAAATGAAAGCGGACATAGTCGTTCGAGCCGTCGCTGTGCGGGTTTATCTGCTGCCAGATGCTGCGCTCGATACTCTCGCGCTCGTCGGGGCGAATGAGACTGCAAAAGCGACGCCCCGTGAAGCTCATGAAGTCGTCAAGGTCGCGGCTGCCGGCGAGGCGAACCATCTCGTCGTTTGCAAAAAGAATTGTCTCGTCGGTGCAGTAGGCCTAATTCGTGAACGACCGGCTTTACCAAGCCTGAAATGGTGCAATAGACGGGGACATATTCGGTCGAGATCGGCAGCTCGGTGCGCGACAGGCGATAATCGTAGCCGAACTGACCGAGCATCTGCACCGACGTCCCGAACAGCTTCGGCACACGGATAATGACGACGGTAAAGCCCCGGAATACCGTCTCGCCGGTACTGTCATCGAGAAAAACCGGGTTGCGGACTGCGATCCCGCGCCCACCCTGCCGGAGTGTGAACGGCCCCTGCATGACAGTTTCATTATGCTCCTTGGCATAGCGCTGGAACTCGGCGCGGTAGCCGTCGCCGAACAGGCCTATCTTGCCCGTCTCATTACCTTCCGTGGGATAAATTTCGGTCGCCACCCCGCCGGGTGCCGGCTGTATGATCTGGACGAAATCCTCAAACATATTCTCGGCGATCGTCCCGAAGCTGTCGACGCGTCCGTTCTCACTTATCACTATCTGCTCGAGCGTGTCCGTTATGGCGACGCTGCGCTCAATGTCGGCAATCATGCGGTTCGGGTAGCTGACCGCGTTGAGCTCCACCTTTGTGTAAACGCTCTCGCGGTTGGCCACATGCGCCTCCCAGACAAGCATAGCCGAGCCGACTATCAGAACAAGCGCCGGTATCAGTATATTGAGTTCTATTTTCCCCTTTTTCGGGCACATTAAAGCGTTCTGCTTGCAACGTTGCATTCAATATTAATTCTTAATTTACTCATCTTAATTGTCACATTAGCGTTTATTATAGCACTTTCGCATTTGCTTGTTAACCCCTTTTTGCGCTTTTGTCACAGACAAAAAACAGAGGAACACGGCGTGTTCCTCTGTTTTTCCGGTTGGTGTGTTCGCCCTCACTTCAGCGCCATTTCCAGCCATATAAGCCCCATTGAGAAGGCGTCATAGAGCCCGGACTTCGAGCCCTGCTTGATAATTTTGTTGGGATCGTTTGAGTCGATGACCTGAATAAGTATCTTATCCGGCACGTGGTGCTCGCCCTCGTCCTTGTAGGACATTATCTCCATTATCAGAATACATTTCTCGGACATGTCGCCGTAGCAGATGGTGTTTCCCTCCCGCACAAGCGGCTTACCTTTATATTCAAGATACTTGCCGCTGACCTTGCGGCGTCCCTCTTCGCTCATTTACAGTACCTCCATGTTAATTTTATCAATATAGTATACCACAATTTTCTCCGCAAGTCAACGATTATTTGTACATAAGTATAAAAAATTCAGAAAGCTGTCTTGTAAACGTCACCCGGAAGTGCTATACTATAAATGAAAGAATTTCAGGAGGCCGATTATGGAGATAGTTGTCAGCGAAGAATATTCGGGGCGCATGCTGCGTGAGCTGATGCGTCAAAAACTGCACATCTCCTCCCGACTGCTCGCCCGCCTTAAATGCGACGAGCGCGGAATTCTCGTCAACGGCGAACGCGTGACGGTGCGCCGCGTGCTGAACGAGGGCGATATTGTCACTCTCGCGGACTTCCCTTCCGAGTCGGAGGCCAAGGTGAGGCCGGTGCCGCTCGATATCGGAATCGTGTACAGCGACGAATATCTCACCGTCGCTAACAAGCCGCCGCACATGCCGACCCACCCCTCTCATGATCACTACGACGACACGCTAGCCAACGCGCTGGCCTATATCCACCGCGACGACGCCGAGCCCTACATTTTCCGCCCGGTCAGTCGGCTCGACCGCAACACGAGCGGTCTTGTCACCGTTGCGGCGACCAAATACGCCTCCTGCCAACTCAACAGACTCATGCAGTCGGGCGGCTTTCACAAGCGCTACATAGCAGTGACCGACGGCGTCCCGGCTCTGCCGCAGGGCAGCATCGAAACCGGCATCCGTCGGACGGCGGACAGCATAATCGTGCGCGAGACCTGTGAGCCCGGCGCGCCGGGCTCCGAGCTTGCGCTGACCGACTACCGCGTTCTCGCGTCAGGCTCCGGGCACGCGCTGCTCGAGGTCTGCCCCCGCACGGGGCGGACGCACCAGATACGCGTGCATCTCTCCTCCGTGCTCGGAACGCCCATATGCGGCGACGACCTCTACGGCTCCGAATCAAATCTCATCGCCCGTCAGGCTCTGCACGCAGCCGGGCTTGAGTTCTTACACCCCGTCACAGGCGAGGCGCTGAGCCTCGCCGCCCCGCTGCCGGACGACATGCGCACGCTCTGCGAGCGTGTGTTCCCGGAATTTCCTCTGAAAGGATGAACAGTCATGGAAGAAAAGAATAAACCTCTCGACTCGCCGCAGGGCGAGTCACTGCACACCGAAGCCATGCAAAAAGCGCCCCCGCCGCAGGCCGAAGCGCTCGCCGCTGAATCGGTGCAAAAAGAGTCTCCGCCGCAAGACGAAACGCCGCCGGATGTGACTCCGGCCGTTGCAATCTCCGGTGCACCCCCCTCCGATGAAACACCTCCGAACGTCGACGCCGCACCGCCTGCGCCCCCGGCTCCCGACGGCACAGCCGCGCTCGAGGATGAACCAAAACCCGTCGTGCGCCACCTGCCGCTGATAAGCAAGATTCTGTTCGCCCTGGCGGGCGTCAGCGCGATAATTTACTTCATCGCCACAAGGAGCACCGCCTTCGCCGACTTCATGTCACGCTACCCCGGCTCTGTGGTCCGCGCGACGCTCGCGCACCTGACCAACTGGCTGCCCTGCTCACTGGCCGAGGCGCTGGTGCTGTTTTTGCCCGTCATACTGTTCTTTCTGATACGCACGGCGGTGCGCAAATACAGCGACAGCTGGCACAACACGCTGGTGTATCTCGGCATGCTGCTGTCGGTGGTGTCGCTGCTGTTCACAATAATGGTGTGGGGCTTCGGCACCGGGTACTTCGGCAAAACGCTCGACCGGAAGCTGGGCATCGAGCGCCGCGACGTGGCCGCCGACGAGCTGAAATACACCGCCGAGGTGCTCGTCGAGCAGGTCAACGATGCGGCCAAGGAGGTCACTTTCCGCTACCAGAACTTCTCCGTCATGCCCTTTTCGCTCAACGAAATGAACGACAAGCTGCTCGAGGCTTACGACAAGGTCTCCGATTCGTACAGCTTCGTACAGCGACTCGACAGTCGGGTCAAGCCCGTGGTCAACAGCGAGCTCTGGTCCTACACACACATAACCGGTGTCTATTCCTACTTCACCGGCGAGGCCAATATCAACGTCAATTTCCCAGATTACAGTGTTGTCTACACCGCGGCGCACGAGCTGGCGCACCAGCGCGGCATCGCCCGTGAGGACGAGGCAAACTTCATGGCCTTCCTCGTCTGCACCGCGAGCGACGATCCGTACATCCGCTACTGCGGCTACCTCAACATGTACGAATACGTCCGCAACTCGCTCTACTCCGCGAGCCCCGACATGTACAGCGAGGTCAACGGCAAGCTGGCGCTCAACGTGAAATACGAGCTGTACGCCTACTCGAAGTTCTTTGAGAAATACCGCCACAACGTCGCGGCCACCGTCAGCGGAGCCGTCAATGACACCTACCTCAAGATTCAGGGAACCCCCGGTGTCCGCAGCTACGGCATGGTCACCGACCTCGCCGTAGCCTACTACAAATCGCTTGCGACAAACGCCGCGCAATAACTGAAATAATGAAGGCAGCCCCCGCAGCCGCGTCAGAACCGACGGCCGCGGGGGCTGCCTTTTCGCTCCGCCGCGCACCACCGCGCGTTTCGCTGAACGTACCGCTGCACGTACCATCGGACAACATAGTCATAGGAAGCATGCGGCGCTGCCCCGAAAATTATCCGGCAGTCACACGAGCGCCGTCGGCGGGTGTTGTCGCAAAAGAGACCTTCATCGCATATAATGACGATGAGGGCATTTTGCATAATTATTATGTTAAAATTTCGTACATTTTTTCTTAATTATTTTTTAAAAAACTATTTCATTTTTTGACGTAGTATGATATAATATAGTCACCCCCAATTGTCGTATGTGATTTTTGGGTGTTTTTATCCTTTCAAGTGCGTGAACACATCAAAATGACGTGTGAAAGGCTCTCAAATAATCTGTGTAAAGGAACAGCCCGGCTCCTGCCGCGGCGTGGATATATATCATGGAAAAAATCGTTATCAACGGCGGTAATAAGCTCTACGGCGATATATATGTTGACGGCATGAAGAATGCCGCCCTTCCTATCCTTTTCGCCACGGTGCTCACGGGCGACAGATGCGTCATCGAGAATCTGCCCCCCGTCAGCGACATCAACACCACGCTGGATATTCTCCGTTCAATGGGCGCGAGCGTACGCCTTTTGAATAAAACTACCGCTGAAATCGACACAGCGCATGTCGTCGGCGGTACCTCCCCCTATAACCTTGCAAGTAAGATGCGTGCCTCCACATATCTTCTCGGGGCCGAGCTTGGTCGCTTCGGCTCCGCAAGGGTGGGTTGGCCGGGCGGCTGTGACTTTGTGTCGCGCCCCATCGACCAGCACATAAAGGGCTTCGAGGCGCTCGGCGCAGTCGAGCAGAGCGAGGGCGGCTACATCTGCCTCGGCACTGACGGCCCTCTTCACGGCACAACGATCTACTTCGACGTCTGCTCCGTCGGTGCGACCTGCAACATAATGCTGGCGTCCGTCATGGCAGAGGGCACGACCATTCTTGATAACGCCGCGCGCGAGCCGCACATCGTCGACCTTGCAAACTTCCTCAACACCTGCGGCGCTGAGATCTACGGCGCAGGAACAACCACGATAAAAATCAAGGGCGTCCGCGAGCTGCACGGCTGCGAGTATGCCATAATCCCCGACATGATCGAGGCCGGCACCTACATGGCCGCCGTCGCCGCGACCGGTGGAAGACTCAACGTCCGCAACGTCATTCCGAAGCACGTCGAGAGCATCTCCGCAAAGCTCAGTGAAATGGGCGTTTGCGTTGAGGAGCATGACGATTACATATCCGTGTCCTCCAACGGCCACGTAAACCGCACCGCGCTCAAGACGCTTCCCTATCCCGGCTTCCCGACCGACATGCAGCCCCAGTTCGCCGCGCTTATGTGTAAGGCCGAGGGCATCAGCACCGTCACCGAAGGCATATGGGACAATCGTTTCCGCTATCTTGACCAGCTGCGCAAGATGGGCGCGCACGCAACCCTCGAGGGCAAGACCGCGACGATAGTCGGCGCTGAGCAGCTCAAGGGCGCGATAGTCACCTCTGTCGACCTGAGAGCAGGTGCCGCACTCATAATCGCCGGGCTCGCCGCCACCGGTGTCACCACCCTCGACGACATCGAGGAAACTCTCGACCGCGGCTACTACGACATCGTCGGCAAGCTCCGCGGCGTCGGTGCAGACATCTCGCGAATAGCGGTCTCCGAGGCCGAAACGATACAGCTTGCTAATTAATTGAATGTTCGAATTTTTTGAAGCATTACCCCCGGAAGGCAAAGGCCTTCCGGGGGTTTGTTTGTCCAGGCAAGTTCCGGGAAGAGTTCAGAGAGTGGTTGACACTTTGGCGCTTATCAGCGAATCGGATAGGACTCGGATTTTTGCACTTGTCGGCCAATCAGATGAGGCGCAGGTTTCAGTAGTCGGTGCGCTCGAGGCCGTAGCGCACCGAACGCTGTCAGCACACCGAATGCCGTCCGCGCATTAACAACAGGCCGCTGGCTCCCTTTTACAAAGGAAACTGTTGCCGAAGGCGACGGAGGGTTTGTCACACAAGCAACACCTTTGAGCAACAAACCACCCCCACCACAGCCACACTGCCACTCGAAACTTCTCTGCAAGCCCACGCTCCAAACCTGCAAGGCAAATCGCCCGCAGCTCAAAATCAACCCGCAACCCCAAGCCACATAAGTCGCTTGACTCGCCGCACCGGAAAATAAACCTCCGCAAAACACGAATCCCACCGAACATCTCAACTGAAAGAGCACACCATCACAAAATGAATATTCAATGCATAAACGTGAATCCCGCCCCAAAGCCGCCAATCTGCACGCCCTCACAACATCACCGAGATTCCGCCGCAACCACAAGGCCGTCTGTCCGACGGTCTTGTTTTATTTTGCACGTTTTATGGGCGTTTTTCAGCTTTTTGACCTCGCTTTTTCGGTTTCGTACTGCTTTTTACGTGATTTTTACTGTTTTCGTACTATTTTTTACGTGATTTTGCCGTCGACGTTCTGAATTTTGACTCGAAATTTTGACTTTTTGATTTTTGTCGTACTAAAATTTTACCGCATAAATCGACGCAAAATATAGAACTTTCTCAAAAATCGTGGTAAAAATATAGAACTAGATTTGTTTTGATTCTGTTCGCTCTTATAGGACACTTGTGCATAAAATTCAGCGCGTTTCGACGCGTTCTGAACCCTTTTGATTTGGTTTGGTTCTGGTTTGGTTCTGGTCGATTCAATTTAATTCGTTTTTGATTAACCGCATTGCACCAAGCCTGAATTCATGCGCGCCGCCACAAACGCAGAACCCCCGCCGGGAATCAATTCCCGGCGGGGGTTCTTGCAAGTTGTGTTTGGTTGGGGTGCAGGAGGTATTCCCTTCTGCCACCGCCGCACGACAAAAATAAGTGCAACTCACATCAACGTTTTTACGCTATTCCGGCGTGCCGACCGTTTGTTCTGATGATTATATTCCGTACCGTTAAATTCAACCGGCAAAAAATTTGCGTCAGCTACTGTGAGGGTACACTTCACCTTAAGCATAAGAATATCAATATTAAATGTCAACACATACGTCCATTTTTCATGAAAGTATTCTCACCATTCACACTCGACTTTAACGCTAATGATCGTGCGCCGGAACGGCCGTGTAAAAACTATTTGTTCCCGGCGAGAAGCGAGTCGAATATTGCACGCAGTGAGAGCATCGAGTCGTGTATCTCAAAATTGTACCGTGGCCATCGATCACATTTACTGAAACATTTACGCTCGATACATACTTAAGCTCGACGCAGCGGGCTCACCTTGGAGCGCCCAAGGAGATTCTTCGCGGCGTGGTCTTCCATCGTAGCGGCAGAGCACCACCGCACTGCTGCGCCACCGCACAGCTAACACCGCAACGCTCCGCGACACTGCACGTGGAGCACGTGTTCCGCAGGCGTCACCGCAACACTGCCCACGGAGCACGTGTTCCACAGGCGTCACCGACATAACCATAAAGTTCGCACAGAGCTAACAGCCAGCCACCATGGCTATTGCCGTGAAGCCATTGTTCCCTTCCTATAAGCAATCGTCAGTCACCCCATAAGAGGAGACTTCCGATTGCACATAACAATACGGTTCTGTCACATCAAAGCGAACGTTCTTACATGCCACGCGACAACGTGTATCACCGCGCGCCATGAGCGTCACAAGCACATGGTCTTTTAGTATGTCTTTAATGGTCATGAAGTCCCCGCCTCCTAACTCCCCTCACCGCCCGTCCACCTAACTCCATACCGTCTGTACAACTCTTACACATCGCCCTATACCAACCGCACGCACCGCTCCTACACGGTCAGCACAACGCCCCTACAAGCCCCATACACATCGCCAGCTCCCCCCTACAGCAACCACGCACTGTCCCCCCCTATACCATTTTTGGCCGCCACAGTCTCAATGTCGTGTGCGGCTAACACAGTCAAAACCAACAAACACTCTGAAAGCTCGCTTTACTGCCAACAACGGCATCAAGGCCAGCTCCACTACCTGTATCCACCACATTTCTGCACAAGCCGCTAAGACCGGTCTAATCCTCTTGCCGACGCGAATCCTACCGCTATAGCGCCAGTGCGTTGCATCAATATATGGACTTACCGCCCCTAATCCGCTCTGCTACACGAAAAAAAGCGCCCCGGTCAAATGCTTTCGCATTTGACCGGAGCCAGTAGCATTACACCGGTTAAATCAGTGCTTCTTTTTACGGATAAGCGTGACCACGCCGACTGCCACGATTGCAACCACTACGACAGCCGCGCAAACGATAATAATCACGCGCACTGTGTTGGACTCAAGCATGGGAATCTCGCGTGTCTCGACCGCTCCGCATGCACTGCAGGTGCGGCTCTCTTCGCCGACAGCCTTAGTTGTTGCGGCCTTGGTCACAGACCATTCGCCGAACGAATGCCCCGTGGGAGCAATCTCTGTCTGCTCTGCTATGACAACACCACAGACCTTGCACTTCTTTCCGTCTGTAAGTCCGGACTCTGTGCATGTCGCTGCCTTGCCGGGAATTATCTCCTCGACGTGCCCCGTCGCAGGCGTTTCCTGCTGTGTCGCAATAACCGCGCCACAGACGCTGCACGTCTTACCGTCGGACATACCAGTCTCAGTGCATGTGGCAGCCTTACCCGGCGTCACAACCTCGGTATGTCCCTTAGCGTGAATGACATTCTGAGTCACAGTAACTTTGCCGCAAACGCTACACTGCTTACCATCGGTCAGACCTGCCTCGGTGCAGGTGGCTGCCTTACCGGGAATGGTAACCTCCGTGTGACCGGTAGTAGGAATTGTCTGCTGAGCTACGATCACAAGGCCGCACGAAGAGCATTTTTTGCCCTCGGTCAACCCCGTCTCGGCGCATGTAGCAGCCTTGCCGGGCGTCACCACCTCGGTATGTCCCTTTGCCGGGATAACAGTCTGCAATGAGAACACCTCGCCGCAAACGCTGCACTTACTGCCGTCGGTCAAGCCCGTCTCGGTACAGGTGGCTGCCGTGCCAAAGACGGTAATCACTTTGTGAGAAGCCGGAATTTCCTTCTGCTCGACAATAATCTTGCCGCATTTCTTGCACTTCTTACCTTCAGTCAAGCCCTTCTCGGTACAGGTCGCTGCCTTGCCGGGAATGGTTTCTTCGTCATGACCTGTCGCAGGAATTTCGGTCTGCTGCTTTGTAATCACGCCGCAAACCTTGCACTTCTCGCCGTCAGTCAGACCTTTCTCGGTGCAGGTCGCTGCCTTGCCGGGAATAATCTCCACGTCATGCACGTGCGTGGCGGGGTCATACGATACAACCGTAACGGAATCTCCGCTTACGCTGTAAGAGAAATCCGCACTTGTGGTGTAAACATCTCCCGAACCAGCAGACAACTCAAAGCTACCGCTGCCTTCGAAGTGATCGACCGCCTTGAACGTCAGCACGGCAACCGTACCGGTGCCGCTGTACGTGGGGGCGGCGTCAAAATTCGTCATAGCGTTAAGCATATTTCCGACAGTAACCTTCACAGTACCCTCGGTCTGCTTGTTAACAATAAGGTCGCTGAACGAACCGTCGGAGTAGCCGACGTATGTGAACTCGGACGAATCGTACCCTATCGCAACAGTTGCGGCTTTAAAACCGGCGTTCTCGCTGAGACTGATCGTCACCGTAAAACTATCCCCGGCCTTCACGACGGAGGCCGAAGCCTCCATCGTGTACCCAACAACGCCGACGTCTGCCGCCGCTGCAGCCAAGGAAAAGCACATTGCCAACTGTATCGCTATAATCAGCAATATGAATATTTTTTTCTTCATGGCTTTGCTCTCCTATACCTAACAATTAGGGTCTAAGAGCTGTCATCGCTTTGTAATCCTTTGCACCAAGATAGTACTCATACAGAGCAAGCAGGTCAACGTAGTTGATTACGCCGTCCTTGTTTACGTCGACAACTGCATCGTAGTTGGCCTCAACTGCACCGATGGTCATCTTGTAAATGAGCAGCAGGTCGTGCATATTGACATCGCCGTCGCCGTTTGCATCAAGGAACTGCTTGATCTTGATCTTTGCAGAAGTGCCGTCAACTCTAAGAACCTTCTCCTCGAAGGTCATAGCCTCGATGGTGCCGAACGAGAACTCAGTCTCGGTGGCAGCTGCGGAATTGATGCGGAAGTAGAGGATAGCAAACTCTTCCTTGCCTTCAAGGGTGACATTCTTCTTTTCCTTGTCGTCACCGTTGGAAGCCTGAGCAATGATTCTGACAGTCCCCTTCTTGTCGTCGTGAGCGTTGGCATTGGTGTCCAGCTTTTCGCTGAGCATCTCATACTTCTCAAACTTAACAACATTGCTGTCATAGTTTACAGCGAAGGATATGCCCCAAATATCAGTGCTCGTGGTGTTCAGAACGATCTTGACAGCCACGAGTGCAGAGTCTGTGAAGTCAGCGCCTTCCTTAGCCGCATTTACGATCTCAAAGGATGCGTTAATAGCAGCAGTGGTAGCAATCTTGCGGGTCTGTTTGTCGCCGCAGACCTGGCAGGTTCTGGTCTCTTCGCCCTCTGCGTCAGCGGTGGGCTGAGCTGTAACAGTCCACTCACCGTAGCTGTGGTCGCCGTAGCCCTCAGCCTCATAGACTTTCAGAATCTTTGCAGCATGGCAGTCGTTGCACATTCTGAGGTCATACTTGTAGTTCTTGCAGGTTGCAGCAACGGTTATTTCAACCTCAGCGTGGTGGGTCTGGCCGATTTTGGCTCCACAGCCATTCACGCACTTGCGATCTGTCGGAGTGTTCAGGCAGGAATCCTCGAGCTTATCACCGGCCTTGTTCTTGTGACCAAGAGCCTCGAGCTCAGTGAACTTCTTCTCGCCGCAGCCGTTGGTGCAGTACTCAACGGTCAGACCGCTCTTGGTGCAGGTTGCAGCCTTGGAGTTGACGGTATCCTTAGCCCAAACGTGACCGGTTGCGCGGACGTAGTCGGTTATGTACTCATAGGTGCAGCCCTCGCGGGTGCACACCCAGTGCTTATATCCGAACTCTTCACATGTGACATCTCTTGAAATGTCATTGACCATGTCGTGGCCCAGTGCCTTAACCTTGATAACATTTGCGAGCTTAGTCTTACCGTCTTTAACCTGAACACCCTTTGCGTTGTATTCAAGATTTTTATACTTTGCGTAGCCGCAGTACTCGCACTTCTCGTACGCATCAGTACCGGCCTTCTCGCAGGTCGGAGCGACAGCGTCAACCTTGACGTAGCTATGTAGCTTTGTACTCTTCTTCAGAGTAATAGTCACAACAGACAGGCAATCAGGGCACTTGTACTTTTCGTAACCAGCTGCGGAGCAGGTAGCAGCCTTCTTCTCAATCAGATTGTCTGCCGTAAGGTTACGATGGTCCTCCTGGGCATCCGCGAGACTGTAATATGTCTTGGTAGGATCAAAGTGCAATTCCCCTTCGTGGGTTGCGTCGCACTTGGTGCACGCGAGCTTGAGAAGACCGCTTTCGATGCAGGTGGGAGCCGTGTATTCAGTCTGTTCGAAATGGTGACCGGTAGCTTCAATGATTGTTTTCATCTCAGCATCGCATCTGCCGCACTTCCAAGTCATCTCGCCATCCTCGGTGCAGGTGGCTTCCTTGGTTGCAGCATCTTTGCTTTCGGCATCGCCATATGCGGTGTGGCCGAGAGCCTCTGTGGTTTCGCTCAGCTCGGCGTCGCATCTGCCGCATTTCCAGGTGTTCAAACCATTCTCAGTGCAGGTAGCTTCCTTGGACGGAACTGCAGATTCTTTGCTCGCATCAGAACCAAACTCAGTGTGACCGAGAGCTCCGATGACTTCACTCATCTCAGCATCGCATCTGCCGCACTTCCACGTTCTTTCGCCAACCTCAGTGCAGGTGGCTTCCTTGGTTACCTTTTTATCTTTGCTTGAATCGTCGTCGTAGTCTGTGTGGCCAAGAGCCTCGTCGGTCTTCTCGAGCATGTCTTCACCGCAGCGACCGCACTTCCAGTGACGCACGCCTGCCAGTGTGCAGGTTGCATCGTCCTCATTTTTGTTGGTGCTTGCAACATCATCCCAATCGGTGTGACCAAGAGCGTCTACCGGGTTTTCCTGCTTAGTAGCGCCGCATACCTTGCACTTATGCTGATCAAAGCCCTTTTCAGTGCAGGTGGGAGCGATTGTCTTATCAAACTCGTAGGAATGAGCCAACTTTGCAACAGTTGTTTCCTTTGCAAAATCTTTTATGAGCGTGGTTCCGGCTGCATCAAGATACTTCTTTCCGCAAACCTCGCACTCCCAGTACTCTTCGATACCGGTAGAGGTGCAGGTAGCTACAACCTCGTCGTGGTGAATCAGCTCCTTGTCATGACCGTCTTTGGGAACGGCCAGCTTTTTGAGTGTGGTTTCATCCTCTTTCTCACACTTTTCGTCTTTGAACAGCTTGCCACAATCAGTGCACTCCCAATACTCAGCAGTACCAGGGGTCTTGCAGGAAGCCTCAACAGCCTCATGATGAACGACATGCTCGTGCTTCTCGGTAGCCATGATGATGACTTCCTTGGTCTCAGTGCATCCCTCGTTCTGGCAGGTGTAGACCGCTATACCGGTTGTGGTATGGGTCGGCTCCTTCTTGATGGAGGTGGGGTGCTCCGACCAGACGTGGCCATCGCCCTTCACGAGCTGAAGGTTTTCTTTACCGCAATTCTTGCACTTAGTAACGATTCTTCCCTCGTGCTCGCAATCGCCGGTAGACTCAATGATTTCAAAGTCATGCCCCAGCGCAGGAATCGCTTCGCCGCCCTTGGTGGCTTTGCACACCTTGCATTCGTAGGTGGCAGTCTTGCCATCCTTCAAACATGTGGCGGGCGTTTCCTTCTTTTTCTCAACCCACTCGTGCTCGACCTCAACAAAGTTGTCGACAAAGTGGTCGCCGCAAACGGTGCACTCATAAAGAGTGAAACCGTCATGATGATCGTTCTCATCGCAGGTTCCGGCAACAACAGACTCAACCTCTGATGTGCAGTTATCCAGCGTGTGAACATTGCCCTTTCCGGGACATTTCGCATCCGCGGCAAACACAGTTACCGGCAGAATCGAAAAGATCATCAGGGCGGCAAGTACAACAGCTAAAATTTTCTTTTTCATCTTTACCTTTCCTTTCATGAAAGTCTAAAATTAAATTAATGAACACTAAAGCCCTCTCAGGGGAACCGCGTCCGGCCTGACGCTACATCACTCATCCGCATACATAGAAATACTCCTCCCTTATAGAATCGAGTACACAACATAATTTGCATTATGTTGTGAGGGCAATTACACGAAGGGTCATTGTGTTAAGATAAAAATAAAAAATTGCATGACTTTGGAGCCAATGAAAAAAATTGAAATTTCATTGGCTTTTTCAGTCACGCCCTTAAGTTTTCGACATATGTAATTAGTGGTGATTTCCTGCTTGCTGTGCCCTGCAGTCTTAAAAATTACGCTATAAATGACTCACTTCGAGCAAAAAAAATATGAAAACTTGGTCTTTCTGTCTTGACAAACTGGTCTTTATGGTGTATCATATGTTAAACACCATTACATAATGCAAATTATGTTGTTAGCATCGAAGCAGTCCTAATTTTTGAATTTGTTCCCGGTGAACTTCTCCGGTTTCCATCGTATATATACGCGTGGTGTTTATGCTGGAGTGTCCCAGAATATCCGCAAGACGTACGATGTCCATTTGCAGACTGTAATACGTTCTTGCAAACAAATGCCGCAGATTATGAGGAAAAACCTTTTTGTCCGACACGCCCGCCGCGGCGCATAGCTTCTTCATCGCAAGCCAGATATTTGAACGGTCAAGTGGTCTCCCGTTTTTGGTTACAAAAACGGAACCGCTTTTTATTTTCCGGCAGCGCACATATTGAGTCAGCGCGCGGCACAGCCGCTCCGGCAGGAATACCCGCCTGCGCTTGCCCTTGCAGTTTATGTCCGCAAACCTCGCCTTTACGGACTCAACAGTAATGAACCGCAACTCTGAAACTCTGATTCCGGTTGAGCAGATAGTCTGCATGAGCAGACTGAGCTTGTCATCCCGGCGTCGCCTTGCCTCAGTGAGAAGACGGCCGTACTCCGCTTTTGTCAGCTCCCTGTCGCTTTCCGCAAATATGCGTCGTTGTAGCTTGATCGTCTTTATTTTGAGCTCGTGCCATTCAAGGCAGTCAAACAGACTATTGAGCGACGAGATCACCGAGTTCACGCTTGCGGCGGCGTAGCGTTCAAGCATGGCGGCCTTGTAGCGCAGAACATCGTTCTTGTCGAAATCCCGACCGCCAAGCCACTCCGCAAGCCCGCTCACGTCGCGCAGGTACTTGTCCTGTGTAGCTTTAGATTTTTCTTCATTAATTAGATATCCTCTGAAAAACGCAATTTTTTCCTGTGTAAGCCTTCTCATTTTAGCTCCCCTTTTCGATTTGAACGTCAAATTATCTTTCTCATGACATTGACTAACTATACCTCGACCGAACGAGATGCATGGGCACAGGCAATTACAGGAAGGATTCAATTTTAATTTACTCTTACATTAAGCAGCCTCCTTATAAACAATCGGAAGCACCCGTCAGGTCACGGATGCTCCCGATTGTCTATAATTACGCGTCACATCGGGCGCGGGGATGAATCAAGCAGGCCGCGCAGCTTACGGCGGATGCGGTAGAGCGCGTTGTTTATCGAGCGCTCCGAGCGACCGAGCTCGCAGGCGATGGTCGCTGCGGGAACGCCTGCGGTGTACATGTCCCAGACGCGGTTCTCAAAGGCCGACAGGTTTTCGCGTATCAGGCGACGGAGCGAAGATATGTTCTCCTCGTCGATAATCTGCTGCGCCGGGTCGGACGCGGTGTCGGCGTGGTATCGGACGTAGTCCTCATACTCGACGGCTCCCGCGGTCTGTCGTGCGCGGCGCTGCGCCTCGCGGGCGTGGCTTATCAGCGCGTGCGTGACGCATATCTTGGCGTACAGTCCGAACTCCACGCAGGGCTGCGTCGTATCGAACGTCAGGACGGCGCGGTAGAAGCCCGCCAGCGCCTCCTGGCGCGCATCGTCCTCCTGTCCCTGCGGCGCGTACCGACGGACGGTGTTCCCTATCATGGGCTCATAGCGCGACAGCAGCGTCTCGAACGCGGCACTGTCATCCGCGCGCACACGGACTATTAGCTCGCCCAGCTCCGCGCCTGACATGTTATTCTCGTTTTCCTTCACAGCACCGCCCCCTTTCGAACTTTGGCACTACAAACAACAAACCGATTTTATTATATCACATTTTCGAGCGTTGTCAAGTACCGCGGGCGCAGCAAAAAGGACAGGCGGCTCACGCCGCCTGTCCTTTTTGCCGTCAAATATTCAGCTGTCAAACATATAATTAACATTCCCCGAGAGCAGCGCCAGCACGCCGCGGTAGATGACCTCGGGGCGATCCATGAAGTTGTCCTTCATGCGCTTGGCGCGGTTGAGCGAGTCGATGACGACCGAAATGCGGAATATCTCGCTCTTGTGCTCGTCGAAGGAGCAGGTGAAGTTGTAGCTCCCGTCCTCACGCGGCTCGATCGAACAGCTTGCCTCGATTCCGCGGCGGTTGAAGTCTATGTACCGCAGCGCGCAGGCGAGCGATTTGTCGAGAATCGACGGGAGAATATCGCTCTTTAGCTCCTTTGCGACGCATCTTCCCTTTTCAGTCACCGCATAGGCGACGCTGCCGTCGCGGTTTTTGAGCTCTTCGATAAGTCCGCCGTCCAGCATTTCGTTGAAGCTCTCGGCAAAGTCAAGGTACATGACATAGTCGCTCTGCATGACTATGTCGTTTATCGTGACAAAATCCAGCGGATAATTGATATTTTCCATAAGGTAGAGCACAAAGATCTTCACATTGTTTTTACTTCCGATAGGTGAACTGCCCATTTTATACCTCCTCACTTACACTACGGAATGATTTTATCACATTTTTCGTGATAATTCAATAGTTTCTCAATTCATATTGATAAATTTCTGAAATCATGCTATAATTAAAGATGTAAAACCAAAAACCAAGGATGGAAACCCTCATGATCAACATAGCACTTCTCGGCTTCGGCACTGTCGGCAACGGCACGGCCGAGGTCATCGACCTCAACCGCGCACAGATCGAAAAGTACACCGGCCAGCCGGTGGCGGTAAAATACATTCTCGACCGCCGTGATTTTCCCGACAGCCCCTACGGCTCGCTGATAATTCACGACTTCAACATCATCCTGAACGACCCGACCGTCTCCATCGTCGCCGAAATGATAGGCGGCGCGGGCGTGGCGTACGAGTTCACGCGCGCGGCGCTGGCCGCCGGCAAGAACGTCGTCACCTCGAACAAGGAGCTGGTCGCAAAGCACGGGGCCGAGCTGCTCGCGCTGGCCGCCGAGCACGGCGTACGCTACCTGTTTGAGGCCAGCGTGGGCGGCGGCATTCCCATCATCCGCCCGCTGACCAACGACCTCGCCGCCAACGGCATTGTCAGCATCGACGGCATACTCAACGGCACAACCAACTACATCCTCACCCGCATGGCCAACGAGGGCGCAGCACTTCCCGACGTGCTGCGTGACGCGCAGGCCAAGGGCTACGCCGAGGCCGACCCGACCGCCGACGTCGCCGGTCACGATGCCGCGCGCAAGATCGTCATTCTGGCGGCGCTCGCCTTCGGACGCGTGCTCGACGCGGACAAAATTCACGTTGAAGGCATACTCGGCGTCGAGTCTTCCGACGTCGCGCTGGCGGATAAGCTCGGCATGTCGATAAAGCTCATCGGTCACACCGAGTTTGTCGACGGCAAAGTGCTCGCTATGGTCTCGCCCCGCATGGTGCCGTGCGACAACCCGCTCTACTCCGTCTCAGACGTCTTCAACGGCATCCTCGTCGAGGGCAACATGCTCGGCCGCGCCATGTTCTACGGCCGCGGAGCCGGCAAGCTGCCGACAGCCTCCGCCGTCGCCTCCGACATAATCGACATCGCCGCAAATCTCGACAAAGCGCCCCGTACCCTTCACTGGGAGGTCGCCTGCGACGCTGACGTCGCCGACCTTGCGGGCTACTCCTGCCGCAACGTCTTTATTCTGAACAAGGCTCCGGCAGCCGAACTTGCCGCCGAGCTGAACGCAACTCAGACTGTCACTCTCGACGGCCGCACCGCTCTGCTCACCCCCGCCATGACCGAGGCCGACGCAGACCGCGTCGCCGCCGAGGCGGGCGACACGTTTGTCAAGCGATACAGAGTGCTCTGAGTGCTCTGTGGTGTGGCCAATGGCATATTCAGATTGCCCGCGGCCGCGGCCTTGAGCCCATTCAGCCCATTTCGGTGTGAGCATTGAGTCCACTCCGACAGCAGGCCGCCCCGCCATATGTAACACAAGCGCTCCCCGGCAGCCCTGCCCATGCAGGGCTGCCGTTTTCAGCGCTGAAAACTTACGTCCGAAGTCAAAGCTGTCCGCCCACGCCGTCAGCCATCGCCGCCCACTCAAAGTCGCCGTCTCAAAATGTCTGCCACGACTGCCGTGCCGCTCAGTGCATACGGCGGTACTTGCGGCTCATGTCCGACATGACGTCGTGGACGTTGTCGGCCATGCGGCGCATGTCCTTGGCCGGATCGATATGACACCCGCAAATGTCAAACCCGTGGCTCGACTTGTGCGTCGTCATAGCCATGCCTGCCATGCCGAGCGCGATGGCTCCGGTCGCGATAGCGCCGACCGCCCAGAATGTGCATGAACTCTTTTTCATTTCAAAACCTCCCTTTCTTCACCGACGACGCGCGACATGCGCGTCGCCTTCCTGATTATTATTGCCCCTGCGCGGCCGATTATAACGCCGCGCGACCTCATTCGTCAGCACCCGGCGGCGAGAAGCGACGGTATTTAATGGCCGCGTATTCAAGCGCCCGACCTTTGAGCCGGAAGGCGCTGCGCCGCGATATGCCGAGCAGCTCGCCGCATTTCGCGACGCTCTCGCCGCGTATGTAATGGTAATACAGAAATAATTTCCGGTCGTCCGGCGGAAGCGACGTGACAAAGCGTTTTATTTCAAACATTCGCGCTTTTGTGTACGCTTCGTCGTCGGCGCAGAAAAGCCCGTCCTGCGGCAGCTCTCCGCCGAAGTAATCCTGTTCGTATTTGTTGAGTCTGAGCATTTTCAGACCATATTCGTATTGTCTGAGCAAGCTGTCCATCTGCTCTGCTCCCATAGCTTGCCCCGGAGACCGTTTGTTCATACTGTGGGTTCCTTTCCCATCGCCGCTATTGACAAATCGGCGGCGGTGATTTATAATTATAATGTTATGCTTGTCGGTGTGCACTGCCGAAAACAGAACAAATGTTCTGTTGCTAAGGATTATATCACCATAAAAGCCATCTGTCAATAATAGCCGGACGCTTTGCGCAAACTTTGTACAGCGTTACAAATTGCTGTCCTTGTTTCATCTCCCGGCGCGAATTATTAAACACAAAGGAATTTTTTGTCGATTATGACTGTACTGTCGGTAAACGATATATCGCTTTTCTTCGGCATCGTGCCGGTACTTGAGCACGTGTCCTTCTCGCTCGACGAGTCCGACCGGCTGGGCATTATCGGCGTCAACGGCTGCGGAAAATCGTCGCTTTTCAAAATAATAACCGGAGAATACGAGCCCACCTCGGGTGAGGTGTTCATCTCGAAGGAGAAGACCATCGGCATTCTGCGCCAGGACGACGCGACGACCGTCGACCCGACGCAGGGCGGAACGGCGCTTGAGATAATGTACAGTGCCTTTGGCGAGCTTGTAGCTGCCGAGGAACGGCTCGGCAAGCTGGAGCGCCTCATGAGCGGCTGTGCGTCGCCGTCCAAGCTCGAGAGCTACAGCCGCGAATACAGCGCCCTGCACGAGTCCTTTCTGCGCGACGGCGGGCTTGAATTCCGCGGCCGGTGCGCGTCGATACTCGAGAAAATGGGCTTTGACCGCGAGTCGATGAACATGCCGCTGAGCACGCTGAGCGGCGGTCAGCGGACGCGGCTGTCGCTCTGTCGTCAGCTGTCGCGCGAGCCCGACATTCTCATGCTCGACGAGCCGACCAACCACCTCGACATCGAGACGCTGACCTGGCTCGAGCGTTTCCTCGCGGGCTACCGCAAATGCGTCATGATAATCTCGCACGACCGTTATTTTCTCGACCGCGTCACAAACAAGACGCTCATGATCGAGCACTGCCGCGCCAAACTGTACAACGGCGGCTACACGCGCAGCACCGAGGCGCGCGAGCAGGACAAAAAAATCGCCGAAAAGCACTACCGCGACCAGCAGAAGGAGATCGCCCGTCAGGAGGCTTACATCGCCCAGCAGCGCGCCTGGAACCGCGAGCGCAACATCATCGCGGCCGAGAGTCGGCTCAAGCTGCTTGACAAAATGGAAAAACTGGAGCGTCCGAAGGAAGCGCCGCGGCCCATCTCGATGAAGTTCACCCGCGACCACGCCAGCGGCAACGACGTTCTGACCGCGGAGCAGCTATGCGGCGGCTACGGCGACCGGGTGCTGTTCTCAGACGTGAATTTTCTCATCAAAAAAGGCGAGCGCGTATTCGTCACGGGGCCTAACGGCTGCGGAAAGTCGACACTCATCAAAATGATAGTCGGCACTGTGCCTCCGCTTGGCGGACGGATTGAGGCCGGATACAACGTCGAGGTCGGCTACTACGATCAGGAAAACCAGAACCTGACGCCCGAGAACACCGTTATCGACGAGCTGTGGAACGCCTACCCCGCCCTGCCCGAGGTAACGATACGTTCGACGCTGGCGCAGTTCCGCTTTGTAGGCGAGGACGTATTCAAGGAGGTGTCGGTGCTCAGCGGCGGCGAGCGGGCGCGTCTGACACTGGCCAAGCTGATACTCTCGAAAATGAACCTGCTGATACTCGACGAGCCGACCAACCACCTTGACATCCCGTCCCGTGAGGCGCTTGAGGCGGCGCTCGACGGCTTCGACGGCACTCTGCTGGTCATATCGCACGACCGTTATTTCATCAACCGGCTTGCGAGCCGGATATTCGACCTGTCCGACGGGCGGCTGAACGACATCCGCGTCTCGCACATCGGCGAGGGGTACAGCGAGCTTTGCCGCATAAAGGAGAGCCGCGAGGCGGCGTCCGAGAAGGCGGTTGAGGTCGAGCGCATGAGCGCCAACAAGGAGCAGTACCTCAAGAACAAAAAGCAGGCTGCCGACGCGCGCCGCGAGGCGAACCGACTGGAGCGTCTGCGTCGCGAGGCCGAGGCGCTGGAGGCTGAGCTCGCCGAGGTAGAGAAGCGTCTCTACGGCGACGCCGCGACCGACTACAAGCTCGTCGCCGAGCTTGACGCCCGAAGGCAGCAGATTGAGGACAGGTTGCTTGAGATATATGAGGAATTGGAATAGGGGTTAATTGAGTTTTAAGTTTGCGGTTTCCGCCGGGATGCTCGGCGGAAACCGCTTTTCTGATGAATAAGTTCTTTGGCCTTGGCGGGGGCACGCCATAACGTCGGCGGGACGTGTTCGAAGTGTACTCGCCGAACGTCAGCGGAAAGCGTTTTTGGAAAATAAGTTCTTTGGCCTTGGCAGGCGCACGCCGTGGAGGCCACCGACGGTGGAGAAGTGTACTCGCCGAACGTCGGCGGAAAGCGTTTTTGGAAAATAAGTTCTTTAGCCTTGGCAGGCGCACGCCGTGGAGGACACCGACGGTGGAGAAGTGTACTCGCCGAACGTCGGCGAAAAGCGTTTTTTGAAAAAGAGTTCTTTTGCCTTGGCGGGCGCACGCCGTGAAGGCCACCAACGGTGGAGAAGTGTACTTTTCTGTTATGCAACAGAAAAGTACCAAAAGAATGCACCAAAGGCGGCGAACCTACGGT
>CAKRSS010000007.1 GCA_934401725.1 uncultured Eubacteriales bacterium | reverse complement strand
TTAACACCGCGCTCGACCAGCGGCTCGGCAAGATTTATAGCCGTCTGCCCTCCGAGTGAGGCAATGACGCCCTCCGGCTTCTCAAGCCTTATGACGTTCATGACATCCTCGACCGTCAGCGGCTCGAAATACAGCTTATCCGATGTTGTGTAGTCGGTCGACACGGTCTCGGGGTTGTTGTTTATTATGATGGCCTCGTAGCCGGATTTTTTGATGGTCTGTATCGCGTGGACGGTCGAGTAGTCGAATTCCACGCCCTGACCGATGCGTATCGGACCCGCGCCGAGCACGACTATCTTCTTTTTGCCCTCGTCCGGGCGCGATTCGTTTTCGTCGGCATAGGTCGAGTAGTAGTAAGGAATGTAGGCGTCAAATTCGGACGCGCAGGAGTCTATCGCCTTGTAGACCGGGCAAATCCCCGCCTTCTCGCGCATCTCGCAAACCTGCTTCTCGCCCATGCCCCACAGCCGCGCGACGGCACGGTCGGAGAAGCCGTATTTTTTACACTCGGCAAGCTCATCCATGTCAAGCCTGTTATTCTCAAGCGCCCGCTCGAGCTCGACTATATGCGCGAGCTTTGCGAGGAAGAAACGGTCAATTTTTGTGACGCCGAATATTTCCTCGATGCCGACTCCGCGACGCAGAAGCTCCGCTATCATGAAGAGACGGTCGTCGGTGGCCTTTGAGATATATTCAAGCAGCGCGGGCGTGTCCATGGCCTCGGCCTTGTTTGAGAAGAGGTGGTGCGCGCCAGTCTCGAGCGAACGGACTGCCTTGAGCAGGCTCTCCTCAAACGTTCTGCCCACGCTCATGACCTCGCCCGTCGCCTTCATCTGTGTCGAGAGTCGGTTGCTGGCGCTGGCGAACTTATCAAACGGGAAACGCGGCATTTTCGTTACGACGTAGTCGAGAGCAGGCTCGAAGCTGGCTGGAGTGTTGGGTAGCATTATCTCGTCGAGCGTGTACCCGACTGCAATTTTTGCTGACACACGTGCAATCGGGAAACCGCTGGCCTTGCTCGCCAGCGCCGACGAGCGCGACACGCGTGGGTTGACCTCGATAACGTAGTAGTTGAACGAATCCGGGTCGAGCGCGAACTGCACGTTGCACCCGCCCTCGATCTCGAGGCTGCGTATTATTTTCAGCGCGCTGTTGCGCAGCATCTGGTATTCGCGGTTGGTCAGCGTCTGCGAGGGGCAGACGACAACCGAGTCGCCCGTATGCACGCCGACGGGGTCGAGATTCTCCATGTTGCACACCGTGATGGCGGTGTCGTTGGCGTCACGCATTACCTCGTACTCTATTTCCTTGTAGCCCTTGACGCTCTTCTCGACGAGCACCTGGTGCACCGGCGAGAGCTCGAGCGCGTTGGCCATTATCGTGCGGAACTGCCTCTCGTCGTCGGCAAAGCCGCCGCCGGTTCCGCCGAGCGTGAACGCCGGACGCAGCACAACCGGATAGCCGATATGCTCAGCCGCCGCAAGTCCCTCCTCTATCGACATCGCTATCTCGGACGGGCAGACAGGCTCGCCTATACGGTCGCACAGCTCTTTGAAAAGCTCTCTGTCCTCGGCGCGCTCTATGCTTTCGCTTCTCGTGCCGAGCAGCTCGACATCACACTCGCGCAGAACACCCTTCTTTTCGAGCTGCATTGCGAGGTTGAGTCCGGTCTGGCCACCGAGGCCGGGGATGATGGCGTCGGGGCGCTCGTAGCGTATAATTTTTGCGACGTATTCAAGCGTCAGCGGTTCCATGTAGACCTTGTCGGCGATGGTGGTGTCGGTCATTATCGTGGCCGGGTTGGAGTTGCACAGAACGACCTCGTACCCCTCCTCACGCAGCGCGAGGCACGCCTGCGTTCCGGCGTAGTCGAATTCGGCGCCCTGTCCTATCACAATGGGGCCGCTGCCGATAACCATAATTTTTTTCAGATCAGTTCTCTTAGGCATATGCTTTCCCTCCCCGCTCACGCATCTGGTTTACAAATATATCGAACAGATACCCGCTGTCCTCGGGTCCCGGCGCGCTCTCCGGGTGGTACTGTACCGAGAAAACTCTGTCCCCGGCGCACCGGAGTCCCTCGACGGTTCCGTCGAGCAGGTTGAGGTGTGTGACCTCAAGCCCCGTGCCCTCGAGCGAGTCGGCGACGACGGCGTAGCTGTGGTTCTGCGAGGTTATCTCAACCTTGCCGGTCATGAGATTTTTGACGGGGTGGTTGCCGCCGCGGTGTCCGAACTTCAGCTTGTACGTATGCGCGCCGTATGCCAGCGCAATCATCTGATGTCCGAGGCAGATGCCGAATATCGGCAGTTTGCCGCGCAGTCTCCGGACGAGCTCTATGACCGGAGTCACGTCCTCGGGGTCGCCGGGGCCGTTGGAGAGGAACAGCCCGTCGGGGTTCATGCGCTCGATTTCCTCCGCGGGCGTGTCGTACGGAAACACCGTGACGTCGCAGCCGCGTCTGTTGAGCGAACGGACGATATTGAGCTTGATTCCGCAGTCTATCGCTGCAACCCGGCAGAGCGTTTTGCCATCGGCGGGCGAAAACCATATTTTCTTGGTGGACACCCGCGCGACCGCGTCGTGCGGGACGCTGTATTCCGCAAGACGGCGAACGCCCTCCGCCGTGTCCGTGTCGGCATCCGTCAGGAGTCCGCGGCGGCTGCCGGTGTCGCGGATGGAGCGGGCGAGCTTTCTCGTATCGACGCCCTCAAGTCCCGGAATTCCGAAGCGTACAAGGTAATCCGAAAGATTTCCCTCGCTGCGGAAGTTGGACGGATAGGGGTTGTACTCGCTGACAATCAGGCCGCCGACCGTCGGCGTCAGCGTCTCGGCGTCCTCGGCGTTGATGCCGTAATTGCCGATAAGAGGGTATGTCATAACCACCGCCTGATCGGTGTATGACGGGTCGGAGACTATCTCCTCGTAGCCTGCCATCGAGGTGTTGAACACCACCTCGCATACCCGCTCGACGTCAGAGCCGAAGCGGTATCCGTAGTACTCGCTGCCGTCCTCGAATATCAATTTTCCGTTGAATTTTCTTGCCATACCGTTCTCCCTTTTATTACTGTTGCAATGCATCTGCCGTACACCGTCCGCCCGGCGAACGGTGTGCTTCTTCCTTTTGATCTGAACTCATCCGGGTTCACCGTGTAGGGTGTCCCGACCTCGAATATCGTGTAATCCTCGCCGTCTGTCGGTATACCGAAGCGCCGTCGCGGGTTTGTGCACATCTTATCTATAAGCGCTTCTACTGTCATTGTTCCGCTTTTCACAAGCTCTGTATACAGCACCGGGAAGGCCGTCTCAAGCCCGACTATTCCGAACAGACTGCCGCGCAGGCCGCGGCTCTTTTCCTCGGCGCTGTGCGGGGCGTGGTCGGTGGCTACCATGTCGACCGTGCCGTCGGCAAGCCCCTCGAGCAGCGCCTCGCGGTCGACCCAGCTGCGCAGCGGCGGATTCATTTTGAAGCGACCGTCCTCCTCGAGACAGTCGTCGGTGAGCGTGAGGTAGTGCGGCGCGGTCTCGCAGGTTACGTCGACGCCGCTGCGCTTGGCCTGCCGTATCAGCTCGACGCTCTGCCGCGTTGAGACGTGGCAGATGTGGTAAGCCACACCCGTCTCGGCGGCAAGCTCCAGATCACGCGCTATCTGCGCGTACTCGCTCTCGGACGATATTCCGGCGTGCCCGTGCGTTCGCGCGTAGGCTCCGTCGTGTATATAGCCTCCGTGAAGCAGCGACGTGTCCTCGCAGTGCGCGGCGATTATTTTGCCGAGCGACCGGGCTCTCTTCATAGCCTCACGCATCATCTCTCGACTCTGCACGCCGCGTCCGTCGTCCGAAAATGCGCAGACAAAAGGTGCTATCGCCTCCATGTCCGATAGGGTCTCCCCCTTCTCGCCAACGGTGATAGCACCATATGGTAAAATATTCACGCAGGAATCGCGTCTGATGAGCGCCAGCTCAGCCTCGAGTCCCTGTACGCTGTCGGGAACGGGATCGAGATTCGGCATCGCGCAAACCGCCGTAAAGCCGCCGCGTGCCGCCGCGAGACTTCCGGTCTTTATCGATTCCTTATAAAAATACCCCGGCTCTCTGAAGTGAACGTGAACGTCACAGAGACCGGGAAAAATTAAATATGAACCGAAACAAGCGGGAGAATTGCCGCCATTTTCGGCAAATCGCCCGAGCAGACTATGCAGTTCTGCATCAGAAAACCTTCTCGAATCAATCATCATTCTGTTTTTTCTCCTTTAAGCCGTGCCACGCATCTGCCGTCAACACCGCCGGATAAGTTCCTAACCTTAGTGATTTTATCATACAATCTGCTCGATGTCAATAGAAAAATCGAAATTTTTGCGAGCGAGACAAATTATATACAAAGAGCACAAATCGGGCGAGCCAGTTTCGGCAGTTTTCACTCAATAACGCCACTTGACTTTTGTCCGGATGTATGGTATCATGTTGCCATAGAGGTTCTTTGTGACTGACGGATGGCAGATAACTGCACGGGAGCAAGGAATAATAAAGGGAGGGTTCGCCCTTCTGCCGACCGTCTGGGCACAGTTAAGTAACACGACTTACCTTAACTGCGCTCTTTTTATTTTTTCAGACGAAAGGAAACAGCATGAAGAAAGTTGCAATCATTATGGGCAGCGACAGCGATCTGCCGGTAGTCAGAAAGGCTGCGGATACACTGGGAGCGCTTGGTATTCCGTTCGAGGTGCATGTATATTCGGCGCACCGCACGCCGGACGGGGTCAGAATGTTCTCTGCCGGCGCCCGACAGAACGGATTCGGTGCCATCATTGCAGCCGCAGGTATGGCGGCGCATCTCGCGGGGGCAATTGCAGCCTCCACCACACTCCCCGTAATAGGCATACCCATGAATTCCGGCCATCTCGGCGGCATTGACGCTCTGCTATCGACTGTGCAGATGCCATCCGGCATCCCTGTAGCTACAGTTGCGATAGACGGAGCCGTTAATGCCGCTTTGCTGTGCGCGGAAATATTTTCTCTTTCCGACGACGCGCTCGCGGAGAAACTTGCGGCCCGCCGTGCGGCCGAAGCCGAAAAGGTTCTCGCCAAAAGCGCCGCCGTCGAGGCGGAATTCAATCACTCAAACAATTAAACGGAGGAAACCCAAATGAAACTCGATCAGCTTTACGAAGGAAAGGCGAAAAAGGTCTTCGCAACCGACTCTCCCGAGCTTGTCATAGTATCATACAAGGACGACGCCACCGCGCTCGACGGCCTCAAAAAAGGCACCATCGTCGGCAAGGGCGTTGTCAATAACAAAATGTCTGATTTTCTCTTTGCCATGCTCGAGGAGCACGGCGTTCCGACTCACTTTGTCAAGGAGCTGAACGGCCGCGAGGCGCTGGTTAAAAAAGTGTCGATAGTGCCGCTGGAAGTCATCATACGCAACATTTCCGCGGGCTCGTTCTCCAAGCGCTACGGCGTTCCCGAGGGCATTGTTTTCGCTGAGCCGACCATTGAATTCTCCTACAAAAACGACGAGCTTCACGACCCGCTTATAAACGAATACCACGCGTTGGCGCTTGGTCTTGCAACTAAGCAAGAGATAGAGACCATCAAATCCACGGCCTTCCGTGTCAACGAAATACTCAAGGAGTATTTTCTCGGACTCAACGTCCGTCTTGTTGACTTCAAGCTGGAGTTCGGGCGGCTCCCCGACGGCAGCATAGTGCTTGCGGACGAAATCTCGCCCGACACCTGCCGTTTCTGGGATGCCACCACCAACGAAAAGCTGGACAAGGATCGCTTCCGCCGTGACATGGGCGGTGTCGAGGGGGCTTACGCCGAGATGATGAAGCGCGTTTTCGGTTGAGGCGGAGGAAGAATGAGCAATCTCAGAGAAGAATGCGGCGTGCTCGGGATATACGCGCCCGAGACCGGCGACATCGCCCGCACCGCCTATTACGGTCTTTTTGCGCTTCAGCACCGCGGGCAGGAGTCCTGCGGAATTGTAGTGAATGACGACGGTGTCTTTACCTCGTACAAGGACACCGGCCTTGTCAACGACGTCTTCACGCCCGGCATACTTGCAGGGCTCGGCGAAGGAAGAATCGCCGTCGGTCACGTGCGCTACGGAACAACCGGCTCAAACGACCGCAACAATGCACAGCCGATAGTTGTCAACCACATAAAGGGCAAAATCGCGCTGGCGCACAACGGAAACCTCGTAAACTCGGGCGAGCTTCGCCACGAGCTCGAGCTTCAGGGCTCGATATTCCACACCACAAGCGACACCGAGGTCATCTCCTACATCATCACCAAGGAGCGGCTTAGCGCGCCGTCCATTGAGGAGGCCGTAAATCGCGCGATGGACAGGCTGCGCGGGGCTTACTCGCTTGTCATTATGTCGCCGTCAAAGCTGATTGCCGTACGCGACGAGAACGGCTTCCGCCCGCTGTGCTACGGAAAAACGCCGGACGGCAGGTACATCGTCGCCTCGGAAAGCTGCGCGCTTGACTCGGTCGGAGCCGAGTTTGTCCGCGACATTGCCCCGGGCGAGATTGTAGTCTTCAGCCGCGATGGCGTCCGCTCTATCGATACGCACTGCAAACGTGCTCAGTGCTCGCTCTGCGTGTTCGAATACATCTATTTCGCACGTCCCGATTCCGTGATTGAGGGCTGCTGCGTTCACACGGCGCGTATGCGCGCGGGCGCGTTTCTCGCGCTTGAGCACCCGGTTCAGGCGGACGTTGTGATAGGCGTTCCCGACAGCGGCATCGACGCCGCCATAGGATATTCAAAGCAATCTGGCATTCCGTACGAACTTGGCTTCATTAAAAACAAGTACATCGGACGCACCTTCATCGCCCCGGGACAGCAAAGTCGAGAGGACAGAGTCCGCATAAAACTTAATCCCATCTCCGAGGTCGTGCGCGACAAGCGCGTCGTCATGATTGACGACTCCATCGTCCGCGGAACGACGAGTGCGCGCATTGTCCGGCTTCTTCGCGACGCCGGGGCGAGCGAAATACACATGCGCGTCTCAGCCCCGCCCTTCCTCAACCCCTGCTACTACGGCACCGACATCGACTCTCGTGACAACCTCATCGCCTGCAAGTATTCGCTCGACGAGATTGCGCAGAAGATCGGCGTCGACTCGCTCGGCTATCTCAGCGTCGAGAGCGTTCGACAGATAGCTAAGGGCGTCCACGGAACCGGATATTGCACTGCCTGCTTTGACGGCTGCTATCCAACTGAGATTCCGTCGGAGTCTATGAAAAACCGTTTTGAAACCAAGATCGGCGAAAATAAGGAGTAAAACATGATAAATTCACATTCCGAAGCATACGCGAACGCCGGCGTTGACATCACGGCAGGCTACCGCGCAGTCGAACTTATGAAGTCGCACATTGCGAGAACCATGACGGGCGGCGTCAGCTCGGATATAGGCGGCTTCGGCGGCCTGTTCGAGCTGGACCTTACCGGCATCCACCGTCCCGTCCTTGTCAGCGGAACGGACGGCGTTGGAACCAAGCTCAAGCTGGCGTTTCTTCTGGGCAAGCACGACACGGTCGGCATCGACTGCGTGGCCATGTGCGTCAATGACATAATCTGCTGCGGCGCACGCCCGCTGTTCTTTCTCGACTACATCGCCTGCGGCAAAAACGTCCCCGAGCGTATAGCCGACATAGTGAAGGGCGTTTGTGACGGCTGCGTCGAGGCCGGCGCGGCGCTCATCGGCGGCGAGACGGCCGAAATGCCGGGCTTCTACCCCGAGGACGAATACGACCTCGCGGGATACTGCACCGGCATCGTCGACCGAGATAAAATAATCGACAACAAAAAAATGCGTCCCGGCGACGTCATAATCGCGCTCCCCTCGAGCGGTGTACACTCCAACGGCTTTTCGCTGGTTCGCAAGGTGTTTGACGTCGAGAGCCGCAACCTCTCGGTGCCCGTCGTTGAACTCGGCGGCCGGTCGCTCGGCGAGGCGCTGCTGACACCGACCAAAATTTATGTAAAGCCTGTTCTTGCGCTGCTTGAGCGCGTCACCGTCCGCGGCATTTCACACATAACCGGAGGCGGCTTTTACGAAAACATCCCGCGCAGCATTCCGGACGGACTCGGAGCTGTCATCGACCGCGCGTCAGTCCGCGTGCTCCCCGTGTTCGACGTTATCGAAAAGGTCGGCGGCATAAGCGAGCGCGATATGTTCAACACCTTCAACATGGGCGTCGGCATGAGCATCGTCGTGCCCGAGAACGAGGCCGACACGGCGCTTTCCGTTCTGCGTGAGAACGGCGAGGACGCCTACGTCATCGGCAGCATTGAGGCCTCGGATGACAAAATCCGCATATGTTGAGGACACTGTCGGGAAGCATCTGCGCAGGGCTGCTGATTGCCGTCGGCGGGAGCGTTTTTCTCGCGTGCGATAACCGTTATATCGGTGCGGTGCTTTTCTCGGTGGCGCTGCTCTGCATCTGCTACATGGACTACTATCTCTTCACCGGTAAGATCGGCTACCTTGCCGACGACCACTCGAAGCGGAACGCCGCCATGCTCGCGCTCGGCCTTGCCGGAAATCTCGCAAGCGCCTATGCGTTCGGTGCGCTCATAAGATACGCGTTGCCCGCACTCGGCGACGCCGCCGAGTTGACCGTGAGCGCAAAACTTGAGCAAAGCCTTTTGCAGACATTCATCCGCGCTGCCTTCTGCGGGGTTCTCATGTACCTTGCAGTGCATATTTTTCGCAAGAAAAACACACCGATAGGAATTCTCTTCTGCATACCTGTCTTTATTCTGAGCGGCTTTGAACACTCAATTGCGGATATGTTTTACTTCGGCGCATCCGGTCTCGGCGACGTACGCGCGCTGGGCTTCTTCACCACTGCAGTGCTCGGCAACTCGGTCGGCAGTCTGATTTTACCGCTCGCAGGGCGGATCGGAGGAAAAAATGAAACGTGAAAAAATCAACATCGCCGTGCTCGTATCGGGCGGCGGGACCAACCTCGGCGCGCTGATAAACGCCGAGCGAGCGGGAACGATTCGCAGCGGACACATCGCGCTTGTCATCTCAAACAACCCCGGCGCCTACGCGCTGACGCGCGCAGAGAAGGCCGGTATACCGGCAATTGTGGTCACAAAACGAGAATATGTCAGTCAGAAAGACGTAGAACTTCGCATTTGTGAACTGCTTATGAAATATCATATCGATCTCATAATCCTCGCCGGATTCATGAGCATTCTAAGCGCCGACTTCACGTCGCGCTACGATCACCGCATAATAAACATTCATCCGTCGCTCATCCCTTCGTTCTGCGGTGCCGGATTTTACGGCCTTCGCGTCCACGAGGCGGCGCTCGCCAGGGGCGTCAAGGTCACGGGGGCAACCGTCCACTTTGTAAACGAAATTCCGGACGGCGGCGAGATAATCATGCAGAAAGCCGTCCGCGTGCTGGACGACGACACTCCCGAAACACTTCAGCGGCGCGTCATGCGGCTGGCCGAGTGGAAAATACTCCCCGCCGCCGCAGAACAGGTCTCGCGCAAAATTCTTGACGAGGAGCAAAACTCATGAACGTATACGAAACCCACGACATCGCCAACCTCATCCGCGGCAACAGCTACGTCGGTCGCGGAATTGTCATCGGCAAAAGCCCGGACGGAAAACATGCCTGCTCGGCCTACTTTATAATGGGACGGAGCGCCAACAGCCGCAACCGCGTCTTTTCCGAGCGTGACGGCGCGCTCTACACCGAGCCATACGACGCCTCCCGCGTTGAGGATCCGAGCCTGATAATCTACGCCGCTATCCGCTCCCTCGGCAACCGCCTCATAATCACAAACGGCGACCAGACCGACACAATCTACGACGGTCTGCTTGAGGGCAAGAGCTTCTCCGAGGCGCTGTCGAGGCGCGAGTTCGAGCCGGATCATCCTAATCTTACGCCCCGCATCAGCGGACTTATCACATTCTCCGGAAGCGATTTTTCGTACGAAATGAGCATTCTCAAAAGTGCCGACGCCGCAGGCACCGCCTGCTCGCGTTACACCTTCTCCTATCCGGCAATTCCGGGTGTCGGGCACTTCATACACACCTACGTCGGCGACGGCAATCCGCTCCCGACGTTCCAGGGCGAGCCCGAGCGCGTCGCCATCACGGACGACATCGACAGCTTCACCTCCCGCCTCTGGGATGCGCTCGATGCCGACAACCGCATCTCTCTTTACACCCGTTACACCGACCTTAGCACCGGAAAAAAGCAAAACCGCTTGATAAACCGCAATAAATGAGGTATAATTATGAAAACGTTTGAACTCAAATACGGATGCAACCCAAATCAGAAGCCTGCCCGGATATTCATGCAGGACGGCAGCGATCTTCCCATCGAAATACTCAACGGCAAGCCGGGATACATCAACTTTCTTGATGCCTTCAACGCTTACCAGCTTGTGCGCGAGCTTCGGGCAGCGCTCGGACTGCCCGCAGTTACCTCATTCAAGCATGTGAGTCCCACGTCGGCGGCGGTCGGGATACCGCTCTCCGACAAGCTGAAGCGCGCCTGCTTTGTCTACGACATCGATGGGCTCGACTCCTCGCCGCTTGCCTGCGCCTACGCCCGCGCCCGCGGAACCGACCGCATGTGCTCCTTCGGAGACTGGGTCGCACTCTCTGACGTGTGCGACATAACAACAGCCAAAATGATAAAGCGCGAGGTCTCGGACGGAATAATCGCGCCCGGCTACGAGCCCGAAGCACTTGAAATACTCAAAAGCAAGCGCCGCGGCGCTTACAACATAGTTGCTATCGATCCTGACTATGTCCCCGCCCCAGTCGAGCGCAAGCAAGTGTACGGCATAACCTTCGAGCAGGGGCGCAACAATTTCGAAATAAACCGAGCGCTGCTCGAAAACATCGTCACATCCGATAAAAATCTGCCCGAGAGCGCCGTGCGCGACCTCATAATCTCGCTTATTACGCTCAAATATACACAGTCAAATTCCGTCTGCTACGCTTACGACGGCCAGGCCATCGGTGTCGGCGCGGGTCAGCAGTCGAGAATTCACTGCACAAGACTTGCCGGAGGTAAGGCGGACACATGGTTTCTGCGTCAGCACGAAAAAGTGCTCTCTCTTCCCTTCCGTCACGATCTCGGACGTCCCGACCGCGACAATGTGATTGACGGCTACATAAACAAAAACGAAGAGGACGTCTGCGCCGACGGTAACTGGCAGAAATACTTCACGCGCCGCCCTGAGTCGCTCACGGCTGAGGAAATCCGGAGCTATCTCGCAGGGATCGACGGTGTCTCGCTAGGCTCAGATGCCTTCTTCCCGTTCAGCGACAACATCGAGCGCGCCCATCGCAGCGGAGTGCGCTACGTCGCCGAGCCCGGCGGATCGATACGCGACGATGCCGTCATCGACTGCTGCAACAAATACGGAATGGTCATGGCATTCACCGGAATGCGGCTGTTCCACCATTGATTTTACGCCATGACAGGTGAGAAAGGTGGTTCGCCCATGAAAATTCTTGTTGTCGGCGGCGGGGGGCGCGAGCACTCGATAATAAAAAATCTGCGAGAGAACCCGTCGGTTGAAAAAATATATGCGCTCCCCGGCAACGGCGGCATAGCTTCCGACGCCGAGTGCATTCCGATAGGCGCGTGTGAGATAAACAGGATAGTCGATTTTGCCGCGCGTGAGAAGGTAGACTTTGCTGTCGTCGCACCGGACGACCCGCTGGTGCTCGGCTGCGTCGACAGACTGGCAGAGGTCGGCATTCCCGCATTCGGCCCGCGCGCTGACGCCGCAATCATCGAGGGCAGCAAGGCGTTCGCCAAAAACCTCATGAAAAAGTACGGCATTCCCACCGCTTCGTACGAGATATTCGATAATCTCGACGCCGCGCTTTCATACATCGAAACCGCGCCGATTCCCGTCGTCGTAAAGGCCGACGGACTGGCGCTCGGCAAGGGCGTCACTGTCGCCATGACGCGCGATGAAGCGAGAACCGCCGTCACCGACGCGCTGGCCGACAAAAAGTTTGGGCACAGCGGCGAGCGCATCGTCATCGAAGAATACCTTGAGGGCCCCGAGGTGTCTGTGCTCGCCTTCACGGACGGCACGACGATAAAACCCATGGTCTCCTCCATGGATCACAAGCGCGCCCGCGACAACGACGAAGGCCCCAACACCGGCGGCATGGGCACCATAGCGCCCAACCCGTTTTACACCGATGATGTCGCCCGCCGCTGCATGGACGAAATATTCCTGCCGACCGTGCGAGCGATGAACGCCGAGGGGCGTCCGTTTTGTGGCTGCCTTTACTTTGGCCTTATGCTGACACAGGCAGGCCCGCGTGTAATCGAGTACAACTGCCGCTTCGGAGACCCCGAAACGCAGGTCGTACTGCCGCTGCTCGAGAGCGACCTGCTAACCGTCATGCAGGCGACCGTCAACGGCACACTTGCAGACACCGAGGTGAAGTTCCGTGGCGGCGCTGCCTGCTGCGTCATAATGGCGTCGGACGGCTACCCCGTCTCTTACAAAAAGGGTTTTGAGATAAGCATTCCGGATGAGCTCTGCGACTCGGTCTACGTCGCCGGAGCGCGGCTTGAGAACGGCCGCCTTATGAGCGACGGCGGGCGCGTACTCGGCGTCACCGCGACGGCTGACACATTGTCCGACGCTGTCCGCACCGCATACGGGCGCGTGGAGAAAATCTCATTTGAAAACGCATATTACAGAAAAGATATTGGCCGCAAGGCGCTTGAATCTATGGAGGGCTGATAATGGTTTACAGAGTATACGTTGAAAAAAAGCCGGCGCTCGCCGCCGAGGCCACAGCCCTGCAAGACGAGGTCGTCTCTCTGCTCAGCATCCGTGCACTTGAACGCGTCCGCATTCTCAACCGTTACGACGCAGAGAACATCCCCGACGAGCTTTTCGATTACGCCAAGAAGACGGTTTTTTCCGAGCCGCAGCTCGACATTGTCAGCGACGGCTTTGACGCCGTTGATGGTAAGGTCTTCGCCGTCGAATATCTGCCGGGGCAGTTCGACCAGCGCGCCGACTCCGCGGCGCAGTGCATACAGATAATCTCTTGCGCCGAACGCCCGCTCATACGTACCGCAAAGGTCTATATTCTGTACGGCGAGATTTCCGCGGAGGACGTCAACCGTATAAAAAAGTACGTCATAAACCCGGTTGAGGCGCGTGAGGCGGCACTCGGGCTGCCCGAAACGCTGAAAACTGACTACACCATTCCAACAAGCGTCAAGACTCTCGACGGCTTCACTTCGCTTGACCGCGCCGGGCTCGATGCGTTCATATCCGAGTACGGTCTTGCCATGGATTACGACGACATCGCCTTCTGCCAACAGTATTTCATCTCCGAGCACCGCGATCCCACTATTACGGAAATACGCATGATAGACACCTACTGGTCCGATCACTGCCGCCATACCACCTTTCTGACCGTAATAGACAACGTCACGTTTGAAGATGAGCTGCTCGAGCGCACCTACGAGGACTATATCGCCCTGCGCCGCTCGCTCGGAAGAACCAAGCCGGTCTGTCTTATGGACATTGCAACCATCGCCATCAGGGCGCTCCGCCGCGACGGCAGGCTCGACAAGCTCGATGAGAGCGAGGAGATCAACGCCTGCACCGTGAAAATTCAGGTTGAAGTCGACGGCGTCAGCGAGCCGTGGCTGCTGCTCTTCAAAAACGAGACCCACAATCACCCGACCGAAATCGAGCCCTTCGGCGGCGCCGCGACCTGCATAGGCGGTGCCATCCGCGACCCGCTCTCGGGTCGTTCGTACGTCTACGGCGCTATGCGTGTCACGGGTGCGGCCGATCCGCTGCGCCCCATAAGCGAGACCATCAAGGGCAAGCTGCCGCAGCGTAAAATAGTTACCACCGCGGCGGCGGGTTACTCGTCGTACGGCAACCAGATAGGCCTTGCCACCGGCATCGTCGACGAGATTTATCACCCCGGTTACGCCGCGAAGCGCATGGAAATCGGCGCTGTCATCGCGGCGACTCCCGCCTGCAACGTCCGTCGCGAGACGCCGCTCCCTGGCGACATAGTTGTACTGCTCGGCGGCGCTACCGGCCGCGACGGCTGCGGCGGTGCGACGGGTTCGTCCAAATCGCACACCGAGAAGTCGCTCGAGAGCTGCGGGGCCGAGGTTCAAAAGGGCAACGCGCCCGAGGAACGCAAGCTACAGCGCCTGTTCCGCTCGCCCGAGGCGTGCCGCATGATAAAGCGCTGCAACGACTTCGGAGCCGGGGGCGTGTCCGTCGCTATCGGCGAGCTTGCCGACGGACTCGACATAAACCTCGATGCCGTCCCAAAAAAATACGATGGTCTCGACGGCACCGAGCTCGCGATAAGCGAGAGCCAGGAACGAATGGCCGTCGTCGTGGCGCCGGAGGACGTTGACGCGTTTCTCCGACTTGCGCAGGCTGAAAACCTGTCCGCGACGCCGGTTGCCAGAGTAACGGACTCCGCGCGACTCGTCATGCACTGGAACGGGCGTGAAATCGTCAACGTCAGCCGCGAATTTCTCAATTCCAACGGTGCGGAAAAGCACATAAGCATAAAAACCAAAGCGCCGGCGCTGCGCCCGCGCGCCGTGTCCGGCCCGCGCGCCGTGTCCGGCACGTTCACCGAAAATTACACCACGCTCGCAAGCAACCTCAACATCTGCTCGCGCCGCGGACTTTCCGAGCGCTTTGACTCGACAATCGGCGCGGGCACGGTGCTCATGCCCTTCGGCGGCAAATATCAGCTCACACCAATACAGGCGATGGTGCAGAAAATTTCCGTCGAAAAGAAGCACACAAACGACTGCTCGCTCATGTCATACGGATATAACCCTTATCTCACCGAGCAAAGCCCCTATCACGGCGCTTACACGTCCGTGGTCGAGTCGGTCTGCAAGCTGATTGCCACCGGTGCGGATTTTCACGACGTATACCTGACGTTCCAGGAGTATTTCAAGCGTCCCGGCCACGACGGCGAGCGCTGGGGCGAGCCGCTTGCGGCGCTGCTCGGCGCGTTCCGCGCACAGATGGAGCTCGGTATCGGAGCTATCGGCGGCAAGGATTCAATGAGCGGCTCGTTTGAGCGCCTCGACGTTCCGCCGACGCTCGTTTCGTTCGCCGTCACGACGTCAAAGGTTGACAATATCGTCTCGCCCGAGTTCAAGTCGGTAGGACACAGTGTCGTTCTGCTGAAACCGACTCTCAACGCCGACGGGCTGCCGGATACGGCGTCATTGCTGAACATTTTCGCTAAAGTCAGCCGACTGCTGCACAGCGGACGCGCCGTCGCCTGCTACACGCCCGGCCTGGGCGGCTTAGGTGAGGCCGTCATGAAAATGTGCTTCGGAAACGGCGTCGGCTTTGTCTGGCGCGACGACGTCACGCTCGACGAAATGTTCGGCTATTGCTACGGTGGTTTTCTGCTTGAGTTCGTCGGCGACACCGAGGGTATGCGCGTCGTCGGAGAGACCTGCGTCGCGCCGGAAATCAGGTACGGTGTCGAAAGTATAGCGCTCTCCTCCCTGCTTTCCGGCTACGAGGGCAAGCTCGAGAGCGTTTTCCCCTGCAATATCAAAAATCAAGGAGCCGCGCCCGAAACGCTGTCGTCCAAAACTCATTCGCGCCCCGCTCCCGCCGTCAAAACGGCGCGGCCGCGGGTGCTGATCCCCGTATTCCCCGGCACGAACTGCGAATATGACTCCGCCAAGGCTGTGGCCGATGCGGGGGCGGTTCCGGAGATAATCGTCATCAACAATCTGAGCGCCGGCGGAATCAGCCGCAGCGTCGACGGGTTCGCCGGGCGCCTCAGAGAATCGCAGATAGTCTTCATTCCCGGCGGCTTTTCCGGCGGCGACGAGCCGGACGGCAGCGGCAAGTTCATAACCGCCTTCTTCCGCAATCCCGCCATAAAGGAGGGCGTCACCGACCTGCTCGAGCGCCGCGACGGCCTCATGTGCGGCATCTGCAACGGTTTTCAGGCGCTCATCAAGCTGGGACTCGTTCCCTACGGCAAAATCCTCGACACCGACGCCTCTTTCCCGACGCTGACCTACAACACAATTGCCCGCCACCAGTCAAAAATAGTCCGCACTCGCATTGCGTCGAACAAATCCCCCTGGCTGGCGCTGACGAACGTGGGCGATATTATCAGTGTCCCGATTTCGCACGGCGAGGGACGCTTCCTTGCCGACGAGGCGCTCATCGAGCAGCTCGCGGCCAACGGCCAGATAGCAACGCAGTACGTCGACCTCGATGGCAATGCCACAAACGACATCCGTTTCAATCCCAACGACTCCGCCTGTGCCATTGAGGGCATCACCTCGCCGGACGGCCGAGTATTCGGCAAGATGGGACACAGCGAGCGCGTCGGGTACGGCCTCTACAAAAACGTCCCCGGCAATTATGACATACGCATGTTTGAAGCGGCGGTAAAATATTTCCGCTGACGCAAGAAAAGGAGAACAATCATGGCTATTCTTTCCGATATTGAAATCGCCCAGGCACACCGCCCGCAACACATTCTGAAAATCGCCGAGCGGGCGCATATCGCGCCAGAGTACGTTGAGCAGTACGGCAATTACAAGGCCAAAATCGACCTTGACTACCTTAGTCATGGCGACGGGCGGCAGGGCAAGCTGATTCTTGTCACCGCCATCACTCCGACGCCCGCCGGTGAAGGAAAAACTACCACCACAATAGGCCTTGCCGACGGCCTGGCCCGCATAGGCAAAAATGTGGCCGTGGCACTCCGCGAGCCGTCGCTCGGGCCGGTGTTCGGTATAAAGGGCGGCGCTGCAGGCGGCGGGTACGCGCAGGTCATCCCCATGGAGGACATCAACCTGCACTTCACCGGAGATTTTCACGCCATCGGAGCCGCGAACAACCTGCTCGCGGCCATGCTCGACAACCACATTCAGCAGGGCAACCGTCTCGGTATCGACCCGCGCAAAATCACATGGCGGCGCTGCGTCGACATGAACGACCGCCAGCTGCGCTTTGTCGTCGACGGACTCGGAGGTCGCGTGAACGGCACGCCGCGCGAGGACGGCTTTGACATAACCGTCGCCTCCGAGGTCATGGCTGTGCTCTGCCTCGCCGACTCCATCTCCGACCTCAAAGCGCGCCTCGGACGCATCATCGTCGGGTATACCTATGATGACCGCCCTGTTACCGCCGCCGAGCTCAGCGCCGCAGGCGCCATGACGGCGTTGCTGCGCGACGCCCTCAAGCCCAACCTCGTCCAGACGCTCGAGGGCACGCCCGCGTTCGTCCACGGCGGGCCGTTTGCCAATATAGCGCACGGCTGCAACTCCGTGCTCGCTACGCGCATGGCCATGCAGACCGGCGATTACGCCGTCACCGAAGCGGGATTCGGTGCAGACCTCGGAGCCGAGAAATTTCTTGATATAAAGTGCCGCATGGCAAACCTGCGCCCTTCCGCCGCTGTCGTAGTTGCGACGGTGCGCGCGCTCAAAATGCACGGCGGACGCGCCAAAAGCGAGCTCGCAGAGGAAGACCTGACCGCGCTTGAGGCCGGCATTCCCAACCTACTACGTCACGTTTCAAATATGAAAAACGTCTACGGATTGCCCGTGGTTGTGGCCATCAACCGCTTCCCCACCGACACCGACCGCGAGATAGCCTTCGTCATAGAAAAGTGCCGCGAGCTCGGCGTCGACGCAGTGCTCTCTACCGTGCACGCTGAGGGCGGCAAGGGCGGCGAGGCGCTGGCCCGCGAGGTGGTGCGTCTGTGCGAGGAGGAGCATGCCGATTTTCGATTCTCCTACACGTCCGAGCTGTCGCTTTCCGAGAAAATTGAGACCGTTGTCAAGAAAGTCTACGGCGGCGACGGCATCAATATCGAGCCTGCCGCAAAAAAGCAGATTGCCGCGCTTGAAGCCCTCGGCTTCGGCAGCTGCCCCGTCTGCATCGCAAAAACGCAGTACAGTTTCTCGGACGATCCCACCAAGCCCGGCGCGCCTACAGGATTCATAGTCAACGTAAAAAATGTGCGCGTTTCGGCGGGCGCGGGCTTCGTTGTCGTGTTGACCGGCGACATCATGACCATGCCCGGCCTGCCCAAATCCCCGGCCGCGGAACGCATAGATGTCGACGAGAACGGCAGAATCACAGGGCTGTTCTGAGCCGGAATCAACATCACAAAACAAAAACAAGTCACCCGAGATGGATGACTTGTTTTTATTTTGTGAACTTATTTTGTCCTCTGTCACAGTGCGTCCTTAGGGCAACATTTTGAGCATTCAAAGCAAAGAATGCACTCCGTCCCGTTCTCACGGTGACGCGAGTTGTCCGTCATATCGACATTCATAGGACAGACCCGGCGGCACTTGCCGCAGCCGACACATTTGGTTTTGTCGCACTTGATTCTGAACAGCGAGAAATAGCTCATCGGCTTAAGGAACACCGTTATGGGGCAGATGTATTTGCAGAACGCCCGGTTGTCCTTGAAGGCGAACGCCAGAATTATTCCAATCGCATAGTACAGCACGTTGCCGACTATAAACGCCCGGAACATAATGCGTTCCATGTTCCCCACGTGCGCCAGAAACAGCGCCGCAACGAATGCAAACGACACCGCGAACATGACATACCGTATCCAGCCTATTCTGCGGCGCGGACTCTTCGGGGCCTTGTAGGGCAGCAGGTCGAGTATCATGGCCGTCCAACAGGCATACCCGCACCAGCCGCGCCCGAAGATAAGCGGACCCACGATTTTCGCGACTGCGTAATGAATCGTCGCCGCCTCAAAAACACCGGTAAACAAATAGTACCAGAACCCCTCAATCTGCATGTTTTCGTTGCAGATGAGCCCGAGATAAACCAGCATATATGTACCAACCAGCAGTTGCGTCACGCGCCGCGCGTGCCTGTATTTGCGCACGAACAAAAACAGCCCCAGCGACAGCGAAATCCCGATATAACTGAAATTAAAAAGATAAAAAATGTTGTCCTTAGTCAGCCAGAGCGTCACCGCGATAGTCTCGAATATCGCAAGCATGAGAGCCGGAACAAGATATTTTTTCATAAAATCACCTCACGCACTGATTATAACATGGCGCTATTGTCTTGTCAACTGACGCGGCGTTTTTATGCTTACGCAGGCGCGCTGGGGGTGTACACTAAAGCGCTCATGCTCCCGGAGTCCGGAAACATGGGCGTTTTTCGAGCTGATATTTTACTCGGCCGCTATGCACCTGCCCTCAGCGCGCTTGCATTACCGACCGCTTCTACCGGGCGGACGGCTCGGCAAATGTACGCGGGTTTGGCATCGGGATGTCCGTCGCCCGCGCAGTCGCCGAAAATCACCACGGCAAGCTGACCATCACCGCCCCCACCGATAATAAAATACTGATTTACGCCACACTGCGGTAGCCAAATTACGCCCGGCTGACCGCACATCGAGACAGATTGTTAAGAAAAGCAAAGCGCTTTACACTTTCTTGCAAAAGTAAATTTCAAAGAAAGAGGTAACAACCATTAAAACAACCAAGATTGTCGCTTCCGCACTTGCCGCACTTTGCATCTGCTCGGCTCTCGCCATGTCGGTCTCTGCCGCAGAACCCGAAACTTCGGACGTGTCCGGCGCTGTCGAAGGCGTTCACGTGCTCGCGGACGGGTTGAAGAACGGTCTCAAGGAAAGCCTGAAAAACGGCACTCCGAACGGACTTAAGAACGGACTCAAAAACGGTCTTAAGAACGGTCTCGTAAAGGGCGAACTCAAGGACAACTGATAAAGTCCCTGCTGTCGACGGCATAGCAACGCATCCCCGCCCCCCGGCGCACAAGAGCCGGGGGCTTTTTCGCTAAATTTCGTCCCGGCACTATGAAATCTGTCGACAATGTGATATAATTAGCGTAGACCAATTATCCTAGCGGAGGGCAAGATATGTACTTTGAATACGGCGCATCAGAGGTCGAGTATCTTCGTACGCGCGACAGTAGTCTCCGGCAAGCTATTGACCGGATCGGGCACATCTACCGCAAGGTCGACACCGATCTGTTCTCCTCAGTCGTGCATCACATAGTCGGGCAGCAGATTTCTACCAAGGCACAGGCTACCATATGGCTGCGGCTCACCGATACGCTCGGCGTGGTCAACGCTCAAAGCATACTTGACGCCGGCGTCCCGGCGCTTCAGTCGCTCGGCATGAGCTTCCGCAAGGCCGAGTATATCACAGACTTTGCCCGCCGCGTGAAGGATGGCCGCTTTGATATTGCCGCCGTCGAGAAGATGTCCGACGATGATGCCATCCGCGCGCTTGACTCACTGCGCGGCGTCGGCGTGTGGACGGCGGAGATGATACTGCTTTTCTGCCTTCAACGCCCCGACATATTCAGCTACGACGACCTCGCCATACAGCGCGGCCTCCGCATGCTATACGGTCACGAGAGCATCGACCGCGAGCTGTTCGGGCAGTATCGTGAGCTGTTCAGCCCATGCGGCAGCGTGGCGAGCCTCTATCTTTGGGCAATCTCCGGCGGTGCGCTACCGGAGCTGAGCGATCCCGCCCCTGCGCCCGCTTCAAAAAAGCTAAACGAGGCAGCAAAATGACGTATATTCACTATTATGACTCCCCGCTCGGCCGGCTTCTGCTGGCCGCCGATGACACTGGGCTCACCGGCCTTTGTATCGACGGCGCAAAGTATTTCGCCGCCGGACTTCCCGCGACACGGACTGAGCAGAAAACCCCGGATATCGCCGAGGCATGCCGTTGGCTCGATACCTATTTTGCCGGGCAGATTCCCGATTTCACGCCGCCGTTGCATATGTGCGGCTCGAAATTCAGCATGGCAGTCTGGGAGCGGCTGCTTGAGATACCATACGGTCAGACGGTCACATATGGGGAGATAAGCCGCGACATCGCGGCCGCGCGCGGGCTCGAACACATGTCGGCGCAGGCGGTCGGCAGCGCGGTGGGACACAATCCGGTATCCATCATCGTTCCTTGCCACCGCGTCGTTGGCATAGGTGGAAAGCTGACCGGCTATGCCGGCGGACTTGCCCGCAAAAGCGCACTGCTGCGCGCCGAAGCATCTGTAGCATCGGGCGGCACTGCAGACTTTAATGGAGAGACCTGACATGAGCCCTGAATTCAAAATAGAAGCTCTCCACGATATCCCGCAAACAAAGGATCGCGCGGCGAAGTGGTTTCACTCAAAATGGGGCGTGCCGCTCGTGGCCTATATTGAGAGCATGGACGCCTGTCTTGGTGGGATGACAGCGGCATCGGAACGCTGTATCTCGTCACAAACCACACCTCATTTTACGAGCGTTACGGTTGGGAATGTCTCTGCCCTGTTGTCTGTGACGGCTAGGATGCCGAGTCGCGCATCTATGTGTACCGCGAAAGCTGGCCGAGCTACGCAAATATCCGAGAACTGTATATTATTTTGCGATAACCTATTGACTTTCCGCAAAAAGCCTGTATAATATGAAAAGATTTTCAGGAGGGCTTTTTATGGACAAGCAAAAAGGACTGCTATCCCGGTTTTCAAAGCCGGTCGATCTGACATCCGGCACGCCGTGGCGCGTCATACTGCGCTACGCTGCGCCCATCATCATCTCGTATTTTCTTCAACAGATATACGTACTCACCGACGCTATAATCTGCGGTCAGGTGCTGGGCTCCGCTGAGGTTGCGGGCGTCAACGACACGTTTCCGCTGACATTTATATTTCTTCAGTTCGCCTTCGGGTGTACGGCGGGCTTTTCGGTAATAACCGCAGGAGCTGTCGGTCGCGGCGACACATCCGGCGTGCGCCGGTCGTTCGCCACGCAGATTTATCTCTCGGTCGGCATTTCCGCACTTCTGACTATGCTGTCACTGGCGCTTCTGCCGCGACTGCTCGGCATAATCAACGTCACCGAGGCTAATCCCGAGGTGTACCACGCCGCCTATGATTACTGCTTTGTCATATTCATCGGCATACTCGCGCAGATGGGCTACAATTTCGTCTGCGGAATTCTGCGCGCGTACGGCGACTCGGTAACGCCGCTTATCTTTCTCGTTATCTCGACCGCGCTGAACGTCGTGCTTGACCTCGTTTTCCTCGCAGTGCTGGGGCTCGGCCCGACCGGAGCTGCCGCGGCAACGGTGCTGGCGCAGTTCATCAGCGTCATTGCCTGCACCTTTTATACGTTCATCAAATATCGCGACCTGCGGCTGCGCGCGGCCGACTTCAAGGTCAGCGCCAAGGAGATATGGGAGCACCTGAAGCGGGGCGTCCCGCTCGGACTGCAATTCTCCGTGCTGGCGGTCGGAATCATCGTCATGCAGGGTGCTGTCGTTAAGTTTGACCTGACCGCGAGCGGCGCGATGGTTGCCGGAACACCTGCGCAGAACGGCTACGGCGCCGCGAACAAGCTGATTAATTTTCTAATGGCGTCCTACCACGGACTCGGCTCGGCCATCCTCGGCTACAACGCCCAGAACTACGGCAAGCGTGACTACGCTCGCATAAAGCGCGGCACGCTCCAGACGCTTGTCATCATGCTCATACTGTTCGCCATAAGCCTCGCGGTCGGCCTGCTGTTCTCGATAAACGGAACCTACCAATACATTTTCATGAGCGCCGACAAGGTCTCGGTCGAAACTATTCGCTTTGGCAACATTCTCATTTATGTTGACATACTGTTCTATGCCGTTCTCGGATTTCTCATAGTCGTCCGGAGCGCGGTTCAGGGCATTTCGCTTCCAACCTACGTGCTCGCCGCGGGAATCGCCGAGCTGTTCGCGAGAATCGCCATATGCGCCTACCTCCCGCCGCTTATCAACGGTGCCCCTATCGATTCCGGCGCGTCGTCGCTGGCGTTTGCAGCCGTCTGCTTCGGCGACCCCGGCGCGTGGATTTGCGCGTCCGTCATACTTTCAATACCGCTCATACGGTACATCATTCGTCGGAAATATCATCATAAAACCGCACAAAAATAACATCAGAGGAGCTTAACATTATGAATCCCACCACACCGTCCGCCGGTCTCCGGCTTGTCGACATCACCCCCGATAACTGGAGATGTGACGTACACGTCTCGGAGCGACAGCAAACATATGTTGCGAACAGAACCGTCCTGCTCGCACGGGCGTATGCCTACAAGGAGCAACGTAGCCGGGCATTCTTTGTCTGCGACGGAGATACGCCGGTCGGCATGGGGTTGTATTACGACCTGCCGGAGATGGATTGCTACGATTTCAGCCAGTTTTTCATAGACGAGCGCTATCAGGGGCGCGGCTACGGCAGAGCAGCGACACGGCTCATACTCGACGAGCTGCGTCGTGACGGCAAATACAAAAAGGTCACGCTCTGTTACATCGAAGGCAACACCGCCGCCGAAACGCTCTACCGCAGCTTCGGTTTTCGCGAAACCGAACGAGACGGCGACGAAATTGGCATGGAAATGACGTTATAACGCCGCTCAAGGAGACAGAACAATGAACAACCAATCCCAAAATAGCGAAACTGCCACCCCCAAGCGCTCACCGGCGCAATATATCAGCCTCATAACTTTCGGTCTGTTCGGTGGCTTTTGCGGCGTGATGATAACGGCTTTCGTAGGCGGAAATCAGCTTGCGGAGGGCAGATTTGGAGTACGGCTGCTGATGTACGCGGGACTTCTGATCTTTATGTACGTCGCCATTGTGGCGCAGCTGATATTTCACGAGGCCGGACATCTTATCGCCGGGCTTTTGAGCGGATATAAGTTCAGCTCGTTCCGCGTTTTCGGCTTTATGTGGCTGCGCGACGGCAGCGGAGTTCGCCTCTGCCGACTTTCCATCGCCGGGACGGGCGGCCAATGCCTCATGACGCCACCACCGATGAAGGACAGCAAAATCCCCGTCTCCCTCTACAACCTCGGCGGGCCGCTCATGAACCTCATATTGGCCATAGTACCGGCGATAATCTCCATCGCGGTCGGAATTATGACGCTTCCATGCGTTCTTCTTATGATATTCGCCGCCGCAGGGCTGACTTTTGCAATCACAAACGGTGTACCCATGCACACGAGCACCGTTGACAATGACGGTTATAACGCCATCGCGCTCAGGCACAACGAGCAGGCGATGCAGGCGTTTGCCATTCAGATGCAGGTCGCCGGAATGACGGCGCGTGGCGTACGACTCCGCGATTGCCCCGCAGAATGGTTTGCCGTACCGTCCGACGAGGACATGAAAAACAGCATGGTCGCGACGCGTGGGGTTCTTGCCTGCAACCGCCTCATGGATGAAGAAAAGTTCGAGCAGGCCGACAGGCTTATGAAGCACATGCTCGGCATTGAAAGCGGCATTATCGGAGTGCACCGCAATCTTTTGATCTGCGACCGCATGTACATCGAGCTCATCACCGAATGCCGCCACGAAGTAATCGATGCCATGCGCACGCAGGAGCTCCTGCAATTCATGAAGCTGATGAAAAAATTTCCGTCCGTGCTGAGAACGCAGTACGCCTGCTCACTGCTCTACGAGCGAAACACCGCAGCGGCGGCGGAGATAAAAAAGCAATTTGAGCTTTGTGCAAGGAAATACCCCTACCCGTCTGACATACAATCCGAGCGCGAGCTTATGACAATTGCGGAATCCAGTCAGTAAATATCAAAACATATAAAACACCGATTCTCCAAATGGAGAATCGGTGTTTTGCCACCTCCCATATCACAAATCAAAAACAACTCCGGGCAAATCCCAGAGTTATTTTACTTTGAGATATAATTCGGCTCAGTTCAATTCTTCGGCGCGCGGAATTCAACTATACCTCGGAACGCCTCAATGCACTTTGCATATTGCTCGGCTCTGCTGCTTTTTCCGACAACATACGGCCGCATAAGGCAGACCACCGTGTCCTCCGGAAGCACATGCAATGCCTCGTAGTAGCCATAAAGCTCGGTGCTGCCGAGACGTATGCCGTATTCATCAACCGCGCCGTCCGGAATCACCGTAAACACTTCGGAGAGCGGCTTCACACGCTCGGCCGAAACCATTTTCTCGTACAGCCAAGGCTCAAGCAGGCAGACGGAATACTCGCCTGTTGACATAATGTTAGTGTAATTACTATACTCCTGCGTGTAAAAATTGCGGTCAACGTACACGTGATCGCCGTCCTCGTAGGTCTCGGCGGCCATCTGACGTATCTGCTCCTCTGAGAGAATGTGGTATGCCGCAAACTCCACCGTCTTGCGGCCGTCGCCGTTGTAATCCTCCGGCAGCGCGATGCCGAGTATATTCGACGCATCAAGCTCCTGACTCTGCGACATGGCGTTACGCCCGGCGTACAGCACCGACATGTCATAGCTGTCGGAATTTGCGCACGTCTGAAGAATGCACACGAGCAGCACCACCAGCCCTACGAGCACTACAATGGTGTGAATTTTATAGTGATACCAGAAATTATCCAGCCAGCACAGAAACGCGCTCTTCTCTTTTATATCCCCGGCGGGAATCTTATCCTGCATTATTATACCTCAATTTTAGCAAAAAAGCCGTCGTTCGGACGGCTTTTTTGTTTATATGTGACGTTAATCAGCCGTTATTGTGAGATCTCGTAACATCGAGTATCTTCAGTCTGGCAATACCGCCGGGGGTTTCGACGTCAACAGTCTCTCCGGCTTTCTTGCCGACAAGCGCCATGCCGATGGGAGACATATCGGAGATTTTGCCAAGCAACGGGTCAGCCTCGTTGGAGCCGACTATCTGATACTCAACATCCTCGTTGAACTCCTCGTCGAACACCTTGACTGTCGAACCCATGCTGATGACGCTTGCGTCCATCGCGGTCTCGTCGGCAATTTCGGCGTTGACAATCATCTCCTCAAGCTCTTTTATACGCGCTTCGGTCTTCGCCTGTTCGTTTCTCGCCTCATCGTACTCGGCGTTCTCGGACAAGTCACCGAACGAACGCGCCACGGCGATGTCCTCTTTTATCTCTTCGCGCCGTACATTTTTCAGATAATTAAGCTCTTCTACCAGTTTATCGTAACCCTCTTGGGTGTAGAGTACAGTTTTCTTGTTCATTTGCAGTCTCCTTATATAAAAGTTATTTTAATTCTTCAAGTGCGCGCTGAAGCTGATTGTCATCAGCGTCCGCCAGCTTGTAAATGTTTACCTTCTGGGCCTCCTCGCTCAGCTCAATCTCGATGTCAGGCGCGATTCCTATGCCATCATAGCTCTCTCCGCAGGGCGGGAAGTAACGGCGGGTCGTCAGCTTGACGCCGCCGGCGTAGCCATAATAGCTCAGAGAGAATATCGACTGCATCGTCCCCTTGCCATAGGTCGTAGTTCCGACAACGGGCGCCAGCTTGTAGTCTCTGAAGTTGGATGTGAACAGTTCCGCAGCACTGGCCGTACTGCCGTTTGCAAGCACGACGTACTTGAGCCCACGGTACTTACCTATATCCTCCTTGGACACGCTGCATCCTTCGTAGCTGCCGACCTGAACGCTGACCTCAACCTTCATTTCTTCCTTGGTACCGTTGGTATCCTCCGTGCTGATGACTACATCGCCCTCTTTGAGGAAGTAGCTGAGCACTGCCAGAATCGATTGCAAATCTCCTCCGGGATTGTAACGCACGTCAAAGACGAACTTTTCAATTCCCTTCGCTCTCAGCGCGTCGACGGCCTCGGTGAACTGCGTCGGTGTTGTCAGGTCGAACTGAATTATCTTAACGATACCGACATCCGGGTCGGTCGCGCAGACGTGAGATGTAACCGAAAGGCTGGTGTACGGGCCGCGCTCGATTGAGAACTCGATCTCCTCGGAGTAATCCTTACCGCGGCGCACCACGAACTCGGCCTTAGTCCCGGCCTCGCCCTGAAGGCGCTTGACGGCATTTGTATAGCCCAGTGCCGAGACGCTCTCGCGATTGTCGCCGATGCCGACATAGACAATAAGGTCGCCGGGCTCGACGCCCGCCTTAAGCGCCGGAGAATCCGGCATGATGTTTATGACTTCAATGCAACCATACTCAGTGTTCTGAATAATGTTTACACCGATTCCCTGCGCATTGCCTGCGTTCTCGGCGTTGAGCGCCGCGTACTCAGCGGCGGTGTAATACTCGGCGTATTTGTCGCCGGTTGCGTGAGCGTAGGCCTTGAGAACGGCCTCGCAGAGCGCGTCGTCGTCAAGGTCATAAATCGAGTAGGCCTTGAAAATCTTGTCGAGCAGCTTCAGCTCTGAGAAACTGGTGTCGCTGTCACCCGTGGACGGGACGTTGTTAGATTCATACGCACGTCTCAACTCTGCATCGTACACCTGAGATACAACGACGAACGCACTGAGGAAGCTCAGCAGCACCGCCGCCAGCAGTACGAATATGAATACCGATAATGAAATTTTCTTTGACATTTTTGCACCTTTTTCTTGTTTTGTGACTTGCGTAGTGCTGAATAATCAAGTTAAGCGAAATGCCACGACACTCCTGTGCGGTCATTTCGCTTATGCTGTCACCGGGCTCCCGCCCGGCAGGAATCAGAATTTTGTAGGTTTGGAATTGAGATATTTCTTGACCATCAGCGCAACCTTAAACGTAATCGCGTGCTCAAACTCACGCAGATCAAGCCCGGTTATCTTGCGGATTTTCTCGAGTCTGTACACCAGCGTGTTGCGGTGAACAAACAGCTTTCTCGACGTCTCCGAGACGTTAAGGTTGTTTTCAAAGAAGCACTGAATTGTCATCAGTGTCTCGCGGTCGAGCGACTCGAGGCTGCCCTTCTTGAACACCTCCTGAAGGAACATTTCACACAGCGTCGTCGGGAGCTGGTAGATAAGGCGGCCAATGCCGAGGTTCTCGTAACTTATGATATTCTTCTCGGTCTCGAACACCTTGCCGACCTCAAGCGCGATCTGCGCCTCCTTATATGCACGGGCGAGGTCCTTGATGTTGTCAACAAACGTCGAAATGCCGATGGACACGCGGGTGTAAAACTCTGCAGACAGCGTGTCAGCGATGTTCGTCGCCAGTTTTTCAATCTCCTTGGTGTCCGTGTTGGGCTTGACATCCTTCACTAGCACTATGTCGTGCTCGCCAACGCTGATAACGTAGTCCTTCGACTTATCCGGGAACATATTCTGGAGCATTTCGAAGGGCATCATGTCAGTTTTGCCGAAAAATTTGATCAAAAGGACGATACGAGTTTCTTCGGTATTGAAATGCAGCTCTTTGCTCTTAATATATATATCGCTCGGGAGGATATTGTCGAGAATTATGTTCTTGATGAAGGAACCCTTATCATACTTCTCGTCGTAAAGATTTTTGATGTTACCCAAGGAAATGGAAAGCAACTTGGACATCCTTTCAGCCATTTTGTCGTCGCCTTCGACAAAAACGATGTATTCCGTCTTATTTCCGGTGCTTATAGGACGGTATGTATAACCGTCGGACACAACTATATCAGAAGCGTAGGCAAGTTCGTCGCGTATACCCTGACGAATTTCGCCGATTTTGACAAGCTCAGAGCAGGAAATAATGACACCGTTCTCATCAATGACGCCGATAACACGATCCACCGCGTCCTTCATCTGGTGAATCACACTTTGAAACAATCTGTTAGACATATAGCTACTTTCCTCTCGTATAAAAGGTTTTTGTATATACTACACTATATTCTACCTCAAAATTTGTGATTTTTCAATAGGGTTTTTAAGATTTTTTATAAAAAATCACGAATTTTTTTGTTACATATCATCTAAATGAACAACCCGGTGGAATATCAAGGCTATACGTCTATGCAATTACATTTCAAACTCATATGTGAAGCCGCCAAGCGCAAATGCGGCAGCGGTTTCCGTCCTCAAAATGCGCGGACCAAGCCCCACAGCACGTGCGCCGGACGCTATTGCGCGCTCCACTTCACCAGGCTCAAAGCCGCCTTCAGGCCCCACTGCGAGGCAAATTTCGGGGTCATTCTGCCCATTTTCGCGCCATTTGGTTCTCAACCGCCCAAGTTCCTGCCGCAAACTCACTGTTGTCTCGCCCTCATAGCATATTATAAGCCCGCCGTGGTCTGCGCTGTACTTTAACATATCGTCAAAATTCACAGTCGGATGTACAAAAGGCACAATAGACCTTCCACACTGCTTGGCGGCCTCGAGCGCTATACGGCAGCGGCGCTGAGTCCGCTCGTTCTCGGCCTCGCGTTTGACCTTGACCACGCACCTGCGACACTCAAACGGTGTAATGTCCACCGCGCCGCACTCAACGGCCTTCTGTATAACGGTATCCAGCTTGTCGCCCTTGACCAGCGCCTGGAACAGGTGCACCCTTACCGATGACTCGCGCCCGACACTGCACTCGCCGACGACCTTCGCCGTCACAACATCACAAAAGCCCGACAGCACGCAGTCAAACTGCCGCCCCCGGGTGTCGCAAACCGTTATATGCTCCCCCGCCGCCATGCGAAGCGAGCGGGAGATGTGATGCGCATCGTCACCGCGCAGGGTGACGATGCCATCAACTATGTCTGTGTCCTGCACAAAAAAGCGGGGCATGGTCAGTTATTCCTCTTTTCGAATGCGTAGGCGCACCAGCCGTGGTAATCGCGGCGCTCAAGCACACAGAGCCCGCCCTCGCCCATTGCCTTCACAATCTCGTCGCCGCGCTCCGAAATTATACCGGACACCATCAGCACTGCGCACGGACGCATGTACCTGATTATATCGGGCGCCATTCTGAGTATGATGTCGGCAACTATGTTCGCGCATATGATGTCATATCCGCCCTTGTCTCTCACGACCTGCGCCAGAAGATCGGAGCAGTCGCAGCTGACGCGGTCGCCGACGTCGTTGTTTTCGATATTCTCACGCGCCACCTTGACGGCGGTCGGGTCTATGTCGTAGGCACGGCACAGTCCGGCTCCGAGCTTTGCCGCACATATCGCGAGAATTCCGCTTCCGGTGCCCACATCGAGCATACGACAGCCGCGCTTTGTGTACTTCTCAAGCATCTCAATTATGAGCTGCGTGGTCTCGTGCGTACCCGTGCCGAACGCCATTCCGGGGTCCATGCGGATCACTATGTCCTTCGGAACCGCCTTATATTCCTCCCACTGCGGGACAACGACCACACGCCTTCCGATGGTTGTCGGCTTGTAGTACTTCTTCCACGAGTCGGCCCAGTCCTCCTCGTTGACGCCGATAAGCTCGATTTTGCCCTCGAGCCCGGACGCTGTGAGGCGGTCACGGATAAATTCAAGCTGCTCGGCGCAGTTGTCTTCGGCTGCAAGGTAAACAGACACCGACGCGTGCGACTTATCCGCATTCAGAATCTTTTCGTCAATAAGCTCGCCGTAGCAGGTGTTGAGGTCGATGTCGCTCATATCCTCAATCATGAGGTTGTTGCTGACCATGCTCATAACCGCCGTAAGCAAATCAAGCTGCGGCGTCGGTACCGTCACCTTGATCTGCGTCCATTCACGCACATCTCCGCGGTCTCCGCAAACGTAATCCTTGTCTATCATTTCCTATCAAATATCCTTTTGAAAAATCCGGTTTTCTTTGTGTAGTTGCTCTCGCCGCAGCTGTCTGCAAAGGCGCGGACGTGCTCCTTCTGCTTCTCGTTCAGTCCCCGCGGTATTTCTATGTTGACCGTGAAAATCAGGTCGCCGCGACGGCCGGGATTATTTACATAGGGAACGCCCTTGTTCTTGATGGTAAAGCTGGTTCCGTTTTGTGTGCCCTCAGGAATGGTGTACTTTTCGGAGCCCTCAAGCGTCGGCACCTCAATCTCGGCACCGAGAATGGCGTCCGTCACCGAAAGCGGGACCTCGCAGCGTATGTTGTTCGCCTCGCGGCGGAACAGATTGTGCTTCTTGACAGTGACCTCTATAATAAGGTCGCCGGAAGGCCCGCCGGCGCGACCGGCATTTCCCTGCCCCTGCTGAACGATGCGGTTGCCGTCGTCAATACCTGCGGGGATCGAGACGGTGAGCTTTTTTGTAACCTTTATATATCCTGTTCCGCGGCAGTTCTGACACGGATTCTTGATTGTCTTACCGGTACCGCGGCAGTTGTCGCAGGTAGTCGTCGACTGGAACGACATTCCCATCATGCGCTGTGTGACCTTGCGCTGTCCGGTTCCGTGACAGATGGGGCAGGTTTCGGCCTGCGTCCCCTTGGCGGCACCCGAGCCGCCGCAGTCAGGACAACGCTCTACGCGATTGTACGAAATGTCCTTTTTTACACCGAACACGGCCTCTTCAAACGAGATAGTAACCCGCACGCCGAGGTCATCTCCACGCGTGGGGCCACGGCGGGTCTGCTGCGAACCGCCGAAACCGCCGCCAAAGAAGCTGCCGAAAATATCTCCTATATCACCGAAGCCCTCAAAGCCGCCAAATCCGGCGCCGCCCGCACCGGCTCCTGCCGCAGGGTCGAACGCCGCATGGCCGAACTGGTCATACTTTGCGCGCTTGTCGGGATCGGAAAGCACCTCGTATGCCTCATTGACTTCCTTGAACTTTTCTTCAGCCTGCTTGTCTCCCGGATTTACATCAGGATGATACTTTTTGGCCAGCACACGGTATGCTTTTTTCAGTTCGTCCTCGGACGCGCCCTTCTGCACGCCGAGCACTTCATAATAATCTCTTTTTTCTGCCATATATGATACCACGCTTTTCTCGGCGATCCTTAACGGATCGTGCGTGAAAAAAGTGTATTTGAAGCCGCGACGGCCTCATTTTTCACGCTGATGTCCATATCCGGACGGCATCCTCGTCCGTCCTCAATACGGGTTTGCGGGAAAGAGCGCACAGCGCCCTTTCCCGCTCCATTTACCGATGTTTATCGGTTATTTGTTGGTCTTGTCTTCGTAATCGGCGTTGTAGTAGGTTCCGTCGCCGCCCTGTGCGCCGCCGTTGTTGCCTGCGGCGTTAGGATCGAAGCCCTGCGCACCGGCCTGGCCGTTCTGCGCGTACAGCTTTTCGGAGATGGCGTAAAACGCTTTCTCCAGCGCCTCGATATTGGACTTCAGCGTCTCGGTGTCAGCGTTTGCGTTGACGGACGACTTCAGCGTCTCAAGCGCGGCGTTGACGGGAGCCTTGTCTTCCTCGCTGACCTTGTCGCCAAGCTCGCTCAGCGTCTTCTCGGTCTGGAAGATGAGGTTCTCGGCGTGGTTCTTGGTGTCGACAGCCTCCTTGGCCTTGTTATCCTCGTCGGCGAACTTCTCGGCGTCCTTAACGGCGCGGTCGATGTCCTCCTTGGACATGTTGGACGAGGAAGTAATGGTTATCTTCTGCTCCTTACCGGTGCCGAGATCCTTAGCTGTAACGCTGACGATACCGTTGGCATCGATATCGAAGGTAACCTCAATCTGAGGCACTCCGCGAGGAGCCGCGGGAATACCGTCAAGGTTGAAGCGGCCGAGGGTCTTGTTGTAAGCAGCCATCTGGCGCTCGCCCTGAAGGACGTGAATTTCAACAGAGGTCTGACCGTCAGCTGCGGTCGAGAACACCTGCTTAGCCTGGCAAGGAATAGTCTTGTTGCGCTCTATAATCTTGGTGAACACGCCGCCCAGCGTCTCGATACCGAGGGACAGAGGCGTAACATCGAGCAGCAGCAGGTCCTTGACCTCGTTGCTCAGCACGCCGCCCTGGATAGCAGCACCGATTGCGACGCACTCGTCGGGGTTGATGCCCTTGAAGGGATCCTTGCCGATGAAGTTCTTGACGGCGTCCTGAACCGCGGGAATACGGGTCGAACCACCGACCAGCAGAACCTTGTCGATCTGCGAGGGCTTGAGACCCGCGTCGGAAAGAACCTGCTTTGTCGGGCCCATGGTGGCGTCAACAAGGTCAGCGGTGATCTTGTTGAACTCGGCACGGGTCAGCGTAGCTTCGAAGTGGAGAGGACCGTTGGCAGTTGCCGTAATGAAGGGCAGGTTGATGTTGCTGGAGGTCATGCCGGACAGCTCGATCTTCGCCTTCTCTGCGGCTTCCTTAAGTCTCTGCATAACCATCTTATCGCCCGACAGATCAAGACCGTTCTCAGCCTTGAACTTTGCGAGTATCCAGTTGATTATGCGGGCATCGAAGTCATCGCCTCCGAGACGGTTATTACCGGCAGTGGCAAGAACCTCGAAAACGCCGTCGGAAATGTCGAGCAGTGACACATCGAATGTACCGCCGCCGAGGTCGAAGACCATGATCTTCTGATTGATTTCCTTATCCATGCCGTATGCAAGAGCAGCGGCAGTCGGCTCGTTGATAATACGCTTTACATCAAGTCCCGCGATTTTGCCTGCGTCCTTGGTTGCCTGACGCTGAGCGTCGGTGAAGTAAGCAGGAACGGTGATAACGGCTTCGGTTACCTTTGTTCCGAGGTAAGCCTCAGCGTCGGACTTGAGCTTCTGAAGTATCATAGCTGAGATTTCCTGAGGAGTGTACTTCTTGCCGTCTATCTCCTTGGTGTAATTAGTGCCCATTTCACGCTTGATACTGATAACTGTACGATCGGGGTTGGTTATAGCCTGACGCTTTGCCACCTGACCGACCATTCTCTCACCCGTTTTGGAGAATGCCACAACGGAAGGTGTGGTTCTCGCGCCCTCGGGATTGGGGATAACGACGGGCTCAGAGCCCTCATAAACTGCAACACAAGAGTTTGTTGTACCAAGATCTATACCAATGATTTTTCCCATAATAAATTTCCTCCGAATATATTTTAAGATTTTGTTTTACCTGTTTCAGTTCGCGACCTTGACCATAGCATATCTTATGACCTTGTCGCCTTTTATATATCCCTTCTGAAGAACCTCGATGATCTCATTCTCACCGTAGTTCTCGTCCTCAACGTGCATTACCGCGTTGTGAAGCTGTGGGTCGAAGGGCTTTCCCACGGCCTCGATTTCGTGAATACCGAGCTTATTGAAGGTCTCCTCAAAGCTCTTGAGTGTAAGCGCAAGTCCCTTTGAGACAGCCTCGGCGTCCGAATAATGTGCGGCGCGCTCGAGATTGTCGAGAACCGGAAGAACTGCACTCACCGCGTCCGAATAGGCATCGGCGTAGCAGCCCTCGCGCTCCTTTTGGGAACGCTTGCGGAAGTTGTCATACTCTGCGAGCATGCGGAGATATTTGTCGTTAGCCTCTGCGGCTGCCTTTTCGGCACGCTCAAGCTGACGGTGAAGTCCCTCAATCTCGCTCTCCAGCTTTTTGATTTTTTTCTTCTCGCCTTTCGTTTCCTTCTCCTCCCCTGCCGCATCCTGCGAGGCGGCGGTGCTTTCGGCATCTGCCTTTATTTCAGTGTCGGGCGGACGGTTATTTTCGGCCGCCGGCGACTGCTTTTCGTTGTTTTCGTTCATTTGATAACGCGCATCCTTTCTTCTGCTGATTTATGAGGACGACATCTAATCATCCTTCTTGCCGCCCTCCGGCAGCTGAGGTTGAGTTTCATCGTCAAGCAGGTTGGCAATGTTGCCGCCGAGGCTGTCTATCGTAGCAAGCACCTTGGCGTAGTCCATACGCAAGGGGCCAATGATTCCGATCGCTCCGACCGTTCTGCCGTTTTTCTTTATCTGCTTGTAAACTATGGCCGACTGATTCATGACCTTGACCGAGCTCTCCGAGCCCAGCACCACCTTGACCCTGTCCTCGTCGCCCGTGTGCGCCGACTCGCCAACGAGATCAAGAATCTCATCCTTGCTCTCAAGCGCGCCGATCAGCTGGCCGAGCTGCTCGGAATCCGAATACTCAGGGTACTGAAGCAGGCGGTTGAGTCCCGCCAGCTTGAGCTCGCCGCAGTCAAGCTCTCCGGTCACCTTGTAAATGACCTTGAGTGCCGTGTGCAACGGTTCCTGGCGGCCGCCCATGTCAGCCTCCATCTTCATCATCATCGAGAACGTAACTTCACCTGCCGAGTAGCCTGCCATGTTTTCGTTCAGTGTTCGTCCGAGCACAGCGACAAGTCCCGGATCAACCGGCTCGTCGCAACGGATGTTCTGCGTCTTAACCAGCGTCGTGCCGTTCATCATTATGAGCAGCAGGTTGTGCGGGTCGATGTAGACGGTCTCAAATCTTTCAAAGCTGGCTGACACCGCTTTAGGCCGGATTGCAATTCCCGTGTAATTTGTCAGCGTGCTTGCCAGCTTTGACGCAGTGTCAAGAATCTGGTCAAGCTCGCCCATTTTAATCTTCAGCAGATTGTTTATCTGCATGACCTCCCGCGCCGTCATTGCGTAGCTGTCTATGAGGCTGTCGACGTAGAATCGGTAGCCAAGCTCGCTCGGAACGCGTCCGGACGAGGTGTGAGGCTGCTCGAGGTAGCCCATCTCTTCAAGCTCTGCCATCTCATTTCTGATGGTAGCCGATGAGCAGGACAACTGATGGCTCTCAAGAATGTACTTGGAGCCGACCGGCTCGCCGCCCTCAATATGCGCGTCTACTATTGCTTTAAGTATCAGCTTTTTTCGCTCGCTCAATTCATGCGGATCGCCCTTCATGACGCGCACCTCCTTTTCAAAAACATAAACGGTTCAATCAGCGGTGATTTTCGCTTTCGTTTAGCACTCTTATGAGTCAAGTGCTAAACTATGCTATAAATTTACCACTAATCGAACCGTTTGTCAAGGGGTTTTGAAAAATTTTTTTAATTTTTTTGCGATTTTTATATTTCAGTGCTAATTTTCAGTCTGCAATAGCCGCTTCTATCCCTCTGTACTGTACCGAGGTCACGCATCCGTCGCGAAGTATGAAAACAAGCTCCGTCAGCCCCGCCACGTAGACCAGCGAGGTGCCGTTGTCAACGCCGCCGTCTCCGTACGCCGCAATGACCTCATCCCGCGTACTGCCGACGCGGATTCCATCAGGCGTCGCGAGCGAATCGTCGAGCAAAGTCACCATATAAATAGTGTCCACGCCCGCAAGCGGAGATACGTTTATCTGAACGCTGCCGTAGGTGTATATCTTGTCGTTGCCGTCGAAGGCACAGGAGGCCGCCTCAAAATAGCTTGTGTACGTGCCGAGCCCCGACTTTATCTCATCAAACGAGCCGCCGGGCGTGATTGAAACGCCGTTGTACGAAAAGCTGTAGATATAATCGTTGCTGTTGGGGTTTGTGCCGTTCGAATCACAGGCCGTAAGCAACAGCGCGGCGGTAAGCGTCAACAACAGCAATAAAGCGGTACATTTTTTCATTTGTTTTTCCTGCTTTCCTTTTCATTATAATATGAGCGGCTTATCGCATCCCAGCGCGACGCGTATGCATCGTCACCGCGGCGGTCTGTGACGCCGCATTCCTCGCGCAGCACGCCGCCGAAATAGGCAGACAGCTTCTCCGCCCCATCGACGTTGAGGTGAAGCCCCATGTCGTAGGTGTCGCACGACCAGTCGATGCCTATGTCGTCCGATATTTTCAGAAGATTGTAGTAATTCAGACCGTGCCGCCCGGCATATTCGGTCACCTGAGCGTCCCACTCGTCATACCAATGTGGGTAGAGGCTCGGAGCCTTAATAAGCACAAGCCGCACGCCATGCTCCTCGCACAGCTGACACATACGGTCGAGGTAGCCCCAGCACAGCGCCGGCAACTCGTAATTCTCAAGTGGAACGGCCGCCGGAATCGACGCCGGGTCGATTCCGCGCACGCCCGTCTGCATGAGGTAGCCGGCAAAGCTGACGCTGTCCCGGCTGAACATATACCGAAAATCCTCTGCCCCTATCTCGCTCCAGCGCGAATGGTAGCGCAGAAGCGGGAAAACGTAGCTGAGCGCAGACTCGCCGTCCGTCATTGACGCGTGCACGGCCGCCATTTTATATGAAGACATTTTCATGCCGTCGAGATTGAGACGGTTGTAGGCCTCGCTCTGCGGCGTGCCGTACTTCATCGCAAGCACGTTGTAAACGACGACCTGCGGCGTCTCATACTCAAGCATTTCCTCGAGCATATAGTAGGACTGCCATATCAGCTGCTGTGCGCTTCCTCTGATATACGACGACACTCCGTGCTCTTCCCACAGTGTTACCGGCGAGAAGTTTTCATACACCTCGCAGTCGCCGACGAACAGCACGTCATGCCCGCCCGCGCTCGCGTAATACTCGCCGATGAGCGCGCCCTCGGGGATGTCCGACATATACTTCGGCATCAGCACACACTGCGCGAGCCACAGCACCACGACGAGAATCACCACAGATGCACTGCACGAAACTATAATTTTTGCTTTTTTGCTCATTGCAATTATCGGCGTGTGACGTCAGTTGAACAGTGCGTCGACGAACTCTCCCGCGTCAAACGGCTGCATGTCGTCTATCTTCTCGCCGACGCCGATAAACTTGACGGGTATCGCAAGCTCCTTCTTTATCGAGAGAACAATGCCGCCCTTGGCGGTACCGTCGAGCTTGTTGAGCACAAGCCCCGTGATGTTTGCGGCGTGGCTGAACTCCTTGGCCTGCATGACGGCGTTCTGCCCTGTCGTTGCATCGAGCACGAGCAGGTTCTCGCGCGAGCAGCCGGGCAACTCGCGGTCAATGACGCGGTTTATCTTGGCCAGCTCGTCCATGAGGTTCTTTTTGTTGTGCAGGCGTCCCGCCGTGTCGATGATGAGCACCTCTGCGCCGTGCTTTTTGGCGTACCCCGCCGCGTCATAAACGACCGCCGCCGGGTCCGAGCCCTCCTGCTGGCGCACAAGCTCGGCACCCGAGCGCTCGCACCATACAGCCAGCTGGTCGATGGCCGCCGCGCGGAAGGTATCTGCCGCTGCGACAACTACCTTCTTGCCGCTCTCAATGAGCCTCTTTGATATTTTGCCTATCGATGTCGTCTTACCGGCACCGTTGACACCGATGACCAATATCACGGACGGTGTGGTGTCAAGATGCAGCGGCTCGCCCTCGCCTATCATATCGCTCAGTATATCGCGCAGCGCCTGCATGACCTGATCCTTTTCCTTAAGTCTGCCATCCTTTATCTGCTCACGCAGACGCTCGGTTATCTCCCCGGTTGCCGAGACGCCGACGTCGGCGCATATCAGCAACTCCTCGAGCTCGTCTATCATCTCCTCGTCAACCTTGACAAAGCTCTTAAGCAGGTTGTCCACCTGCTTGAATATCGCGTTTTTGGTTTTTGAAAGTCCGGCTTTGAGTTTATCCAAAAATGCCATTCCAATCATCTCCTCTTGTCTTTGAAATATCGTCCACGTTCAGTGTAAGTACCTTTGAAATGCCGTGCTCCGGCATTGTGACGCCGTAAAGGCGGTTCGCCGCCTCCATGGTACCGCGGCGGTGGGTTATGAGCACGAACTGCGTGCCGTCGGAATACTTTTTAATGTACTCCGCAAATCTTCCGACGTTGACCTCATCCAGCGCCGCCTCAATCTCGTCGAGTATGCAGAACGGCGTCGGGTTGACCTGAAGTATCGCAAAGAACAGCGCGATTGCAACAAACGCCTGCTCGCCGCCCGACAGCTGCATGAGGTTTTTTATAATCTTTCCGGGAGGTGCGGCGCTTATTTCGATGCCGCTCTCAAGCACGTTTGTGGGATCAGTCAGCGACAGCTTGGCCGATCCGCCGCCGAACAGCTCGGAGAACACACGGTTGAAGTTTTCGTTTATGTGGTTGAACGAGTCAAGGAAGGTGCTCTCCATATTGGACTCCAGCTCCCCGATGACGCTCAGCAGCTCGCGGCGCGCCTTCTCGAGATCCTTTATCTGCGTCTCCATCTCGTCGTGCTTTTTCTTGACTTCATTGTACTTGCTGACTGCATCAAGGTCGACGTTTCCTATCACGCGCAGACGGTTGCGGCAGGAGGTCTGCTCCGTCACGGCCGCGGGGCGCGTCTTGGCGTCGAGCGCCGGATAACCAAGCGCGACTGCCTCCGCGCGGGTCAGCTGATAGTCGTCCCAGAGGCGGGTGGACAGCGCGTCCTGCTCGTCCCGAAGCTGCTTGAGCTTGTTCTCGTTTGCGGTGTGGTTGAGAAGTATGGTCTCCTTCTGCGCCTGCTTTTCCTTGGTTTTGGCGTTGAGTTCGTTGAGTAAGCGCTCATATTCGAGCCCGCCCTTCTCCGCCTCGGCGCGTTTGGCGTTGAGCTGTCTCAGCTCGTCGTCACCTTCGCCGGCCGCAGCGCGGTTGCTCTCCTGCTCCGAGACAAGCCTGTCAACGTCGCGTCTGAGCTCGTCAATGCGGGCCTGACGCGAGCTTATGTCATTCCGGCAGTTCTCGCTGCGCTCGGCGGCGGCCTGCTGAAGCGTCTGCTCAGTCTCGATGTCCTTCTGAACCTCGCTTATCGAGATAAACAGCTGGACGCCCTGATTGTCGCTCGCCGACTTTTTATCAAGCAGCTCGTTGCGCTCTATATCCTTGGCGTTGCGGAATTCCGTTATCTCGGAAATCTGCGCGGTTATCTCGGCGCTGTGGTGACGCAGCTCGTCCATGTCCTCGGCCTGACGCAGCTGCTGCTCGGCAATGCCGTCAATATCGCTTCTGAGTTTTGAGACGAGCGTGTTGTTTGCGTCGAGCTTGGCCTTGACCTGCTCGAGTACGGCCAGCTCGCCGGAACGCAGAACGTCGCTCAGCTTTATGCGCTCCTCAAGCGCGGAACGCTCGTCACGCAGCGTGAGCATGCGCGCGTCGAGCTCGCCTCGGGCGGCTGACTCATTCGTCAGCCGCGCGTCAAGGCCTGCCGCCTCGGCCTCAAGGCGCTTGATCTCGCCCGCGCGACCGAGAATACTGCCGTTCGTACGCGTAGAACCACCCGTAAACGAACCACCGAAGTTTATCTGCTGTCCGTCAAGCGTCACGACGCGGACGCGATAATGCATGGCCTGGGCCATGACGGTGGCGTTGTCGATATTGTCGAATACCAGCGTGCGCCCTGCGAGGCTGGAGAGTATCTCGCGGAACTTCGGCTCGCACTTAACCAGCTCGTCCGCCACGCCGACGTATCCGCGGTATCCCGCGGCATCGCGCATTTCGTTGGTCGGCGACTGCCCGCACATAGATGTCAGCGGGAAGAATGTCGCGCGGCCTGCGTTCTCGCGCTTGAGCGCCGCCATGGCCGACTTTGCCACGCTCTCGTCCTCGACGACAATGTGTTGAAGGTTTGCCCCCAGCGCCGTCTCGACAGCGCTGACATACTTTTCCTCAACGCTTATGAGCTTGGACAGCGGGCCGTAAATGCGCCCGCACGGCATGCCCGTCTGGTTTTTGATGCGCCCCTCCGCGTAGCTCTTCATGACAAAGCGGACGCTCGAGGAATACCCCTCGAACTGCTCCTCCATGGCGCGGAAGGTCTCTATTCTCTGGCGGCGCGTGTCGCGTTCCAGCGTCAGTCGGACAATCTCACGCTCGCATATCTCGCGGTCGCCCGCCGCCGTTTCGGCTTCTTTAATCTTTTCGTCAAGCTCGGACTGGAATCCTGCTATCTGACTGTTGTAGCTGTCGACGCGCTGCTGCTTTTCAGCGCAGCTCTGCGTCAGCTCGTCGGAAATTTTGCCGTAACGCTCGAGCTCCTCGGAAATTGAGCTGTTTTTGTCGGTGTTGGTCAGCTGCGCGTTCTCTATGACCGACAGCTGCACCTTTGCGTCGACGGCCTCCTGCTCGAGCTTGCGTATGTCGACCAGAGCACTGTCAATCGCGTCGGTGAGACGCGCGGCGCGCGCCTCGTAGTCCGCCGACTCGCGCTGACACCGCTCCTGCTCGCCGCGCAGCTTCTCGAGCTTTTCACCGAGCTCTGTCAGCTTGCGGTTTCGCCCGCTGTAATCGCTCTCCTCGGCCTCAAGCGTCCGCCGCAGACTGACAACCTCGCCCTCAGACGCGGCGATAAGCTCGCGGCAATGCGCTATGCGGTTTTCGTTGAGCTTGAATTGGCTGTCAATCTCGAAATTCTGCTTTGTGCGCTCCTGAATGCGTTCAAGCAGCTCCGCGGATATGCGGCGGTTGTCCTGGGACGCCTGATTCAGGCGCTCATACTGCTGCTCGTACGCCTGAAGCGCCTCATTGGCGTTCTGAAGGTCGAAGGACGAATATTTGAAGCGCTCCTCGGCCTGCTCGACCTCGTTGTGAAGTCGGTCGGTATCGTAGAGCCAGAGCTGGACGTCGACCTTCTTTTTTGTCTCCATCAGCTCGATGGCGCGGCGCGCCTTCTCGGCGTCCTTCTCGAGCGGGCCGAGCTGCTCGCATATGACCGTGAAAATATCGTTCGCGCGGTTCATATTGTCCTCGGTTGCGGCCAGCTTGCGCTCGGAATCGTTTTTCTTGAACCGGTATTTTGCAATACCGGACGCGTCCTCGAAAATGTTGCGGCGCTCGTCGCTCTTGCGCGAGAGTATCTCTGCTATTTTTCCCTGGCCGATGATGGAATATCCGTCACGCCCGATACCGGTGTTCATAAACAGCTCGTAAATGTCCTTCAGACGAACGGGGCGGCGGTTGATAAAATACTCGCTCTCACCTGCGCGGTAATAGCGACGCGTAACCGTCACCTCGTCAAACGGACTCTCGAGCCTATGCTCCTTATCGGTATTGTCAAAGGTGACTGACACCTCGGCATAGCTCATTGGCTTGCGCCCGACGGCTCCGCCGAAAATAATGTCCTCCATCTTGGCGCTTCGTATGGACTTGGTTGAAATTTCACCCAGCACCCAACGCATGGCGTCGGAAATATTCGATTTTCCGCTTCCGTTCGGACCTACGATAACGGTGGTTCCGTTCTCAAAAATAAGCTTGGTCTTGTCCGGAAAGGACTTGAAGCCCTGCATTTCAAGAGATTTCAGGTACAATGGTCTGTCCTCCTCTGGGGTTTATGGCTATATATCTTGACTTGATACGCTTTGAGCGCACCATCTTCAACGAACTTTATATCACAAAATGAAAATAACTGTCTGAATTTTGCGGTGTTTTTCTTGTTTTGTCCCACAGCTTTGGAAACCTCCCCGGGCGCCACCGCCAGCGTCAGATACCCGCCGCGCAGCCCCGACGCACGAATGCAGTCGCAGATAATGTCCGCATAAAGCTCGCTCATGACAAGCTCGCCTATCGCCGCATGATTAGCTCCGCCGAGGACCTGAGTGTCGTCGGCCAGGCTTTCGGAGGCGCACAGTCCCACCCGGATTACCGGAACGCCCGCATCGACAAACACGCGCAGCACATCGGCCGTGCGGCGAACAATCTCATCCTGCGGGGCGATGCTGTACTGCCCGCTCTCCGCCATGCCGCAGAGCTCCGTCCCGCGGAAAACGACCGTGGGATATATCCGTGCTCCGTCAGCGCCGAGTCGGCAAATCTCGCGCGCAGTCATGACCTCGGACGCAGCGTCGGCCCCCGGAAGTCCCGTCATCATCTGCCCGACCAGGCGAAAGCCCCTCGCCTTCACCGCCCGGCAGGCGCACTCGGACTGCGCCGCCGTATGCCCTCGCCGACAGGCAGCGAGCACGCGGTCGTCCATGCTCTGTATGCCGAGCTCAATGTCGCGGACGTAATAGCGGCTAAGTATATCAAGTATCTCGGCGCTGATGTAGTCCGGGCGCGTCGACAGCCGTATGCCGCTCACCCGCCCCGCCCTGACGTACTCCTCGGCGAGCCCGAGCAGGTAGACCATAAGCTCGCGGTCAATGCCGGTAAACGAGCCGCCGAAAAATGCAATTTCGGTATCGGTTCCGGGCGGAATCGTCGTAAGCGCCGCATCGATTATGCCGCGCACTGACTCGCGGTCAAATTCGCGGGTTCCGGATATTGTGCGCTGATTGCAGAAAACGCACATATTCGGACAGCCGAGGTGCGGTATAAACACCGGAATATTCACATGTCTGACGCCGGTTTTCACTATCTTAGCCCCGTCCTTTCCCGCTTCAACATTTTGACAGCAACACAGATTATTATACCATATCTTGTACGGGATTTCAACAGTGAATTGACCATATTTCGCACATATTTTTTACGCAAAAACGCGTCCGTACCCTCCGGCACAGACGCGCTCTTTCATTGATTACTTCAGAACTCAGTTCTTTTTCAGCTCTCCGAAAAGCTCGAGCGCCTGCCGTGCGGCGTTCTGCTCTGCCTCGCGCTTGGAGCGCCCCCGGCCGCGGCCGATAACGTTGGAATTGAGCCGCGCCTCGACGTCAAACACCTTCTCGTGGTCCGGCCCAGACTCGCCGACAGTGATATACTCCGGCTGCTCGTTATCCGATTGCTGGATAAACTGCTGAAGATGCGTCTTGTAGTCCTGCGCGACCTCGCGTCCGCTGTCGTCGCCAACGAAGCGCTCGAGCTCCTCAATCACAAACGGCATCAGATAGTCCGAGACCACCTGCTTGCCACGCTCGCCCGCGTCAAGATACATTGCGGCAAGCGTCGCTTCAAATGCGTCGGCAATGATAGACTTGCGCTCGCGACCGTTGTTTTTCTCCTCGCCGCGACCGAGCCGTAGAAATTTTCCGAGCTCCGCCTTTTTGGCGTACCTCGCAAGCGCGTTTTCGCAGACGACATCCGCGCGCATACGCGTCAGGTCGCCCTCGGCGTGCCGGTCGGCGTAGTGGGTGTAAAGGTACTCGCTGACCACAATGGAAAGCACCGAGTCGCCGAGAAACTCAAGTCTCTCGTTGAACTCGCACTCGACGTGCCGCGCCTTGAGCTCGTGCGAATACGACGAATGCGTCAGCGCCGTCTCAATCAGAGATTTGTTTTTGAATTTGTATCCGATTCGGGACTCAAAGTCCGAAATATCAAGCGGTAAACTCATTTGTCCTCCTTGTCGTCATCACGACCGCGCTCCTTGATACGCTTGATCTCGCCTGCAACGTCGTCGATAACGCCGCCATCGGCGTAGCTTATAGCCTGACGCACGGCGTTCTTCATGGCCTTGGCGTTTGACGAGCCGTGGGCCTTGATTACCGGGCGGCGAAGTCCGAGCAACGGCGCACCGCCGTACTCCGAGGGATCAAAATCCTTTTTTATGCCGCCCAGCTGCTTTTTCACAAGCAGTGCCGCGAGTTTTGTGCGGGCGTTCGCGTAAAAGCAGCCGCGGAGTGTCGAGAGCATCATTTTTCCCATACCCTCGATGGATTTTAGCAGCACGTTTCCGGTGAAACCGTCCGTCACGAGCACGTCGCAGACGTTGCCCGGCAGTCTGTTTGCCTCGACGTTGCCGACGAAATGTATATCGGGATTGGCCGCGAGGCGTTTGTAGGCGTCGACCTGAATCGGCGTCCCTTTGCACTCCTCCGAGCCGTTGTTAAGCAGTCCCACGCGCGGCTCCGCCACCGAGTGAACGCTTCTCATATAAACGCTCCCGAGCACCGCGAACTGCTCGAGGTACTCGCTCTCAACCGTAACGTTGGCCCCTGCGTCAAGCAGAAGAACCGGCGGCTTCATGGGCAGTATACTTGCGATTGCAGCGCGCTGCACACCCGGTATCTTGCGCACGATCAGGCTCGCCGCCGTAAACAGCGCGCCGGTGCTCCCTGCGCTGACGAACGCGTCGCCCTCGCCTGCCGCCAGCAACCGCAGTCCAACGCACATCGACGACTCTTTTTTAGCGTGAAGCACCACCATGGGGTCGTCCTCCATAGTGATTGCAATGTCCGTGTGAACTATGCGGTGTCCGTCTGTCGAATAGCCACCCGCCGCTGCCGCGGACTGTATTTTTTCGCTGTCACCGCAAAGAATCAGCTTACAGCCGTACTCGGCTGCCGCCGCGAGTGCGCCGCAGACTATTTCGCCGGGGGCCTTATCGCCGCCCATTGCGTCAACAATAATTTTCATCTGAAAGGTGTCCCCCCTTTTTCAAGTCTCAGATAAGACTTTTTATTCTGTCTATCTCATCAAGGGAACGTGCCGCGAGCGCTTCGTTCTTGGCGACCTTGCCCCCCTTGACCCTTTTATCGAGGGATTGAATTATTCCGAAATTTGCGTTCATCGGGACAAACTTTCCGACGCCGCCGCGGCTGACATAAGCCGCCATCGCGCCGAGCATAGTCGTTTCCGGGAAAACGAACTGCTCTCGCCCCATAAAGCGCGCCGCCGCCGATATACCGGCGACAAAACCGCTTCCCGCCGACTCGACATAGCCCTCAACGCCTGTCATCTGACCTGCGAAATATATATCGGGTTTTGAGATAAGCGAATAATTGCGGTCGAGCAGACCGGGAGAATTAAGATATGTGTTGCGGTGCATTATGCCGTAGCGCAGAAACTCTGCGTTCTCAAGTCCGGGAATCATGCCGAAAACTCTTTTCTGTTCCGGAAACGCAAGGTGTGTCTGGAAGCCTACGAGATTGTACATCGTCCCCTCGACGGTTTCCTTGCGAAGCTGAACCACCGCGTAAGCCTCGCGCCCGGTGCGCTTGTCCACAAGCCCGACCGGCTTGAGCGGACCGAAGCGCAGCGTGTCATATCCGCGCCGTGCCATGACCTCAACCGGCATACAGCCCTCGAACACCTCGATCTCCCTCTGTGTCTCGCGGTCGAAGTCCTTGAGCTCGGCCTCACGGGCGGTTATCAGCGCGTTGTAAAACGCGTCGTACTGCTCGCGCGTCATGGGGCAGTTTATATAATCGGCATCGCCCTTGTCGTAGCGCGAGCCGAAATACGCGACGTCCATATTGATCCCGGCGGCATCGACTATTGGCGCGGCGGCGTCAAAAAAGTGAAGTCCTCCGCAGCCGAGAGTGTTCTGAATGTAGTCCGCCATGGAATCGGACGTGAGGGGGCCTGTCGCGATGACGGTTATGCCGTCATCGTCAACAGATGTCACCTCGCCGCAAATTACCTCTATATTGGGGTGGTGTTTTACTTTATTTGTGATGTAATCAGAGAACTGATAGCGGTCGACGGCAAGCGCCGAGCCCGCAGGCACGCGGCTTGCATACGCTGCCTCCATGATGAGAGAGCCTAGCCGCAGCATCTCCTCCTTAAGCAGTCCGACGGCGTTTGAAAGCCGGTCGGAGCGCAGGGAGTTTGAGCAGACGAGCTCCCCAAATCTTTCATCGTGGTGTGCAGGTGTGTACTTCTGCGGCTTCATTTCAATAAGGCGAATCGGCACTCCGCGCTGTGCGGCCTGCCACGCCGCCTCGCAGCCGGCGAGCCCGGCGCCGCAGACGGTAAGTTTATCCTTCATGCGTCCGTGCCTCACTTATCCGACTCGTAACCGCAGCCGTCGGTACGGCAGTAAAGCGTGTCGCGGCCCTTACGGCGGAACAGCATGCCTCCGCACTTGGGGCATTTCTCGTTCGTCGGCATATCCCAGGACGAAAAATCGCACTCGGGATAGCGCTCACAGCTGTAAAAAACAGTCTTATTGCGCCCGTGTTTTATGACGACCTTGGAGCCGCACTTGGGGCACGGAACGTCGAGCTCCTTTGTCTTCTGTTTGGTAAAGCGGCACTTAGGATAGTTGACGCAAGCATAGAAGCTGCCGAACTTTCCGGTGCGCAGCACCATATCTCCGCCGCACTTCTCGCACTTGAAATCAGCGATCTCAAGCGGCTTTTTCTCGGGCTGCTCGGCCCCGTCAGCAGCGGGCGTCTCGAGCGGCTTTGTGTTACGGCAGCGCGGGTAGTTGGGGCATGCGGCAAATTTACCGTAGCGACCGACCTTGACGACCATGCGGCTGCCGCACTTCTCGCATATCATGTCCGTCTCCTCGGGCGGGAGCAGCGAGCCCTCGACAATATTGCTGTTGGCCGTCTCGAGCTCCTTGCAAAAGTCGCTCCAGAAGTCGGCGAGAACCTTGTACATGTCGACCTTGCCGCTTTCAATGCCGTCGAGATCCGACTCCATCTCGGCCGTGAAGCGGTAGTTCACGACATCGGCGAAGTTTTCCTTCATGAGCTTGGTTGTTATCTCTCCGAGCTGCGTCGGAACCAGCGACTTACCGTCGCGACTGACGTAATTGCGGCCGATGATAGTCGTAATTATAGGGGTGTAGGTACTCGGGCGACCGATTCCCTTCTCTTCAAGAAACTTGATAAGCGACGCCTCAGTGTAGCGGGGGGGCGCTTCGGTAAAGTGCTGAGCGGCGTCTATCGACGTCGCGGCGAACTGCTGGCCTTCCTTGATGTCGGGAATCAGCATATCCTTCTCGTAATCGTCGTCGCCTGCGCGATGCTCATCCTCGGTTTCCTCGTAAACGGCCATGTAGCCCATGAAGGCGACCGTGTATCCGCTCGAGCGGAAGATGTAACCGGAATTCGAAAAGTCTGCGACAACAGTGTTGAGCTCTGCCGACTGCATCTGGCTTGCCACAAAGCGCTCCCATATCAGCTTATACAGTCTGTACTGATCGATGCTGAGGTGCTTGCGGATGGCAGACGGCTCAAGCGCCATGGTCGACGGTCTGATGGCCTCGTGCGCGTCCTGCGCACCGGCGCGCGCCTTGTAGGTGCGCGGGCTTGCGGGACAGTATTTCTCGCCGTACTTCTCGCAGATATACTCCTTCGCGGCCTGCTGAGCCTCGCCGGATATACGGAGTGAGTCGGTTCTCATGTAGGTAATAAGACCCTGAACACCGCCGTTTTCCGCACCGAGGTTTATTCCCTCGTAAAGCTCCTGTGCCACACGCATGGTGCGTGCCGATTGGAAGCCCAGCTTGCGCGCGGCCTCCTGCTGCATTGTTGACGTTGTGAACGGAGGCGCAGGCGCCTTGTGGCGCACTCCGCGCTTTACCGAGCTCACCACGAACGGCTTGCCCTCAACTGCGGACTTTATTTTGTCCGCCTCCTCGGCGTTGGAGATGCGCAGCTTGCCCTCCGCGTTGCCGTAAAAATGCGCCGGCAGGTCTGTTCCGGCACAGTCTATGTGAGCGTCGATAGTCCAGTATTCATCCGGGACAAAGGCGCGTATCTCCTCCTCGCGGTCGACAATTATTCTCGTCGCAACCGACTGCACGCGTCCGGCGGACAGTCCGCTCTTGACCGTTTTCCAGAGGTATGGCGACAGCTTGTAGCCGACGATACGGTCGAGTATGCGTCGCGTCTGCTGCGCGTTGACAAGGTTCATGTCTATCTGTCGCGGCGATTTTATCGCGGCCTTGACAGCTGTTTTTGTTATCTCGTTGAAGGATATGCGCTGCGTTTTCTCAACAGGGATACCCAGTGTAACGGCGAGATGCCACGAGATGGCCTCTCCCTCGCGGTCAGGGTCGGTCGCGAGAAAGACCTTGCTCGCGGCCTTTGCTTCCTTCTTTATTTCCTTTATAAGATCCCCCTTACCTCTGATGTTGATGTAATGAGGGGCAAAATTATTATCAATATCAACGCCCATCGTGCTTTTCGGCAGGTCGCGGACGTGTCCCTTTGAGGCCACCACTTTGTAGTTTGTGCCGAGGTAGCCCTTTATCGTAGCCGCCTTTGAGGGCGACTCCACTATTACAAGATTTGCCATAAATTTTCGATCCTCAAATATAATTATCTTTTGATGTAAAGTCCGCCGGGCAGTGAGCTGACCAGCCCCTGTATCTCGAGTGTTGTCATTATGCTCATGACCTCACCAATCGGAAAGCCGAGCCTTGCGAGCGCGTCGGAATTGATGGCGCGGTCGTCGGGCATTTCCGAAAACAGCTTGCGCGCGTTCTCATCGAGCGCCGCCAATATCTCCGCCGAACAATCAGACTCCTTTTTGACTGTCACCTCTGACGCCACACGTGCACCGGATTTGTGCGAGACCATATCACGCACACTGAGTCTGTCGTCATCCGCAGCCGGTGCCTGGGCGGCGCGTGCGGACTCCTTTTCAAGTACTGCGGTATGCGTCGTAGTCTGCGCCGCGCCTTTTCCGCGTTTGCCGACAAAGCTGTCGCGCGGTGCGGAGGGAGTGTTGTCGGTCGTGCGCGGAGGACTGTCCGACGTGCGTGCAAACACGCCCATGCGTGCGAGCGTCTCCTCAGAAAATTTGTATTTTCGTTGAGCCGCAAGCATGCGTGGGATGTCTATGCTTTTATCATAGTCTTTGTACTCTGCAAGTATGTCATTCGTCTCGACTGCGATAAGACCGCCGTCGCGTATAAGTACATTCGGGCCTGCCGTGTTTTCCTCGCCGAGATTGCCCGGTATCGCAAACACCTGACGTCCCTGTGAGTCGGCGCACCGTGCGGTTATGAGCGCACCGCTGTGCGCGTCGGCTTCAACGACCAGCGTTCCCTGACACATACCGCTGATTATGCGGTTGCGTATCGGAAAGTTCGAGCCTATCGGCGGAGTGCCGGGGGCAAATTCGGTGACTATAGCGCCGTTCGCGGCAACGATCTCGGACAGCTGCTTATGCTGTGTCGGGTACATGCGGTCGATGCCGCAGCCGAGCACGGCGACTGTCTTTCCGCCACCGCTTATAGCTCCGCTTGCCGCAACACCGTCAATACCGAGCGCCAGTCCGCTGATCACAATGACGTTTGCCGCGCCGAGCTCGTATGCGAATCTGAAAGCGTTGTCGCGGCCGTATGTGCTCATGCGCCGTGTGCCGACCACCGCAATGCAGACATGATTGTTCATCTGCGGCAGCTCTCCGCGAACATAAAGAACCGCAGGCGGATTTCTCAGCTGATGCAGCAGAATGGGATAATCATCCTCACCGTACGTGAGTATGCGCACGCCGGTCCGGACGCAAAAATCGACTATCTGTGCCGCCTCCGTCAGCGATTTGTCTGCCAGACGGCGGACTGCCTCGTCGGTTATGTTGTCTACCTCCGCCAGCTCCTCCGGAGAGGCCGTGTATATATCGTACGGCGAGCGATAGTCTACAACCAGCCGCGGCAAGTCGTAGCTTGCCGGGCCTAGTCTTTCAGCCAGCCACACCCAATACAGATTTTCCGAACGCATATCGATACCCAATCCTTTCTAAGAAGTCAGACCATCATGGGAGTGTCTCAATCAAGGTTACAGACTTCCCACATAAACACGGCCGCCGCCACGGCGGCATTGAGTGACTCATTCCCTGCGCGCATGGGAATTATAACGCTTCCGTCGGCAAGGTCAAGAACCGTAGCGCTGAGCCCGTGTCCTTCGTTGCCGATGGCGGTGCAGTCGGAGCTGCGAAGCCCCGCTTTTTTTATAGGCAGCGCTCCCTCAGTCAGCGCCGCTGCAAGAACGCGCCGCCCCGCGGCCTGTATTCCGCGCACGGCCGCCGCAGTATCGCGGCACAGCGACAGCCTGAGTCTGAACAGCGCCCCCATGCTTCCGCGCACGGTTTTTGAACTGTATATATCGGCGCAATCGCCGCAGAGTATCAGCTCGTCCATTCCAAGCGCCGCGGCACTTCGCATTATAGTGCCGAGATTGCCGGGGTCGCGGATGTCCTCGAGCAGCATAATTCTGCTCCCGAGTGAATCAAAACGAGCTGAGTTATTATCTATTGTAACAATTTTATGAAATTTGTCAATATATTTTGCAACAGTTATCACGCCCTCGGGAGATTTTTCTTCCGACACAGCGTCGAAAAGGTTGTTTTCGAGCAATATCACACGTGCACCGGTGTCGCCCGGCGTCTTTCCGCAGATGCTGCGTATACGCTCGGACACTTCTGCTCTTCCATCTCGCCGCAGCACGATTATCTCCGGCTCGACACCGGCAAGTATGGCCTCGGCGCACAGCTTTATACCGTCAAACCGAAACAGCCGCCCCGCCTCACGGTGCTTGCGCTCGGTCAGCTTGCAAATATTGACTATTGTCTGATTGTGACGCGATGTGATTATTTCTTCCATTTATTTTACCGTTGCGATACGGCAATCATGACCGCCGCAGCGCTTTTTCAAAAGTCTCACTAATATGAGAAAACCCGGCGTTTACCGGGTTTTCTATTATCGGGTTTCTCAGAGAGCAGCCTTGGCCTTCTCAGTCAGAGCTGCAAACACCTCGGGATCAGATATAGCGATCTCGGACAGCATCTTGCGGTTGAGATCGACACCGGCCTTCTTGAGTCCGTGCATGAATGTAGAATAGTTCATTCCGTTGACCTTGGCCTGTGCAGAAATACGGGTAATCCACAGCTGACGGAAATCTCTCTTCTTCATCTTGCGGCCGGCGAAAGCATAGTTGCCGCTCTTCATGACGGCCTGCTTAGCCATCTTGAAATGCTTCGATTTTGCGCCCCAATATCCCTTGGCGGCCTTCAGAACTTTATTTCTTCTCTTGCGGGTTGTAACCGCACCCTTAATTCTTGCCATTTCTATTATCCTCCAACTTTCCGGTTATTTCTGAATCAGATTTCTCATGTTAGCTGCCATAGCGCCCTGAACGTAGGATGCAGAGCGAAGATGTCTCTTGCGCTTTTGGTCCTTCAGGCCGAGCTTATGACGGTGGTGGCAGTGATTCATCTTTACCTTACCGGTACCGGTAACCGAGAATCTCTTGGCAGAGGCTCTGTGTGTTTTGATCTTTCCCATTGCAATATCTCCTTTTAACTTTGAAACATAAATATATTATTCAAGCCCCGCGTACGGGTCAAATATGAACTTACTTGTTTTTGATCGGGCTGAGCACCATGCTCATGAAACGTCCGTCAAGCACAGGACGTTTGTCAGCGGTTCCGGCCTCGGAGCACGCCTGCTCGAACTTCTCGATTATCTCGCGACCGAGAGCGATGTGAGCCATCTCACGTCCCTTGAAGCGCATGACAACTCTGACCTTGTTACCGTCTCCGAGGAAGCGGAGCGCGTGTCTGACCTTGGTATCAAAGTCGTGCGTGTCGATGCGGCAGGACAGCTGAATCTCCTTGAGCTCTACTGTCTGCTGCTTTTTCTTAGCCTCTTTTTCGCGCTTATCGCGCTCAAAGCGATACTTGCCGAAATCCATGATTTTGCATACAGGCGGCGTGGCAGACGGCGAGATCATAACCAGATCAAGCCCAGCCTCAGCGGCAGCATGCTTGGCAGCATCGCCGCTCATAATTCCCAATTGTTCTCCGTCACTTCCGATGACCCGAACCTCCTTGGCACGGATGTCGTCGTTGATAAGCATATCTTTTGTTGCGATGGCTAAGCACCTCCAAAAATAAAATCGCACGGAAAACAGCTTCTCCGCGCGACAAGACCCCGCAAGGGATCAATCATCTATCAACCCGGCGCACCGACTGTGGCAGGGTGAGAGCGGAGGCTCTGCTTCTTTTGCAGAGCTATTATAGCACCTCTCACCTCATTTGTCAATACCTTTTCGCAAAAAAATCTTGTAAATACCGCCATCGCGTGCAAAACCGTCACTTTGTCCAAATTCGACATTCTGTGACACTCTTTTTTCTCCCATGTATCTATTTTGACGAAATTTTCAGCTAAAAATCGTCATTTTGAATAATTTACAAAACCGACGTTTCGTAGTATAATGGTTACATGCGAGGAAGGCAAGACTCGCGCCCATGCACAACCAGTCATCAGTTTTTGCGGAATATCAATCTCATGGTATCAACACGCATCAACGATCGCTCGTTGTGCTTTTTGCTTTTTCGCCCTCTTTTGTGAGCGCCATGTGTAAGACAGGCGATTATTTCGGAAATTTTCTTAAAATGTGTGGAAAAATTCAACGCCATGTGCTATAATATTAAATTGAAGATTTATTATCTGTCCAATTAATCCCGAAAGGAAGCATTCATGTCCAGTTATTTAGAAAAGGTTTCGGAAGCGACGCTCCCTGTCGTTGTGCTGCGGGACACCGTAGCGTTTCCGTCCATATCCACAAGCATTGAAATAACAGACCGCGTAAGCATTGCCGCGGCAGAGGCCGCGGCTGCCTCCGGTCATAAAATATTTTTGGTAACACTCAAGCGCCCCTGCGAGGGCGCACCGCAGACAGACTGTCTGAGCTACGTCGGCACGACTGCCAAAATCAAAAACGCCATCCGCACTCCGGACGGCAATATGCAGCTGACCTTCGTCGGTCTCAGCCGCGCAAGCGTTGTCAGCTACCGCGCCGACGGCGACTACATCTCCGCCGACCTCATATGCAAGAGCCTCTACCTCGACGACACCGATATAAAGACCGAAGCATACATGCGCGAGGTGCTGTCGGTGCTGGATTCGATACAGCAGTTTCTGCCGCACATCTCGAAGGAGATGTTCACGTCAGCGAAGGCCATCAAAAATCCTTCAATGCTCGCCGACTACGTCGCCTCCGGATTTCTCCTCCGCAACGAGGATAAGCAGGCCGCGCTCGAGCAGTTCGGCCCGCTTGAGCGACTGAAGCTGGTCGCGGAGCTGCTCGAGGAGGAGCGCGAACTGCTCGCCTGCGAGGTTGAAATTCATGCAAAGGTTCAGGACCACCTCAACCGCGAGCGCCGCGATTACTACCTGCGCGAGCAGATCAGAGTGATTGAGGACGAGCTCGGCGAGGGCGACAACGAAAACGAGGAGTTTTACAACCAGATACTCACCGCGAACCTTCCGAAGGAGGTCGAGGAAAAGCTGCTCAAGGAAAACGATCGGCTGTCCAAGGTTCCGTTCGGCTCGGCCGAGGCGAGCGTAATACGCACCTACCTCGAGACCGTTCTCGACCTGCCGTGGCACAAGACGACGCGCGAGCGCGCCAACGTCGAGGCGGCACGCAAGATACTCGATGCCGACCATGACGGCCTTGAAAAGGTCAAGGAGCGCATACTCGAATTTATCGCCGTCAGGCAGCTGACGCCTGAACTCAAGAGCCAGATTATCTGTCTCGTCGGCCCTCCCGGAACGGGAAAAACCTCTGTTGCGGCATCGATAGCAAAGGCGACCGGGCGCAAGTACGTCCGCGTGTCGCTCGGCGGCGTGCGCGACGAGGCCGACATCCGCGGTCACCGCAAAACCTACATCGGCGCTATGCCGGGACGCATAATGGCGGCCATGGCTCAGGTCAAGGTGCGTAACCCGCTGATACTTCTCGATGAAGTCGACAAACTGACGCGCGACGCGCACGGCGATCCCTCCTCGGCACTGCTCGAGGTGCTCGATCCCGAGCAGAACAAGACCTTCCGCGACCACTTCATCGAGCTGCCCTTCGATCTGTCGGAGTGCCTGTTCATCACGACCGCCAACACACTTGACACAATTCCCCGCCCCCTTCTCGACCGTATGGAGGTTATAGAGCTACATACCTATACCCCAGCCGAAAAGCTGAACATCGCGAAACATCACCTGCTCGGCAAGCAGCTCGCCCGTCACGGGCTCAACCGCCGCATGGTGCGCATCACCGACGCAGCGCTCGAGGACGTGATAGCGTCCTACACGCGCGAGGCAGGTGTGCGTAACCTCGAGCGCGACATCGCCGCGCTCTGCCGCAAGGCCGCAAAGCGCATTGTGACCGAGAAAATCCCGCGTGTTGTCATTGACCGCGACGATCTGCCGAAATACCTCGGAGTCCGCAAGTTCACGGGCGAGCGCATTGACGCGGAGGACGAGGTCGGCGTAGTGAACGGTCTGGCGTGGACGGAAGTCGGCGGCGACCTGCTCAAAATCGAGGTCGCAGTGCTCGACGGCACCGGCAAGATCGAGCTAACCGGATCACTCGGTGATGTCATGAAGGAGTCGGCACAGATAGCGGTGAGCTATGTTCGCTATATAGCCGACAAATACGACATCCCGCATGATTTTTACAAAACAAAGGATATTCACATCCACGCACCGGAAGGCGCTGTCCCCAAGGACGGGCCGTCCGCCGGCGTCACTATGGTGACGGGCCTTGTCAGCGCGCTGACCGGACGCCCGGTGCACCGCGACATCGCCATGACGGGCGAAGTCACGCTGCTCGGCAAGGTTCTCCCCATCGGCGGCCTCAAGGAAAAAACGCTCGCTGCCTACAACGCGGGTGTGCGCACCGTCATTATCCCCGAGCAGAACGTCCCCGACCTTGAGGAGATAGATCCAACCGTTCGCGAAAGCATCGAGTTCATCCCCGTCTCAAATGCATCCAGGGTTCTCGACGTCGCACTGGCTGACGACGCACTGTCGCTTCCCGGGATGACAATGTCCCACTTGGAAACGGTACCGGATGCTCTGCCGAATATACCGCACGTAACACACAACACCGTAAACGGAGACCATTATGGCGCTTAATCTCAACAACATCACGCTGCGCATAAGCGCAGGATATATCCGTCAGTTCCCCACCGACCCAATGCCGCAGATTGCCTTCTCGGGGCGCTCGAACGTCGGAAAAAGCTCGTTGATAAACACGCTGCTCGGGCGTAAAAGCCTGGCGCGCGTAAGCTCGTCCCCCGGAAAGACCATCACTATAAATTTCTACGACATAGACAAAAAGCTGTTTTTAGTTGACCTGCCGGGCTACGGCTTCGCCCGCCGCCCGCAGGAAGACAAGCAGAAGTGGTCGTCTCTGACGGACGGGTATTTCACCAAGAATCCTAATCTCGACCTTGTGCGCCTTGTCGTTCAGCTTGTCGATTGCCGCGTCGGCATAACGGCGGACGACGCCATGATGCTTAATTATCTGCGCCAGTCCGGACTCCCCTATATAATCGTCCTCACCAAGACAGACAAGCTGAACAAAACCGAGCGTGCCCGTGCCATACCCGAAATTGAAGGCCACGAGCTTGCTTCGGGTGTCTGCGTGATTCCCTTCTCGTCGCACAACGGCGAGGGGCGCGACGCGCTGTGGCGCGCCATTCTCGACGCCGCCCACATTTCTGAAAGGAACTGAGTAATGCTATTTAACCTCATTCGCAGCTTCATGAGCGGCGCTGATCCTGTCTTTCTGACGGTTCAGATACTGTTTCTCATAATAATCGGGCTATTTTCGTTGTCCGTCCATGAGACCGCGCACGGCTTTGTCGCATGGAAGCTCGGCGATCCGACGGCTCATGACCTAGGCAGACTGACTCTAAATCCAATAAAGCACCTTGACCCTGTCGGCTTTATATGCATGCTGATTGCTGGCTTCGGTTGGGCAAAACCTGTACCGATCAACTCCAGAAATTTCAAAAACCCGCGCCGCGATATGGCACTTTCAGCTGCTGCGGGGCCGCTTTCAAACCTTATTTTAGCGTTTGTAAACGTTCTTTTTGTGCGTTTGATATTCGAGTTTTGGATAAACTCGAATATCTACCTTGAACTGCTTTGCATCTTTTTCTACTACGCAACATACATGAACTTAACACTCGCAGTGTTCAATCTACTTCCCGTTCCACCTCTTGACGGCTCGAGATTATTCTATGTTTTTCTACCGCCAAAATGGTACTTTGGAATTATGAAGTATGAGCGCATTATTTATATCGTTGTTTTGATTTTGCTCGGCACTGGCGTTTTATCACCTGTTATAACCACCGTAACGAGATGGCTCTTCAAGGGGATGCTTTTCATTGTCGGACTCGGAAAAGACGAGATGGCAAACTATATGTTGTATTTGATAACCGGAGCGTAAAATGGAAGCCATTCAATACAAGCTCGACACCTTCGAGGGGCCGCTCGACCTGCTCCTCGCACTTATTGCGAAAAACAAAGTCAATATCGAAGATATACCGATTTCGCTGATATGCGAGCAGTACATGGAGTACATCAAAGCGGCGCAGTCGCTTGATATGGAGCTTGCTGCCGAATTCATAGTCATGGCGAGCGAGCTGATGCTGATAAAAAGCCGCATGTTGCTGCCACGCCCAACCGCAGAGGCGGAGGACCCCCGCAAGATCATCACCGATGCCCTTCTACGCTATCGGCAGGCCAAGGCCGCTGCCGTGCGCATGGCCGAGCAATACGTCATTTACAGCGGGCGCATGGTCAAGGATACGGACGAAATTTCCGTCGACCGCACATTTGTCGCCGATCAGAACGTCGAGTCGCTGCGGCTGGCGATGCGCCGCGTGCGCAGCTACATGGACGCCATGGAGGACGCCAAGGCGCACGCCTTCACGCCCATGATAAGCAAGCGCGTGGTGTCGGTCGAGATGAAGATCGCGGGCATGCTCAGCCGCATAAGAACAGCCGGACAGGCCTCTCTCGAGGAGTTGATCGGCGACGAACAGACGCTCCCAGACCTCATTGCCGCCTTCGTCGGCGTGTTGGAGCTGGTCAAAATACGCCGTCTGCTCATAGACGAGAGCGACGACTCGTACATTCCCGACTCGCTTCACGGCCTCAACACCCGTTTTATACTCAACACCGATGAGTCAACCGTTCTCACGGAGGACGGCCACACCGGCGACTCCTATTGAAGTGAAAGGACATAGACAATGGAAGACTCAATGCCCGTAATAACCAACGTCGAGGCCGCGATTGAAGCCATACTGTTCGCGGCCGGCTACCCGGTCAAATACGAAAAGCTGTCCGAGGTGCTCGGACTTCCGCCAAAGGATATAAGACTTTTAGTCGAAAACATGGCCGTCTCGATCAATGCGGAGGACTCCCCCCGCGGCCTCAACCTGCTCACCTTCGACGACTCCTGCCAGCTGTGCACCAAGGAGCGCTTTGCCCCCTACATTCGCGAAGCGCTCGGCATACGCCGCGGCGGAAACCTTTCGGCGTCGTCGATGGAAGTGCTGGCCGTGGTCGCATACAATCAGCCAACAACGCGCGCGTTTATCGACGCCGTGCGCGGCGTTGACAGCTCATACGCCGTCGGCTCGCTGCTCGACAAGGGACTTATCGAGGGCGTCGGAAGACTCGACGCGCCCGGTCGCCCTATGCTATACGGCAC
>CAKRSS010000006.1 GCA_934401725.1 uncultured Eubacteriales bacterium | reverse complement strand
AGGCCTGCTTGCCTCCGTCAGTGACGACGAGGCGCGACGCGAGATGGCCGTCGACCGCGAGAGCTGCTACGAGATCGAGCCCGTCAACGAGGAGATTCACCTGCGCACGGCCAGAAATTCGCTGGCCGTCCGTCACTGGCTTGAGGAGAGTCACATTGACGCCTTCACCGCCAACTTCCGCGAAATCTGCCCCGGAACGGGACTTCAGATAATGCCCTTTATGGAGGCCTGCAAGGCGCTGTCGCGCGGCGTCGGTTACGCCGGAGAGGGCGATGTGCTCACCGCCTCGCTTGTCGGCGCACTGCTGAAGGGCTTCCCGCACAGGGTGTCGTTCATCGAGATATTCTGCCCCGACTGGAAGGGCGACAGACTGCTGCTCAGCCACATGGGCGAGTACAACCCAGACCTCATCTGCCGAAAGGCCGGTATGAAGGAGATAAACTTCATATTCGGCGAGGCCGAGAACCCGGTCGTGTCCTACGGCTGCTATCGCGGCGGTGACGCCGTGTTTGTCAACCTCTACCGCGCCGCGGATGACTTCCGCATGCTGATTTCCCCGGTCGGGATGGAGAGCGTTGAGCACGATAACTTCGAGCCGCGCGTCCGCGGCTGGATGAAGCCGCACATGCCGGTTCCGAGCTTCCTCGAGACCATCAGCCGCGCGGGCGTGACGCATCACAGCGCGCTTGTCTACGACGCGAAGCCCGAGGAGATAGGATATTTCGCTGACCTGCTTGGAATAAACTACGAAATCGTCTGACGGAGGTGCGTATGGCAAGAAAAATTCTTCCGCTGCTTCTGCTTGTTCTCACGCTGACACTGCTTCTCACCGCCTGCGGCGGCGACGGCCACGGAAACGACAACACCTCGGGCGACACGTCGGACACTACCTCGGAAAACACACCCGGCGTCGGAACGACGACGCCGGTCGGCGACATAGCGCTGACGGGGGATGTCACCTACACAATTATCCGTTCCGCCACTGCGTCGGACGAGGAAATCGGCCTCTGCTCCGACCTCTGGAAAAAGATACTCTCGCTGACGGGCAAGTCCGTCATCGGCATCAACGACGACTTCGTCAAGAACCCCGAGGACGCCGACAACGACAATCCCGAGATACTCATAGGCCTGACCAACCGTCCCCAGTCGTCGTTGGCGCTGTCGGGACTGCCGTCATATCTTGATTGGGAAGTCAGCGTCATCCGCTCGAAGATTGTCATCGCGGCGAACACGACCGAGCGGCTTGCCGAGGCGATTGAGTATTTTGCCGACTCGCTAGAAATGCGCGACGGCGTGCTCTACTACACCGGCAAGACTGTCATCGGCTCGTATGATGGTTACAAATTCCTGAATTTGTCCGTCTGCGGACGTAATATTTCCGAATATGTGATAACAATTACGAAGGATGCGTCAAATGCCGACAAGGAATTTGCAGAGCAGCTCTCGATGTGGTTCGCCTTGAATACCGGCTTCCGCCCGGAAATCACAGAGCGGGACGCGCCGGTCGATTCGGGCAGAATTGCAATCTGTGGCGACAAATTTGTCGACACCGCGCTCACCGGCGGCGACTACATACTGAACACCGCCGACGGACTCGTTGAATTTTACGCGACAAGCCTTATGGGGTACAACAAAGCAATGGAAAAAATGCAGGAGAAAATATCGAACGGCGCGCTCGCGTCCGGTATCAACGAGACATATCACGACGAGGGCACCAGCCTCGACGGCAAGAAGGTCGCGTTTGTCGGCAATTCGTTTCTGTATTACGGCGCGTGCGTGGAGCTGGGCAACCAGCGCGGCACCGACAAGGGCGTCTTCTGGCAGATATGCAACGCGAACGGCGAAAATGTGACCGTTTATGACTTCACCTACGGCGGCCACCGCCTCTACGACTTCACCGAAGCCGGTGACAAGACGGGCGGCAGCGGCAGTCCGGGCAAGGGCAAGGATCTGCTCGCAGGCGTCGACCTCGCGGACATTGACATAGTGTTCATATCCGAGGCGGGCGAGAACAACTCCAACTTTGTAACCGACGTCAAAAACGTCATGAAGCGGTTCACAAAGCCGGGCGTGCAGTTCGTCTACGTGACGCACTCCTACACCTACCTCAAGAACCACACCAACATCATAAACGCCCTCCCCACGCTTCGCAAGCAGGGAGTTCTCATCGCCGACTGGGGACGGCTGGTCTACGACCTCATCCGCCGCACGGCCAAGGTCGAGAACAGCGCCTTTACCTACACCCAGACGACGTTCATCAAGAACAAGGGCGACACTCATCATCCCAACCCGCTCGCGGGCTATATAACCGCCGGGATGTGCTACTCTGTTGTGACCGGCAAGAGCGCCGTCGGGCAGGCGTACGACTTCTGCCGCAACCGGCAGTTCGGCGGCGGCGCCAGCGGCTTTGACGGCTATGTCAGCAAGCACTACAACTCAGCCAAGGACACCAATTTCGTCAGCATATTCGAGTCCCCGACCGAGATGGCGGGCATTCAGAAGCTGATGGACGACTACGTCGAAAAATACAAATAAGGGCGTCGCCATGCAATGCATGAGCGGCACAATAAGAGCGTTGCCATGCAATGCATGAGCGATACAATAAGAGCAACCTGCCGCGCACAAGCGCGGCAGGTTTTTTATAAAGATTGTATTAAAATCATTGTTTTCTGTGGCAAACGGTGGTATAATGTAGGGGACAGAATCCGGAGCGAATCCGGCAATATTATTCCGGAGTGGATTATGGAAAAAATCAAAATTGCAGTTCTTTTCGGCGGGTGCTCGACTGAATATGAGGTGTCATTGCAGTCGGTTTACTCGGTGCTTACGAATATAGACAGAGAAAAATTCGAAATTATCCCCGTGGGCATAACCCGCGAGGGGGATTGGTTCCGCTACTCGGGCAGCTACGAGAGCATACGCGACAACGAGTGGTGCCGCGACGGTGAAAACCTTCACCCGGTGGCCGTCAGCCCGGATCGTTCGGTGCACGGACTGCTCGAGCTTGAGGGCGGCCGCTACACGCTGACGCACATTGACCTCGCATTTCCCGTTCTGCACGGTAAAAACGGTGAGGACGGCACGGTTCAGGGGCTTTTTGAGCTGGCGGGAATCACCGTCGTCGGCTGTGACACGCTCAGCTCGGCGCTCTGCATGGACAAGGACCGTGCGCACAAGCTGGTCAGCCTTGCCGGAATCTCGGTGCCGAAGTCTTTAACCTTCAGGCGCGCCGAGTGCGCGACGGCGCGCGAGGTAATAAACGCCGAGCTGGCGTATCCTGTGTTTGTCAAGCCGGTGCGGGCGGGGTCGTCGTTCGGCATCACCAAGGTGCAGTCGCCCGACCGACTCGAGGCCGCCATCGAGCTTGCGCTCGAGCACGACAGCGAGGTCATAGTCGAGGAGACGGTCGACGGCTTTGAGGTCGGCTGCGCGGTGCTCGGCATCGACGAGCTGATAATAGGCCGGGTCGACGAAATCGAGCTTTCCGGCGGATTTTTCGACTACACCGAGAAATATACGCTCAAAACCTCCTCAATCCACATGCCCGCGCGCGTCGACGCCGCCACCGAGCGCCGCATACAGGACGCCGCGCTGAAGATTTACCGTGTGCTCGGCTGCTCGGGCTTTGCGCGCGTCGATATGTTCCTGACGCGAAACGGCGAGATAGTTTTCAACGAGGTCAACACCATCCCCGGCTTCACCTCGCACAGCCGTTACCCCAATATGATGAAAGGAGTCGGTCTGTCCTTTGCGCAGATGCTCGACAGACTGCTGGGTCTTTACATAAATGACGATTGCAGCTCCAGGTCTGCCGCAACTGAAGAGCGGCAGCTTAGTCCTTGTTAACGCGGCGCACGCCTGCCGCGCGTCGACGCCGGACGGGCTCGTCCCGGTCTCGCGCCGCCATCCTGACATCCTCCTCTGCCGCGAGGCGGCGGACGCACTGCGCGCCGCGCTCGACTTTATCGGGGCGGGGGATCGCATAGTGCCCGTGAGCGGTTACCGTCCGCACTCGGAGCAGGTGCAGCTTTATAACGATTCACTGCGCGATAACGGCGAGGCTTTTACCCGCCGTTTTGTCGCTCTGCCGGGGCACAGCGAGCACGAAACGGGGCTTGCTATCGACCTCGGCCTCGCGTCGGACAGCATAGATTTCATACGGCCGGACTTCCCGTACGAGGGAATATGCCAGCGCTTCAGAGAGGCGGTCGCGGACTTCGGTTTTGTCGAGCGGTACGCCGCGGACAAGCAGGACGTCACCGGCATTGCGCACGAGCCGTGGCATTTTCGCTATGTCGGCTGCCCGCACGCCCGGATTATGGCCGAAAATCACCTCGCGCTCGAGGAGTACACGGACTACATAAAGCGTGCTCGCGCCGACATCCGCCTTGCGTGCGGCGAATATGAGGTGTTTTACCTGTCGGTGAGCGAGTCGGACAGGGCTGCCATCCTGCCGGATGAGAGCACGTCCGTTTCGGGCAACAACGTCGACGGTTTCGTCGTGACAGTGCGGAGGCGGACGTGAAGAGGAACGTTTATTATACCGGAATCGACCGGTTCCGGCTCGTCGCGGCGCTGCTTGTCGTGGCGATACACACCACGCCGCTCGCCGCTCTGAGCGATGCCGCCGACGTTATGCTGACGCGCGTCGCGGCGCGCGTGGCCGTGCCGTTTTTCTTTATGGCGACGGGATTTTTCTGCGTCTCGCGTTACAGCCGGGACGCCTCGCGGGTGCGCCGCTTTGCCCTGCGGACGCTTGTAATCTACGCCGCGGCACTGCTGCTTTACCTGCCCGTCAACATTTATGGCGGCTATTTCTCGGGCGCGGATTTTCTGCCGCGGCTCATTTTCGACCTCATCTTCAACGGGACAATGTACCACTTGTGGTACCTTCCCGCGGCGGTTTTGGGCGTTCTTATCGCGCACCTGCTCATAAAACGGCTTGATTGGCGCGGCGCATTCGCCGTGGCGGGCGTGCTGTACCTTGTCGGCCTCGCCGGGGACAGCTACTACGGTCTTGCCTGCGGCGTGCCGGCCGTGAAGGCGTTTTACGAGGCGATTTTTTCGGTGTCCGAGTACACGCGCAACGGCGTGTTTTTCGCGCCGCTGTTTATCGTGCTCGGCGCATACGCCGCCGACAGCCGCAGGACGCCGGGCGCTCGGGCGTCGGCTGCCGGGTTTGCGCTCAGCTTTTTGCTGATGCTCGGCGAGGGCGCGGCACTGCACTATTTCAACATCCCGCGGCATGACAGCATGTATCTCATGCTCGTCCCATGCATGTGGTTTTTGTTCTGCCTTCTGACACTGCCGGGCTCGGCGAAAAACGCGCCGAGCCGCACGGCGTGGCTGCGCGAGGCGTCGCTGGTTGTCTACATTGTGCACCCCATTGTCATAGTCGCGGTACGCCTTGCCGCGCGACTGCTTGGACTGCGCGCGCTGCTTGTCGACAACTGCGCGGTGCATTTCGTTGTGGTGGCGCTGATTTCGGTCGGCATCGGCGTGCTTTACGCGGTGTTGGCGGCAAAGCTGCGGGCGCGTTTTGGTCGCCGCCGTCGTGACGGCACTGACCGCGCCTACATCGAGCTGAACTCGGCCAACCTCTCGCACAACGTCGCGAAGCTGCGGGCGGCGATGCCCGCGGGCTGCGAGCTTATGGCGGTGGTCAAGACCGGTGCGTACGGCCACGGCGCTTATGAGGTCGCGACGCAGCTCGAGCGCGTCGACGGCGTCCGTTCTTTCGCCGTGGCGACGATTGACGAGGGAATAAGCCTGCGCCGCTTCGGCATACGCGGCGAGATTCTTGTGCTCGGCTACACCGACGTCAGCCGCGCGGGCGAGCTCAGGCATCACCGCCTGACGCAGACCGTCATTGACACCGATTACGCCGAGCGGCTGAACAGTCAGCGCCGTCGGGTGCACGTGCACATAAAAGTTGATACCGGGATGCACCGTCTCGGCGTCGCGGATACAGATCTCGACGGCATTCGCCGCATACTCGGTATGAAATATCTCAAGGTTGACGGCGTTTTCTCGCACCTGTGCGCCGCGGAGAGCCGCGCGCCGGAGGATGTCAGCTTCACGTTGCGGCAGATTGAGCGCTTTGACCGCGTCGCTGACGTGCTGCGCGCCGAGCTCGCGAAAATGCCCCGACTGCACCTTCAGAGCAGCTACGGCCTGCTCAACTACCCCGGCCTTTGCTTTGATTACGTCCGCGCGGGCGTCGCGCTGTACGGCGTTGCGAGCACGCCGGGCGAGAGCACGGTGCTGACGCTTGATCTGCGTCCAGTGCTGTCGCTGCGCGCACGGGTGGCGCTTGTGCGCGAGGTTGCCGCGGGCGAGAGCATCGGCTATGACCGCGCTTACGTGACGAGACGCGACAGCCGCATTGCCATAATTCCCATAGGCTACGGTGACGGAGTGCCGCGGGCGTTGTCCTGCGGTCGCGGAAGCGTGCGGATCGGCGGCATTGCAGTGCCGATTGTGGGCATGATCTGCATGGATCAGCTCGCCGTCGATGTGACCGACGTGCCGGACGTGCGCGCAGGCGACATTGTGACGCTGATCGACGCCATCTCCCCGATGACCGCTCCCGAGGTCGCCGCCGGCTCGGGCAGCATAAGCAACGAACTGCTAAGCCGGATGGGCTCGCGCCTGCCGGTGGTTGTGAAATAGAACGGAACGCTTGGGGCTTTGCCCCAAACCCCACTTAAGGAGCTTTTTCGGGAAAAAGCTCCTTAAGAATCCGCAAAAAGCTTTCCGAAATGGGCTTTGGTGGTAGGGAAAGTGTGGCGCGACACCATGAAAAACAGACGCCCCGGTGAGAGCCGGGGCGTATATTTTTGTAGAATGAGAGTTTGTGGCTTTGCCCCAAACCCCACTTAAGGAGCTTTTTCGGGAAAAAGCTCCTTAAGAATCCGCAAAAAGCTTTCCGAAAATGGGCTTTGGCGGGAGGGGGAGCGCGGCATGACGCCATGAAAAACAGATGCCCCGGTGAGAGCCGGGGCGTATGTTTTTTATGGGATATTATTTTGTAATTTCACCGACCGCAGCCTGATATTTTTCCAGCTTGGCGGTGGCCTCTGCGGCGTCTGCGGCCGAGAGAAGGTAGTAAACTTTGACCTTCGGCTCGGTTCCGGATGGGCGGACGATTATGACATCGCCGGTCTCAAGGGCGAAGCGAAGAACATCGGAGGAGGGAAGCCCGGTCGGCGACTCAGAGCCGTCGGTTAGGCTGCGGACGGTGCCCGCGAGGTAGTCGCTCACCGTCGAAACGGCGACGCCCGCAATCTCGCGGATGCCCGAGCGGAAGGACGACATGATACGCTTCATCTGCTCGCGGCCGGTGTAGTCGTTGAGAATGATCTCCTGCGTGCGCTCAAGCGAGTAGCCGTATTTAGCGTAAAGCGCTGCGAGCGCGTCGGCAAGTGTCATGCCGAGGCTCTTGTAGTAGGCTGTCATCTCGCAGATCAGCATGGTCGCCACGACGGCGTCCTTGTCGCGTGCGTAGGTGCCCTTGAGGTAGCCGTAGCTTTCCTCCGCACCGAAAATGAAGCTGCCGTGTCCCTCGGCCAGCTTTTTCTTTATGACCTCGCCGATATACTTGAAGCCGGTCAGCACGTTGTAAAGCTCGACTCCGTTCTCACGGCAGATTTTGCTCATTAGCTCGGTCGTGACGATGGACTTGACCGCATAGGGCTCGGGCGGCATTTTGCCGGTGCGGATATAGGCGTGGATGATGTAGTCGAGCAGCAAGGAGCCGGTCTGGTTGCCGTTGAGCGTGACGAACTTGCCGTCCGCGCCGCGCACCATGATGCCGACACGGTCGGCGTCGGGGTCGGTGGCGATGATGAGGTCACTTCCGACGCGGTCAGCCAGCGGAATGCCGCAGGTGAACACCTGCGGGTACTCAGGGTTGGGCTTGGGCGTCGTCGGGAAGTTGCCGTCGGGCGTCGACTGCTCGGGCACGCTGTACAGGTGTTTGATGCCGATGCGGCGGATTATCTCGGGCACGAGCCGGTAGCCCGCGCCGTGCAGTGGCGTGTAGACTATGCTCAGCTTGTCCGCGGCGTCCTCGATGACCTTGCGGTCCACCACCTGCTCCATGACGGCGTCGAGGTACTGCTCATCCGTCTCGCTTCCGATGACGGTGATGAGCCCCTCCTTCACCGCGTGCTCAAACGGGCAGCTGTGAATGCCAGTGGCGAGGTCAATCCCGCGCATACGAGCGGCGATGCGCTCTGCCTGCTCGGGACCTATCTGCGCACCGTCCTCCCAGTAGGCCTTGTAGCCGTTGTACTCCTTGGGATTGTGCGAGGCGGTTATATTTATTCCAGCGATGCAGCCGTAATAACGCAGCGCGAATGACAGCTCGGGCGTCGGGCGCAGGTCGTCAAAAATGTAGACCTTTATGCCGTTCCCGGCGAGCACGGAGGCCGCAGTGTGGGCGAACAGCGCCGAATTGTTGCGGCTGTCGAACGCTATGGCGAGGGCTCTGTCGTCCGCGCCCTCGCTCTTGATGTAGTCCGCCAGTCCCTGCGTGGCCGCCGAGACGGTGTAGACGTTCATAGCGTTGCTGCCGAGCTTCATTTTGCCGCGCAGTCCGGCCGTGCCGAACGCCAGCGACGAGCCGAAGCGCACTTCAAGCTCCTTTGTGTCGCCATCAAGCGACTCGAGTTCACGGCGCTCCGCCTCGGTCAGAGAGGGAAGTGCCAGCCATTTGTGATATTCTTCGATATAGGACATAGGGGTTCTCCGTGATTTATTTTGCCAGATACTGCTCAAGCGCCTGCGCGAGCTGGTCAGGGCAGGAGGTGGGCTTGCCGCCGCAGCGGATGCCCTTCAGACGTGCCACCACGTCCTCAACCTTCATTCCCTTAGCGAGGCTCGCCACGCCCTGCGTGTTGCCGGAGCAGCCGCCGACGAAGGTGACGTTTGTGACAATGCCGTCTTCAACGTCGATGACGATCTGACGCGAGCAGGTTCCGTGAGTAGTATATGTGATCTGATCTTTCATTATTATTGTTTCCTTTTTGTGAGTTATACATGGTCGTAAAGACCTATGAGTGCGTAGCCCGGAAGCTCGAGCGCGAGGTAGAGCAAAAAGCAGAGCAGGTCGTTGCTGCCGCCGTGGAGCACGAGGTAGTGAGTCGAGAAGGCTTCATCGTAGCGCTGACCGATGGAATCGATGCGGTATATGTTCAGCGACATCGCCTCGGCTGCGCGCAGTATTCTGCCGAGCACCGCGCCGTCCGTTACGCTGAAGCTGAATTCGAGGTAGTGCGCGTCCCCGGTGCAGGGAAGGCAGGCGCGGCGGGCGAGCAGCGCGTAGCGCGTCGCCTTGTCGCCATCGCTGCTTTCGACGTCGCAGGTGCGCAGAATTTTCAGCTCGAGACGGTCGATTATCGAGTAAAAGCTCATCAGCTTGCCGTCCGAGGTGTTCTCGATGGGGATCATGCAGCCGTCGCTGGCGCCGGTGCTTACATCGTCGCACAGCTCCGAGAAGGAGCGGCAGGCGTGCTCACGCACGCTTGCCGCGCCATACAACCGCCGACGCGCCTCATCCGAATAAGGGTTGCCAACGTACGAGACAAGCGGCGGCGTGCCGTCGCGTCCGAGAAGCCACTCGTCGACGCTTACGCTGCCGCGCAGCAGCACTCCGGCAAAGTCGACTCCCGCGCCGCTGTACTCCTCGAACATGCGTCGACAGAGCACGGTGCGCGCTGCGGCGTCAAAGCCGTCGGTGCGCGTTATGTGTCGCCAGACGTGCGATATGTCCCGCATTGCCGCGGTACTCGGCAGCTCGGGAAGCGTCAGCTCGCCGACCTCGAGCGCGCGCAGGCGCTTAAGCTCGGCCTCACGTTCACGAATAAACCTCAGATTTGACGCGATAATTTCCTGTTCTGTGACGCCGCTCATGTCAATAGTTACCGAGCAGCTTGTAGCTGTCGGCGAGGAAGGCGTTGAGCTCCTCCGCTTCAAGACGACGGTGCGCCATCAGCGACAGCCTCCAGATGTAGCCCGCCATGAACTCGGCGCGCTCACCGTTGCCGCTCTCGACGACCTCGCAGAGGTGCGCGTAAAGCGGGGAGGCGGTGTTGAGTATCAGGCTTTGCGGCGCCATGGGAGCCGCGGCCTCAGACTTGGTCATGAACGCATACGCCTTCATGAAGTCGTCCATACGACGCTGATCCTCGTTGAGGTTGAGCAGGGCGGGGGCGTCCGAGTCCTTGAAGCTCTCGAAGCGAACCTCCAGCTTGTCGTTGCCAGTCACGCGGCGGAACAGGTCGGCAATATCCTTGTTTTCGGACGCGCTGTCGCCGGTGGTCAGCTTGGAGACGTCGGCGTCGACGCGAACGAAGCGCAGCTTGTCGTAGACCGTCTCGGCGCTCTGTATGAACTGCGCGTCGACGAGGTGATCGAGCACCGCAACCTTGACGCCCTGCGAGGTGTAGAGCGAAATGTACTGCGACTGCTGGGCGGGGTCGTTGGTGTAAAAGACGGTGCGAACCTCGTCTTTTTTCTCGGCGGCCTCGGCAGCCTCGGCGGTCTCGGCCGAATTCTCTGCGTTCCCGACAGGCTTTTCGGCCTCGTCGTCAGCCTTTTTGCCGGTGAAATATTCCTCAACGGTGACGCAGCTGCCGTCGGTCAGCTTCATGAGTACAGAGTCTTTGACGCGATCGAAGAACTTGCGGTCGCGGATGGCGGCGTATTCGATGAAAATGCGGATGTCGTTCCAGATTTTTTCGTACTTCTCGCGCTCGGTGTTGCAGAGAGCGTTGACCTTGTCGGCGATTTTCTTGACGATGTGCGCCGACACGCGCGAGACGTAGGTGTTGTTTTGCAGGTAGCTGCGCGAGACGTTCAGCGGCAGCTCGGGGCAGTCTATGACGCCGCGAAGCATGATGAGGTACTCGGGCATTATCTCCTTGACGTTGTCCGCCACGAACACCTGATTGTAGTACAACTTGACCTGACCTTCGAGCGAGTCGTACTCGCTGCGCAGCTTGGGAAAGTAGAGAATTCCCTTGAAGTTGAGCGGGTAGTCGGCGTTGATGTGAATGCTGAAGAGCGGGTCGTTGAAGTCGGAGAACACTTTGTGGTAGAACTCACGGTACTCCTCTTCGGTGCACTCGGACGGCTTTTTGAGCCAGAGCGGGGTGGTGTCGTTGACGGGCTTGGCTTCGCCATCCTTGCTTTCCTTGTCGTCCTCGGACTCAAGGTAGATTTCGTATGGCATGAATGCGCAGTACTTCTCGAGCATGGAGCGGATTTTTGCCGCGTCAAGGTACTCGGCCTCGTCCTCGGCAATGTGCATTATGACCGCAGTGCCGCGCGACGTGCGCTCGGAAGGCGAGATTTCATAGCTTCCGTCGTCTGTGCAGCTCCAGTGCACGGGCGCGCCGCCTGCGTAGGACAGCGTGTCGATCTCGACTCTGTCGGCGACCATGAAGCTGGAGTAGAAGCCGAGTCCGAAGTGGCCGATAATGCCGCTGTTCTCCTTGTTGTCCTCGTTGCCGCCTTCGTACTTCTGAATGAACTCGAGCGCGCCGGACAATGCTATCTGGCATATGTAGCGGCGAAGCTCGTCAGCGCTCATGCCGATGCCGTTATCCTCGACGGTCAGCGTTCCGGCCGTCTTGTCGACGCGGACGGTGATTTTGTAGTTGTCGCTGCACTCGGCCTGACCGAGCGAGCACAACCGTTTCATTTTTGTAATGGCATCGGCCGCGTTGGACACTATTTCACGCAGAAAAATGTCCTTTTCGGAGTACAGCCATCTCTTGATAATGGGGAATATGTGAGCGGTCTCGACCGAGATGCCGCCCTTTTCGGTTATATTGTTTTGTTCAGCCATAAAAAATCAACCTCCTTGACTAAACATAATTTACGTCACTTACGCCTGAATATCCGCCGGAAGAAGCCCGCGACAGCGGAGCCCACCCGCGCGAACGCCCGTCCAATCGCGCGCAGCGCGCGAACGATGAAGTTGTCATGCTTCTCCTCATCCTCGACGGGAGCTGTGCCGGACAGATAGTAGTCCTCGAGCGACACCGAAAGTCCGCGACGCTCGAGCTTCATGTTGACAAGTCTGCGGATTATCTCGCCTGTCACGACGAAGAAGGGAACGCCGAGTATCATTCCGGCGATGCCGAAGTAGCCGCCCATGATGGTGATGGCGCAGAGCACGCCGAGCGACGACATGCCCGTCGTCGTTCCGACCAGCTTGGGCAGGACGAAGTTGCCGTCGATCTGCTGAATGAGCACCAGCATTATAACGAACAGCAACAGCTTTTCGGGAGCCGAAATGAACACGATGAAGCCCGCCGGAATTCCGCCGATGAAGGGGCCGAAAACGGGGATTATATTGGTCACGCCTATGATGAAGGCGAGAAGCACGGGGTAGGGCATGTTGGTGACGCTGAGCAGTATCACGCATTCCACCGCGACGAGCAGCGCGTCAAGCAGCTGCGCCTTGATGTAGTTGCCGAAGGTGGAGTTGGTGAAGCGCACCCATCCGACAAAGCCGGAATAGCGGCGCTCGGGCAGGATAGCGGTGAGGATTTTCTTGGTCTGCGCCGTAAGCCGCTCCTTTGAGCTGAGAATGTATATCGAAATGAACAGCCCGAACAGTACATTCTTGATGCCGACCGCGATTGACGAGGCGTAGTTGACGACATATCCCGCGACGGTCGAGAAAATGCCGCTCGAGGTGTTGAACAGCTCGCTGACCTTGCGCTGAACGTCGCCGATGTCGATGAACTTGCTCATGTCGCGATCCTCGGATAGCGAGGAGTTGAGGCTGTATATCAGCTTGTTGACAAAGGTGATAGCCTTGTCAGTGTACGAGCGCAGACTGCGCGCAAAGCTGTTGTAGCTGCTTATCAGCTGCGGGATGACTATGCCGAGTATAGCGGCCAGCACGATGAAGAGTACAAGATATGTACACACCATGGAAATCGCGCGCTTGCCGCCGCGCGAGCGCATTTTTTTGAACACGCGCCGCTCAAACATGACAAGCAGAGGATTGCAGAGATACGCCATCGCCGCGCCGACAATGAGCGGAGCCAGCACCGACAGCGTGTCGGACAGCCACTTCGAGATGGTCGAGCTGTTGATTATGATAATAAACAGCAATGCCAGAACGGCATAAACTGCCACCGAAACAAGTATCAATGTACTGCGCTTGCTTTTCTGCTGTTCGTTGTCCATGTGTTTCTCCTGTATATTTGAGATATAGTATGTATATGCTTACTTCTGCCCCCGGCGTTCCTCTCGGCGGGCGCGGATTTTGGCCGTCAGACGGCGGGCGGGTGTGGTGATGAAGTTGAATACCTTCATGAAAAGGTTGTCCCCCGATTTTTCGGCCTCGGGGGCTGTGCCTGCGAGGTAATAGTCCTCAAGCGAGACCGACATGCCGCGCTTCTCAAGTCTGCGGTTGACCAGTCTGCGGATTATCTCACCCGCAACGACGAAGAAGGGAACGCCGAGCAGCATTCCTAGTATGCCGAAATAGCCGCCCATGATGGCAATCGCGCAGATAACGCCGAGCGAGGAGATGCCCGTCGAGTTGCTGGCGAGCTTGGGGAAGAGAACGTTGCCGTCGAACTGCTGAATGAGCACTATGAGTATGACATACAGCAAGAGCTTCTCCGGCTTACTGATAAACACGATGAACCCGGCCGGAATGCCGCCGAGAAAGGGGCCGAAGACGGGGATAACGTTTGTCACGCCGATGATGAAGGAGAGGAACAGCGTATACGGCAGTCCGCAGACGCTGAACAGCGCGAGGCAGATGAAGGCGATGATGATAGCGTCGATAATACGTGACTTGAGATAGCTTCCAAAGGTCTGGTTTGTGAAGCCGACCCACTCGAGAAGATTTTTGTATCGCTTCTCGGGGAGCGCGGCGGCGAGTATCTTCTTGGTCTGTGCCGACAGACGCTCCTTCGAGGCGAGGACGTATATCGAGATGAAAAGTCCGAACAGCACATTCTTGATTCCGACCGCAATCGAGGAGGCGTAACTGACTATCGTGCCCGCAACGGTCGAGAAAATGCCGCTCGAGGTGTTGAACAGCTCGCTGACCTTGCGCTGAACCGAGCCGGTGTCAATGTACTTCGAGAAGTCGTCGCTTCCGGCAGATTGATTTATCATGTAAAGCGCCTTGTTGACAAAGGTTATCGCCTTGTTGGTGTAGGACTGAAGGTTGCCTGCGAAGCTGTTGTAGCTTCCGATGAGCTGCGGGATGACGATGAGAAGCAGCAGCGTCAGCGCCAGCAGAACCACGGCATATGTACACAAAAGCGACAGCGCGCGCCGACCCTTGCGCGAACGCATGCGCGCGAAGGCGCGGTTGTCGAACATGTTCAGAATCGGGTTGCAGAGATACGCTATCGCGCCACCTATGATAAGCGGAGCCAGCACGGAAAAGAAGCTGCCGAGCCACTTTGATATGGCCTCGTTGTTTATGATGATGGCAAGAAGCAGCGCGAGCACGGCGTAGACCGCCACGGATGTCGCAATTATTGTGTTTTTCTTGTTCCACTCGAATTTGTTCATCAGGCAGGCTCCTCCGTCAGCAACAGTACGCCACTTTATAAGCATATACATTATTATATATCATCCGGGAACTTTAGTCAATATGTTAGAGATAAAATGAAATTTTTCTTGATTTTTTCGCGCGGTTGTGGTATATTGTATTAAGGCATCCCCGCGCAATGCCCGAGTGGCACACTTGCTTGCATCTTTGTTCGTCATACTTCACAAAAATCCTTGTCTGTAGCGCTGCTACAGCCTGCGGCTTTTTGTTTCATCTGACGAAAAATCTGACTGCGCAATTGCACCATCGGAATTACGCGGTGAAGCCTTAAGAGCATATAATAGGGGGTCCCGCATGGAAAAATTGACGGTTAAGGCTCCGGCAAAGATAAATCTTTATCTTGATGTCGTCGGCCGCCGTAATGACGGCTATCACGACATTCTGAGCATCATGCAGACGGTTTCGCTGTGTGATGAAATAGAGCTCGCGCTAACCGATCACGGAATCAAGCTCGACTGCGGCGACTCGTCGCTCACGAGCGGCGAGAGTAACCTCGCCTACCGTGCGGCACGGCTGTTTTTGGACTATACGGGGGCGAACGTCGGCGTTGACATGCGCCTGACCAAGCGCATACCCATGCAGGCCGGGCTCGGAGGCGGAAGCAGCGACGCGGCGGCAGTCCTTCGCGGACTGAACCGGCTGTGCGGCCGTCCGCTCGATGCCGAAAAGCTGTGCAGGCTCGGCGCGAAGCTCGGCGCGGACGTTCCGTTCTGCGTTATCGGCGGGTGCGCCTGTGTCGGCGGAATCGGCGAGAGGGTGGAACCGCTTCCCGTGACGCCGCAGTGCACGGTCGTCATATGCTGCCCGACCGAGCGCATAAGTACGCCGTGGGCGTATGGCGAGCTTGACCGCGTATACGGCGGTTTTCGCGGGGAGCGGCAGGACGGCGGGCGGTTTCAGAACATGCGGCGCGCGCTTGACACATCACAAACAGAGAACTTCTGCAAATTCACATACAACATATTTGAAGATGTGACCGCGGGCAGTGGAGACATACACTCCATACGCCTGACCATGCGCGAGCACGGCGCGGCCTGCGCCATGCTCAGCGGAAGCGGTCCATCCGTGTTCGGCATATTTGATAACGAGCGGCAGGCGCGCCTATGCGCTGGAGCACTCGCGGCGTCGTGGGACGCCGTGCATGTGTGCGCTCCGACCGCGGCAAACGATATATAAAGGAAAGGTAACTGCAATGTCTGAAATTTACAACGGTCGCGGCAGCGAGAATCTGTACGACGACTACATGGACTTTATCAACTACGTTTTCGGCTTCAACGGCAACAGCCAGGATTTCCGCAAGTTGCTGCCCAAGCTCTACCGGCGCGAGGATCGCCCGGTCGAGAGCTCGTATGTCACGCTTGAGGACGGCAAGCTGAGAGCCGCCATCGGCGCGTTCGACCACACGCTGTCGGTCTGCGGCGTTGAGCTGCCCTGCCGCGGAATCGGAAACGTCGCGGTGCACCCGTATCACCGCTCGCGCGGCTTTATGCGCGTGCTTATGAACATGTCCGTCGACGACATGATCTCCGACGGAATAGTGCTCTCCGAGCTCGGCGGACGCCGCCAGCGCTACAACTATTTCTCCTACGAGAAGACCGGCACGGCGTATCATTTCACCGTCAACTCTGACAACATCCGGCACTGCTTCGGCAAGGATCACGCGGCCGAGCACACAGTCGAGCTTCGCAGGCTCTGCGCGGAGGACAGGGAACTCCTTGAGGAGGTTGGCAAGCTGATAACATCACAACCGTACAATATGTGCCGTCCGACCGACAAAATGTACGATATTGTGACGTCGTGGGGCTGCAATATTTACGCCGTGATGAAGGCGGGCAGGTTCGCAGGGTACGTTGTCGGCTCGTCGAAATCCGTGAGCGAGATCATACTTTGCGACCCGGATGACTTCATCAACACCATCGTCGTGCTTTACGACATGATCGGCGCGTCATTCAGCGTGACGCTGCCGCCCTTCTATCCGGAGTACATCCGTCAGCTCTATCACGTCTGCGAGGGCTACGAGATTGTGACCGATAAGAGTTTTTCCGTGCTCAACTACCGCGTTGTCATCGAGGCGTTCGCCAAGCTCAAGCTGACCTACACCTCCGTCCCCGACGGCGCGCTGACTCTGTTCGTCCACGGCCGTGCCGGTGACGAAAAGCTGCGCATTGCCGTTGAGAACGGAGAGGTGTCCGTCACCGGGTACGAGGGCGAGTGCGAGCTCGAGCTCGGGCACATCGACGCGATGAACATGCTGTTCTCGCCCCTCTGCCCGGGCCGCGACGCACTCTCCGATTTCGCGCGCCTGCTTCTCCCGCTCCCCATCTGGCTGTACTACGCCGACGCGGTCTGAGACCACAGGAGGCAAGTGTGATCAACTTCAGTAAATGTCTCTACACCCTGCTCGATCAGAGCTTTGAACTCAGCATGACGGTCAAGGTGATACTCATGGTGACGCTGATGCTGTCCTGCGCTGCGATTGCATACCTCTGCGGCAGTGTGAACAGCGCGGTCATCATCTCAAAACTGCTCTATCACGACGATATACGCAAGAGAGGCAGCGGCAACGCAGGCGCTACCAACATGCTCCGTACCTACGGCAAGGTGGCGGCAGGGCTTACGTTGCTCGGAGACATGATTAAATGCGCGGCGGCGGTTATCATCGGCGCGCTGCTGTGGGTCGACGGCGCGTATATCGCGGGCGTTTTCTGTGTCATCGGACACGTTTTCCCCTGCTGGCACGGCTTCCGCGGCGGCAAGGGCGTGGCGGTTACGGCCATGGTCGTGGTGCTGACCAGCCCGATAGTCTTTGTGATACTGCTCGCAGTGTTTCTGCTTGTGCTCCTCGGGACGAAATACGTCTCGCTGGCGTCCATCATGGCGGCGCTGCTTTATCCGGTCTTTATGTCGTCGTGGAACACGGTCGTGCACGACGAGGGTAACCTCAACGTCGTGATGGCGTTTTTGCAGACGGCCATAATACTTGTTATGCACCGTGAGAACATCAAGCGCCTGCTGAACCAGACAGAGCCTAAGATTTCATGGCACCTCGATCGCAAGTCGAAGGACACCGGGGAGCAGGCTGACAAGGCTCAGTCCCCGGTCACGCCTGACGAGGACATGATGCCTCACTACGTCGAGCGCAAGAAAAAGAAGAAGGGCAAAAAGGGTAAAAAATAATGGCAAAAGATCAGCGTCCGGCGGGCACAGCGCTCGCCGGACTGATACTTGCGGCGGCAGAAAAGGGCGCGCTGCGGCGCGCGGTGCTCTCAAAGCCGCGGGACGCCGGCGTCATGCGCGCCGAGCTTCGTCCGGTGACGCTCTCGCGCGGCCGCGCGCTTCAGCTTGAGCTGTTCACGGCGGACAACAAGGCCTATCAGCGCAACATCATGCTCCCGGCGGACACCTCCGAGCTTGAGAGCATCATTGCGGGCTACCGTCAGATAAACGTCATGACCGCGGTCGGCGACTGCGAGTACCGCAGCTCAAAGTCCGGCAACTCGGTGCTGCTCGGCGGCGACAAGCTGTCCGTGGCGCTCGAAGACTGCGAGAGGTGCGAGTCCGCGACAGAGACGAACGACCGCCGCAAGGCGCACATACTCACAGGTGACGAGCCGTTTCTGAAGCTGCTCGGAGTGAGCGACGCAAACGGGCGGGTGTACGACAAAAAGCAGTCAAAGTTCCGGCAGATAAACAAGTTTCTCGAGCACATAAAGCAGGTCGAGCGCTACCTGCCAGGGGACAGAATACGCATATGCGACCTGTGCTGCGGCAAAAGCTATCTTTCCTTCGCGGTCTACCACTATTTCAGACATATACGCGGCATGTCCGTAAGCATGACGGGCGTGGACCTCAAGCCAGACGTCATAGAATACTGCTCACAAACCGCTAAAAAGCTCGGTTTTAACGGCCTTGAATTTTTATGCGGTGACATCAATGACTACCAAACAGGCGAGCTCCCGCAGCTCGTGATTTCACTCCACGCCTGCGACACGGCGACCGACGTCGTGCTCCATAAAGCGGCGGAATGGCATACGCCCGTCATACTTTCGACGCCCTGCTGCCATCATGAGCTTAACCATACGCTGTCCTGTCCCGAGCTTGATTTCATTGCGGGCTACTCCATGCTGCGTCAGAAGCTGTGCGACGCGGCGACGGACGCGCTGCGCCTGTGCCTGCTCGAGTCGCAGGGCTACGAGACGGCGGCGCTCGAGCTCATCGACCCCGAGGAGACGCCTAAGAACATCATGCTCCGCGCGATACTGCGCCGCGACTTCGATCCGTCATGCCCCGAGGCCGCCGCGCTTCGCCTCCGCTACGAGACCGCCCGCGCGTTTCTGCTTCAGAAGTGAGGGAGAGCGGAGCCACTACGGCTTAAGGCTTCACCGCGCAATGCCCGAGTGGCACACTTGCTTGCATCTTTTCCGTCATATTTCACAAAAATTCTTGGCTGTAGCGCTGCTACAGCCTGCGGATTTTTGTTTCATCTGACGAAAAATCTGACTGCGCAATTGCGCCATCGGAATTACGCGGTGAAGCCTTAAATCCTCGGCCACGGCTGCAAGCAATAATAAATCCCCCCTATACTGATATGTACCCCCTATACCGGACACCTGGTATAGGGGGTACATATCAGTATAGGGGGACATATCAGGGGCGGGAGTTATGTTTTTATGCGAATCAGTCAAAATATCCGAGCTTGTAGAGCAGCTCTGCGATGAGCACCGCGCCGCCTGCGGCGCCGCGGAGAGTGTTGTGCGACAGACCGACAAATTTGTAGTCAAACATGGTGTCGGGGCGCAGACGTCCGGCGCAGACGCCCATGCCGCCGTAAATGTCGCGGTCGAGATGGCACTGCGGACGATTGTCCTCCTCAAAATAGGTGATAAACTGACGGGGCGCGTGCGGAAGCTCCAACTCCTGCGGCAAGCCGCGGAAGTTCTTCCACGCCTCGAGTATCTGCTCGCGGGTCGGGGTGTTCTCAAAGCTGACAAAAACCGCTGCGGTGTGTCCGTTTGTGACGGGAACGCGGATGCACTGCGTTGTGATAAGCGGGGCGTCGGCCTTGACGACTACGCCGTTCTCGACGCGCCCCCAGACGCGGAGCGGCTCCTGCTCGCTCTTTTCCTCCTCGCCGCCGATGAAGGGAATGATGTTGTCCTGCATTTCCGGCCATTCGCGGAACGTTTTGCCCGCGCCGGAGATGGCCTGATATGTCGTCACGACGACCTTTGTGGGCTTGAAGCCGAGCAGCGGCGTCAGCATGGGGACGTAGGACTGAATTGAGCAGTTGGGCTTGACGGCGATAAAGCCGCGGCGAGTGCCGAGGCGCTCGCGCTGAGCCTTGATAACCTCGAGGTGCCCGGGGTTAATTTCGGGGATGACCATGGGAACGTCGGGAGTCCAGCGGTTGGCCGAGTTGTTTGACACGACCGGAATCTCCGCCTTGGCGTAGCGCTCCTCGAGCGCCTTGATTTCGTCCTTTTTCATGTCGACGGCGCAGAACACCATGTCGACGAGCGTTTTCATCGTGTCGACATCGGCCGCGTCGATGACCTTCATGCCGCGCGCGTACTCGGGCATGGGAACGTCCAGCTTCCAGCGGCCGCCGAGCGCCTCCTCATATGTTTTGCCCGCTGACCGTGCCGAGGCCGCAAGGGCGGTGACTTCGAAATAGGGGTGATTTTCAAGCAGCGTCAGAAATCTCTGACCTACCATTCCGGTGGCGCCTATGACGCCGGTTCTGAGTTTGTTCATTATCGGTATCCTCTTTATGTGAGATTTTTGCGGTGCGTGGCGCCCGCATGAGGTTGGCTGACTTCAGCAATTATAATATTAATATGATAACACATTATCACGCTAAAGTCAATATTGAAATAACACAATTATTCCTTGGCGATGAAGCGCTGATATATGTCATTCTTTGAGACCCCGCGGTCGTGTGCCACCGCCTTGACGGCGGACTTGCGGTCAAGCCCGCTGTTTATATAATATTCAAAGTGCTCATCAATGGTCATATCCTGCCAGAAGCAGTCGTCCGCGGCGACGTCCGCGCCCGCGAGCACGAGAACGTACTCGCCGCGCGGCTCGTTCGGCCCGTAATATGCGACCGCCTCGCCGAGCGTCATGCGCAAAACCTGCTCGTTGAGCTTGGTCAGCTCGCGGCAGAGTGCGACACGACGGTCCTCTCCGAACTCGCGGGTAAGGTCGCCGAGCGTCGTGCGCAGCTTGTGCGGCGCTTCGTGAAAAATGAGCGTGCGCTGCTCGCCTCGCAGCGCCTCAAGACGGCGACGCCGCTCACCGCGCTCGACCGGCAGAAAGCCCTCGAAGCAGAACCGCGCCGTCGGCAGTCCCGACGCGGCCAGCGCGCAGACTGCGGCACATGCGCCCGGCACGGGGATGACGTCCACCCCTGCCTCGGCGCACAGGCGCACAATATCCTCGCCGGGGTCGCTGATGCCGGGAGTGCCCGCGTCCGTAATCAGCGCGCAGGACTCGCCCGACTGCATTCTCGCGACCAGCTCCGACCCGCGCTCGCGCTTGTTGTGCTCGTAGTAGGAGACCAGCGGTTTTGAAATGCCGAAATGCGTAAGCAGACGCAGGGAATTGCGCGTGTCCTCGGCAGCGATAAAGTCCACCTCGGAGAGCACCTTCAGCCCCCGCTCGGACATGTCCGCGAGGTTGCCTATCGGTGTTGCGACAAGGTAGAGGCACCCGCGGCGCGTTTCGTTCTTTCCGGAACGTCCGGACATATTCGTTTCTGACATCAATAACCGCCTTTCCCGATGCACCGTCCGTCGCATCGGTGAATATACTTTATATGTAGCTTAAGGCATCGCCACGCAATTGCGTCACAGGAATTGCGCAGTGAAGCCATAAAGGCGCGCCGCGGCGTCGCCTTCAATCATGGAGAGGTGCATATGGCCATAAAAATTTACATAGACCAGGGTCACAACCCGGTCAACCCCAACGCAGGCGCCGAGGGCAACGGACTGCGCGAGCAGGACATAGTGTACACCATCGGGCAGTCGCTCGCGCGGCTTTTGCGCGCCAACGGAAACTTTTCCGTCCGGCTCTCGCGCCCCGAGCCGACGACACAGCTCGGAACTTCAAATTCAAGCAGCCTCGCCGCGCGCGTCAACGACGCCAATTCGTGGGGCGCGGACTATTTCATCAGCCTTCACACAAACGCCTCCGAGCAGTCGACCGCGACGGGGAGCGAGGCGCTCGTCTACTCGACGAACAGCACCGCAGCGAGCCTCGCAAGCCGGATTCTTTACTGGCTCAATCAGATAACGGGGCTTCAGAACCGCGGCATTGTCGCGCGTCCGGGACTTTATGTCCTGCGCAAAACGCAGATGCCCGCCGTGCTTGTCGAGCTCGGCTTTATCACCAACTACTACGACGCCACGCTCATGAGCACGCAGCCCGAGCTGTTCGCCCAGGGCGTCTACTACGGCATTCTCGACTACCTCGGCCTGCTTTGAACGCCGGGCCGCCGGGGCTTAGCGTCCGGCAGCCTTGTCGGCCAGAATCAGCTTGCGCAGCGCGAGTGTCGCTACGCGGATGGCGCTGCCGGTGTCGTGCGTCTCGTCGACGTCGCTGTCGAGCCCGGCTTTGACGCGTTCCTGGTTCCACAGCGCGGCAAACACCGCGCCGGTCTTAAGCCCGAGCGCCGCGCCGACCGTGAACAGCGTTGACGACTCCATCTCGCTTGCGAGCACGCCCAGCCGCTTCCATGCCTCCCACTTGGCCTCCAGCTCGTAGTGAACGGGCATACGCGCGGGGCTGTGCTGCCCGTAAAACGAGTCCTTGCACTGCACGACGCCGGTGTGCCCGGTGAACCCGAGCTCCGCCGTCGCCTGGCGCAGGGCGAAAAGCACGTCGGCGTCCGGCACGGCGGGGAACTCGATGGGCGCATACTCTCGGCTCGTCCCCTCGTGGCGGACAGCGCCCGAGGCGATGATTATGTCGCCGCACCTGACCTTGAGCGAAATGCCGCCGCAGGTTCCGATACGTATCATGGTGTGCACGCCGCACGCCGCCAGCTCCTCGACGGCGATGGCCGTCGAGGGGCCGCCGATGCCGGTCGAGCAGACAAGCACCCGCTCGCCCTCGAGCGTGCCGCGCCAGATGTTGTACTCGCGGTTGGTCGAGACGTGCACGGGCGACTCAAGCAGCGCCGCAATTTTTTCAACGCGGCCGGGATCGCCCGGCAGTATGGCGTATCCTCCGGCGTCGGAGGGGCGTATGTTTATATGATACTGAAGATCGTTGCATTTAAGCATGGAATTGAACTCCTCTCGTGAGAATAATTGCCCCGGACGACTGACTGTTATGCTTTATCAAAGCCGGCGCTCCGGGGCATAATATGTTGTGTGTATCAGTTGAAGCTGATGGTGTAGTCAAACGCGAAGCTGTCGCCGACTGCAAGACGCACCATGCTCGCCTTGCCGGCGATGTCCTCGACGACGCCCTGCGGGCTCGGCAGACCGATCCACGGCTCAATGCAGATAAAGGGTGCGTCGCTCTCGTTGGTGTGCCACAGACCGAGGTAGCGCACCTGCGGGCAGGTCAGCGTGACAGAACGGTCGTCCTTGTCTGACACAAGGCGGACGGAGGTCGGCACATTCTCAAAGAAAATTGCGTCGTGGTCGAACAGGTGATGGTCAAGCTCGATATAGCGGCCGTCCTTGAGCGGGTAGGGCGTAGACGCGCCCTCGACGAAACCGTTGCCGTTGATGCCGACGCGGTACAGTCGGCCGACGTTGCCGAAATCGACGCGGTAGTCGCTGAAGGCGAGACCGTGCGTCAGCGGGACGTTGAAGCCGGGATGCGCGCCGGTCGCGAAGGGAAGAATCTCGTCTCCTGTGTTCACGACGTAGTTGCGGCACTCGAGGCGCTCGCCGTCGAGGTGGTAGCTTATGCGCAGCGCAAAGTCGAAGGGGTACTGCGCGCGGGTTTCGTCGCTGCTGTCGAGGCCGAAGACGAGCGTGTCGGCGGTGCTTTCGGGCATGAGGGTGAAGTCGGCGTCGCGCGCGATGCCGTGGCACTTGAGCGAATATTCCTTACCGCGGCAGGTGTATCTGCCGTCAAAAAAGCGGCCGCAGTTGGGGAATATGTTCATGGCGCGGCCGTTCCAGTAGGGCGCGAGGCCCTGCCAGATGTACTCAGTGCCGTCGTTGCGCATGACGGAATAAAGCTCTGCGCCGTGGTCGTTGACACGGACGGTGAGCACATCGTTGTGTATCTCGTGAATCATGATATATTGCCTTTCCCGCGCGTGACGCGCGTCAAAAAATATAGGACTGTAAACTCTAGTTTAGTATACCACACTGTGGCCTTAAAATCAAGTGAAAAGGAGACTCTTCAATGAATAAAATAATCAAGCTGGACGCCGCCGTGATCTCCTCGGCGTCGGCGGTCGGCAAGCTGGAATACAGCGGCCCGCTCGGGCAGTGCTTCGACATTCACGACGAGACCGACAAATTCGGTGAGGACAGCTACGAGCACGCCGAGTCCTCGATGCAGCGGGCGGCGATGAACACGGCCATCGCCAAATCCGAGCTGCCCGAGACGTCGATAGACGCCATTTTTGCGGGCGACCTGATGAACCAGTGCACCGGCTCGGCGTTCGGAATGCTCGGCTACGAAATCCCGTATTTCGGTCTCTACGGTGCCTGCTCGACTGCTGCCGAGGGACTGATGCTGGCGGCGATAGCCGTCAGCGGCGGCGCGTTTGACATCGCGGCGGCGATAGCATCGTCGCACTACTGCACGGCCGAGCGGCAGTACCGCACGCCGCTTGAATACGGCTCACAGCGCCCGCCGACAGCGCAGTGGACCGTCACCGGTGCTGGCGCTTTTATCGTCGGACGCGAGGGGCGCGTGCGCGTAAGCGGCGCTATGCCCGGAATCGTCCGCGAGATGGGCGTGCGCGACGCGAACAACATGGGCGCGGCAATGGCTCCCGCCGCCGCTGACACCATACTGCGCTATTTTGACGCCTGCGGCGACTACCGCCGTCCCGACCTTATAATCACGGGCGACCTCGGCATCGAGGGCAGCTCGATACTGCGCGACATTATCGCGGACAAGTCTATCGCGGCGCTGCTCACCGACTGCGGCGAGCTTATCTACGACCCCCAGGTTCAGGATGTCCACAGCGGCGGCTCGGGCTGCGGCTGCTCGGCGGCTGTCATGGCGTCGCATTTTATACCGCAGCTGTGGCGCAGGGAGCTGCGCCAGGTGCTGTTCGTCGGGACGGGGGCCATGATGAGCCCGCTGACCGTTCAGCAGGGCGACGGAATCCCTGCCGTGGCGCACCTGGTGCGGCTGGAGAGTTAGGAGGATGGTTTTATGATGGATTTTGTGTGGGCGTTTGTGTTCGGCGGGCTTTTGTGCGTCGTCGCGCAGGTGCTGATTGACCGCACCAAGCTGACGCCGGCGCGCATACTCGTCGGCTACGTTGTGGCGGGCGTGATACTCGGCGCGGTCGGGTTGTACAAGCCGTTCGCCGAGTTTGCCGGCGCGGGTGCAACGACGCCGCTGACCGGCTTTGGTTATCTCATTTCAAAGGGAATTTCCGAGGACGTCGATGCGCGCGGACTGCTCGGTGTTTTCACTGGCGGACTGCGCGCCGCCGCAGGCGGAACCGCCGCGGCGCTTATATTCGGCTACCTCGCCGCGCTGATATTCCGTAGCCGATCGAAGGCGTAAACTTAGGGCATCACCGCGCAATGTCCGAGTGGCACACTTGCTTGCATCTTTGCCGTCATATTTCACAAAAATCCTTGTCTGTAGCGCTGCTACAGACTGCGGCTTTTTGTTTCATCTGACGAAAAATCTGACTGCGCAATTGCACCATCGGAATTACGCGGTGAAGCCTTAAGATTGACGGCATGACGTGCGGCATGTGCGAGTCGCATATAAACGACGCGGTGCGTCGCCGCTTTGACGTCAGCCGTGTTTCGTCCTCGCACACGAGGGGTAATCTCAAGCGACCGTCTCGACGAGGCGCAGCTGCGCGAGACCATCGGCGAGACGGGCTACGAGCTCAAGGACGTGACCGTCGAGCCGTACGAGAAGCATTCAAACGGACTTTTCGGCCTTTTCGGCAAGAAAAAGTGGTAAACAAACAAAAAGCAGGCGCTCCACCGGAGCGCCTGCTTTTTGTTTGCCGCGTGGCGGCCTTATGCGTTTTTCTTTTTGCCGAGATAGGCTTCCTTGACGGTGTCGTTCTCGAGAAGCTCGAGACCGCTGCCTGACATCGTGATGCGCCCCGTCTCGAGCACGAAGGCGCGCCCGGCGACCTTGAGCGCCATGTTTGCGTTCTGCTCGATAAGCAGAACGGTGATGCCGTTTTTGTTTATCTCGCGTATGATGTCGAAAATGCCCTTGACAATCAGCGGCGCGAGGCCGAGCGAGGGTTCGTCCATCATAATGACGCGCGGCTTGCTCATCAGCGCCCGACCGACGGCCAGCATCTGCTGTTCGCCACCCGAGAGCGTGCCCGCCATCTGCCATTCGCGCTCGCGCAGACGGGGAAAGAGGGAATAGACGTACCTGAAGTCCTCGTCGAGCGAATCGTGCCGCAGGTAAGCGCCGACGCGCAGGTTTTCCTTGACCGTCAGGTTGGGGAACACCCGGCGTCCCTCCGGCACCATGACGATGCCGGACTTGACTATGCTGTCCGGCGAGCGGCCGACGATGTTGTTGCCCTCGTAGAGAATGGTCGCGTCGTGAGGGCGGACGAGGCCGGATATGCACTTGAGCGTTGTGCTTTTGCCTGCGCCGTTGGCGCCGATGAGCGTCACGATCTCTCCGCGCGGCACGTCGAAGGAGATGCCGCGCACCGCCTCGATGCCGCCGTAGGAGACGGTCAGGTTTTTTATTTCGAGTATGTTGTCATTCATCGTCGCTTACCCCCAGATATGCCTTGATAACGAGGTCGTTGTTCTGAACCTCATCGGGTGTGCCCTCTGCTATGAGCTTGCCGAAATCGATAACGTATATGCGGTCGGAAATGTCCATGACGAGGTTCATGTGGTGCTCGATGACGAGTATCGTCAGGTTCATCTCGGTGCGGATGCGGTTGATGAAGTCGGTCAGCTCGGCGGTCTCCTGCGGGTTCATACCGGCGGCGGGCTCGTCGAGCAGCAGCAGCCGGGGCTCGGTCGCGAGCGCGCGGGCGATTTCAAGATGACGCTGCTTGCCGTATGGCAGGGAGGTCGCCTTTTCGTCCTTGACGTCCTCGAGGCCGACGCGGCGCAAAAGCTCCATCGTCTCCTCGCGCATACGGCGCTCCTCGGCGGCGTTGACCCGGAAGGTCGCCGAGAGAAGGTTTGCCCTGCAGCGCACGTGCTTGGCTATGAGCACGTTTTCGAACACCGTCATGGACTTGAACAGACGGATGTTCTGGAATGTGCGCGCAATGCCGACGCGCGTGATGGCATCGGGCTTGCAGGTGACGGTTTTTGTGTACTTTCCGGCGTTCTCCCCTGCGTACAGCTTTTTCATTTTGCCGCGCGGGTGATCCTCGCTGATGACCTTGTCGCAGAACGTAATGCTTCCGTTTGTGACGCGGTAAACGCCCGTGATGGCGTTGAAAACGGTGGTTTTTCCGGCTCCGTTGGGGCCTATGAGCGAGACTATCTCTCCCTCGTTGACCTCGAGCGAGAGGTTGTTTACCGCGACAACGCCGCCGAACTGCATTGTCACATCGGAAAGCTTAAGTATGTTATTCATGCTTTCCCTCCGATCTGCGGCAGAATATTTTGCCGAACAGTTTCTTTATGTTCTCCCAGATTGCCACGACGTCGAACTCGTGGTCGCCCATGATACCGCGACGGAAGAACAGCACGAACACCATGATGATGACGGAGAAGACGACCAGCCGGAAGCCGTTGCGGAATATCGGGAGGTGAAGTCCTAAGAATTCGCCGCTGTCGAGACCGCGCAGCCACCATTCGGAGGAGGCGATGAACAGCGTGCTCGCGAGCACCGAGCCCGTGATGGAGCCGATGCCGCCGATGACGACTATGAGAAGTATCTCATACGTCATGGACGAGGTGAAGGGAGCGGCCGAGACCGAGCCCTGAAAAATGGCGAACAGCGCTCCGCCGATTCCGGCGAAGAAGGAGCTGGTTACAAAGCTTATCATTTTGTGACGGGCTAGGTTGATGCCCATGGCCTCGGCGGCGATTTCGTCGTCGCGGATGGCCCGGAGCGCCCGACCGTAGGAAGAGCGTATCATGAGTACGATTATCGTGATACAGATAACGGCGAAGATGAAGTAGGGCATAACGAGCGAGAATTTCTCGAGCACCGTCCCCTCGAGCACCGAGCGGAAGGTCTTGAGGCGGGAGAGCGGGAAGGAGCCGTTGGTGAGCGGGCCCAATTTGTCCCAGACGATGACGGTGCGGACGATTTCGGCAAAGCCGAGCGTTGCGATGGCGAGGTAGTCGCTCTTGAGCTTGAGCACGGGCAGTCCGATGAGAAACGCGAACAGCGCCGCGACCACGCCGCCGAGCAGAATGGCGACTATGAGCGGAAGCTCAAAGTTGATTATGGGCGACGTGCCCTCGGGAATCGAAAAGCTGTAAACCATCTGACGGTACTCGTCGGGAATAATGAAGATGGCGCAGGTGTAAGCGCCGAGCAGCATGAAGCCTGCCTGACCGAGCGAGAAAAGACCGGTAAAGCCGTTGAGCAGGTTCATGGAGACGGCTACGATGGAGTAGACGCACACCTTTTGCAGCACCTTGACTATCATATCATACGAGTTCGAGGTGCAGTCGACTATAAGTATGACGGCGAAAAGCACGATAATTGTGGCGAGGTTGGCAAGAGTGCGCCGCGAGATCTTTTTTTCGTTAAGCATGGCGGCCTCCTTTACACCTTGTCGACGTTTTCCTCACCGAAGAGACCGGTGGGCTTGACGCAGAGAATAACTATAAGAAGAAGGAATGTGAAGGCGTCCGAGAAAATGGTGTATCCCGTAGCCTTGACGAGGTTCTCGCACAGTCCGATTATGAACGCGCCGACCACAGCTCCCGGAATCGAGCCGATGCCGCCGACAACCGCCGCCACGAAGGCGCGCAGTCCGGGCATAGCGCCCGAGGTGGGCGTGACGGAAGGGTAATTCGAGAAGTACAGTATCGACCCGACGGCCGCAAGGAAGGAACCTAGCACAAACGTTACGCTGATGACGCGGTTGATTTTGATGCCCATGAGCTGAGAGGTGGTGAAGTCCTTGGAGACGGCGCGCATAGCCATGCCGACCTTGGTGTATCTGATGAGACACACCAGCGCCACCACGAGCAGCAGCACCAGCACCGGCGTGATGACCGTCACGCGCTTTGTGACGGCGCCGAAGATGGTGATGTTCTCCTGGAGAAAGGGAATGGAGGGGTAGGTCTTGGCGAGACCGCCCGTGATGAACAGTGCCACGTTCTGAAGCAGGTACGAAACGCCTATCGCCGAGATCATCGAGGACATACGCGGCGCGCTGCGCAGCGGCTTGTACGCCACGCGCTCGATGGTCAGACCGACGAGCGAGGTTATCAAAAGCACAAACGGGATGGAGAGGTAGAGCGGCATTGCGGTGGTCGCGTAGACCATGACGAGGCCCGCTACCATAAAGACGTCGCCGTGCGCAAAGTTTATCAGACGCAGGATTCCGTACACCAGAGTATAGCCGATGGCAATCAGCGCGTACTGACCGCCGACCGAGATGCCTGCCAGAATGTATTCCATAATTAATTTCCTTTCTGTGACCACGCGGGAGAATGCGGAGCGCCGGCTGCGCACCGCGGTTTTTAAGGCATCACCGCGCAGCTCTGACTCAGAGCCGCAGGGTGTTGCCTTAAACGGCAATGCCCCAACGCCGCGCGGCGTTGGGGCATTGTTTGGTTCAGCTGAATCAGCCGATGCCCTGTTCCTTTACGAACTCCCAGAGGCCTGTGGTGTTGTTGGCCTTCTTTATGTAGGCGATGTTGCGGTCAGCGTCGCCGTTGACGGGCTCGAACTTGATAAGCCCGGTGACGCCGGTGAACTGAACGTTCCAGAGCGCTTCCTTGATGGCGGCGCGGTCGGCGGAGCCTGCGGCCTTGATGGCTTCGAGAGCGGTGAAGTAGGCGTCATAGCCCATTGCGGAGACGGCGGAGATTATATCGTTGCCGCCGTTGGCGGTCAGATACTTCTCGTTGCCTGCCTTGTTGAGCCATGCCTTGAAGCCGTTATCGAAGTCTGCGTTTGCGCCCTCCTGATAGAAGGTTGTGACCTCGACGGAAACGTTTGTGCCCTTGGCGGCGTTGAGTATGACGTTGGAATCCCAGGTATCACCCGCGAGCAGAGGAATGCGGACATCCTGTGCGGCGACGGCCTTGATGATAAGCTGTGCGTACTCGATGGAGGTGGGGGCGAATATGACCTGCGCCTCGTTCTTGACGGCGTTGGTCACAAAGGAGGTGAAGTCCGCGGTGCCGGAGGTGAAGTTCTCGGCTACGACCTTGCCGCCCAGCTTTTCAAATGCGGTCTTGAAGCTGCTGGTAAGACCGAGGTCGTAGGCGTTGCCTGCCTCGGCAAGAGTGTAGGCGACTCTTGCGCCGTCGTCCCAGGCCTTCTTGGCGAGGACTGCGCCCTGGAAATCATCGAGGAAGCAGATACGGAAGTAGTGCTTGTTGCCGGCGGTGACCTGAGTGTTGGTGCAGGTGATGCCGATTGCGGCAAGCCCGGCCTCCGCGAATGTGGGGGACGCGGCGATGGACACGCTTGATCCGTAGGAGCCGAGCACGACGGAAACGCCCTTGCTCACAAGCTCGGATGCGGCTGTGATGCCCTTTGCGTTATCGGACTGGTTGTCGACCTCGACGAGCTCTATGCGGTAGGTCTCGCCGCCGATTTCAATGGTATTCTGAACGGAGTTGGCATATATAACTCCCAGCGTTTCCTGTTTACCGCCGGGACCGTTTGACCCGGAGGCGGGCTCGAAAACGCCGATTTTGATGACCTTGTCATCCGACTTGTTGTCGCAGGAGACAAGGGTGAAGATGCAAGACAGAGCAAGCATCATGGCAAGCGCCAGACAAAGAATTTTTTTCATGGCTGTTCTTCTCCTTACAAAGAAATGAGTGTCGTTTCAATTTGTGCTCGTTGAAGCATAAATTTGTTGTGATGATTTTACTACTGTTTTGCATGCTTGTCAATAGGAAAATGCAAATTAACGCAATTTTTTTGAAAAAAATCTGATTTTCACGATTTTTATGACGTGCCAAAATGTCAAAATCTCATGTGAACGCCATGTGAAGGCAATTCGAACGTTTTTGAAGGCGTTTCCGACGCTTTTTGTACCCCAAAACAGAAAAGCGTTATCCGCAAGTTTTGCGGATAACGCTTGCAATTTTTGTTTGACGGTCAGTCGTTGGCCTTCATGGCCTCGACCATGTCGACGCGGCGTATCTGACGCCGCATCACGCAGTTTACCAGCAGCGTGAACACCATGGAGATGGCGAAGGCGAAAACAAAGCTCAGCGGGTAAATATTCCGCCCGAACATGACCATGTCCACCTCGACCGTGCGCACCACGAAGGAGTGCAGCCAGATTCCGACAAGCAGCCCGACAAGCGAGCCGATAAGGCTTAGCAGATTTGTCTCGCGGAAGATGTAGCGCTCGACCTCGGGCTTGTGGAAGCCCAACACCCGGATGGTCGCGAGCTCGCGGCGGCGCTCGCAGATGTTGACGTTGGTCAGGTTGTAGAGCACCACGGCGCACAGCAGGCCCGCGGCGAGTATCAGCACGACAACGACGCCATTTATGCTCTTGATGGAGTCGGCGAAGGTGTTTTTGAGCGATACGGAGGAGCTGGCGTATATGACGTGCCCGGTCGCCATGACCTCAGAGCTCAGCCGGTCGGCGTCGGCACCGTCGGCGAAGCGACAGAGCAGCGTTGTGTACTCGGGCTCTGACCCGAACAGTGTGCGGTAGGTCTCACCTGTCAGGTAGGCGTAGGAGACGATGTAGTTTTCGGTAACGCCCGCAACGGTGGTTTCGGCCTCCTCGCCGTCGGCGTTCTCAAGCGTCACGCGGTCGCCGACGCCGACGCCCAGCTCCTCGCACAGCTTCTCGGTCAGCACCACGCCGGCCTCCGGGAAGCGGATCGCCTCACCGGAGCGACGGGAGCGCAGTGCTACGAAGTCGCCGAACTCACCCGGCGTGCGGGGAATGCACAGCGTCAGCGTGCACTGGCGGTCGCCGTTTATAGCCTTGCCGGTGCTGTCTGCGACGGCTGTCCAGCCGCTCACGGACGAGCTGTCCGAGAGTATAGCCATGAGCTCGGGGTCCGAGACGGCGGAGTCGTAGTCGTCGGTGAGAATGCTCAGCTGATATTTGTAAATCTCGCCGTACTGCTTGTCGACGATGTCGTTTATCGAGTCATGCAGGCCGAATCCGGTCAGCAGCAGCGCCGAGCAGCCCGCGACGCCGATAACGGTCATGAAAAAGCGCTTTTTGTAGCGGAACAGGTTGCGGCTTGTTACCTTGTGGGTGAAGCTCATGCGGTTCCAGATGAAGGGCAGGTGCTCGAGCCATATGCGCTTGCCCGCAGCCGGGGCTTTGGGCTGCATGAGAGTTGCGGGGCAGGCTTTATACTCGCTGTAGCACGCCCACAGCGTGGCGAGCAGAATGCTGAGCACCGTCACCGGCGCGACCCAGAGCACGATGTCTGGCCGTATCGGCGTACTGACGGCGGGCATATTGAACATCATGCTGTACGCCGAGCTGATGGCGCGCGGGAACAGCCGGAAGCCCACGCTGAAGCCGAGCAGACAGCCGAGCGCCGAGGAGAGCAGGCTGTACATCAGATACTCGCCGAGTATCTGACCGTTCGTAAAGCCGAGCGCCTTGAGTGTGCCTATCTGCGAGCGGTTTTCCTCGACAAGACGCGTCATGGTCGTCAGCGCGACGAGAAGCGCCACCATGAAGAAGAAAACGGGGAATATCTTAGAGAGCGCCGCCACCTTGCCGACGTTGCTGTCGACGCTGGAGTAACCCTGCGAGTCGTCGCGGTCGCGGACTATCCAGCGGCAGTCGCCGAACCCGTCGAGCGCGGACTGCGCCTCGGAGATGGAGTCGTTCAGCCTTTTAAGCATGGCGTCGGCGTCGGCAGTCGAGGACGTCTCGAGCGTCGATTTGACGGACTCAAGCGTCTTGCCGAGCAGCGCGGCGAGCGCGGGCGACGTGCGTGCCGTCTGCGCGGCGGCGGCAGCGGTCTGACCCAACCGCACGGCGGCGTCATTGCCGAGCGCGGTGCTGACGTCGAGCACGGTGCGGAAAAGCTCCGCGGCCTCGGCGAGGCTGTCAATCTCCGCCTGCGCGTCGGTACGGACAGAGTCGGTGCGCAGGGCGGCGCGCTCCTTGCCGAATGACTTTATCTTTTCCTCCGCCTCGTCGACGAGCGCGCGGTATTCGTCGCCGAAGGTGTCGAGCGCGGCCGCGCCGCGGAGAGTCACGAAAATGTCGGTATAGTAATCAAATGTAAAGAAATCCTCGCCGGTGTAAATGTCGAGCGCGATTTTGCCTGCGCCGACGTTGGTCGGCTCGGACACAATGCTTATGGCCATCGGGCTCTCGACAAAGCCGACGACGGTCAGCTCCTCAGAACTCATTGAGTCGGCGAGCGTGCCGTACGAGGCGTTGTCGCGCGAGAGCGTCAGCTTGCTGCCAAGCTCAATCCCGCCCGAAAAATAGCGCGCCGAGACCACCTGGAGCACACACTCGCCCGGAGCCTGCGGCAGTCGTCCCGAGGTCAGGTTGAAGCGGTTGAGCGGGCAGGTGCCGCCGCTGTTGAGCACGGCGTAGACGCGCGAGGCGTAGGTTTTGCCGTCGGGACCGCCGAGCACCATGTCGGTGACGCGGGCGGGCATTATCCCCTCGACGAAGTCAAGCCCGTACAGCGCGTCGGCGTCCTCGCCGGTCATGCCGAGCGTGGCCTTGAGGTCTAGGTCGTACCAGCCGAGCATGTCCATATAGCTGTCCGCCGTGGCGTACATGTCCGGCGAGGTGGCGGCGAGTCCCGCCATGAAGCCCGATCCGAGCGCCACTATGAACAGTATCGATAAAAACCGGTTGAGGCTCGACCGTATCCCGCGGAAGATGTTTTTTGCTCTTGTCCGACGCATGTCTTACCACTCAATCCTTTCGACCGGAGTGGGCTCGCTGTTGAGCTCGACCGACGTCGCCTGGCCGTTTTTGACGCGTATGACGCGGTCGGCGATGCGCGTCAGCGCGCTGTTGTGCGTGATTATGACGACGGTCTTGCCCGTCGAGCGGCAGGTGTCCTGAAGCAGCTTCAGAACGGCCTTGCCGGTGTTGTAGTCGAGCGCGCCGGTCGGCTCGTCGCACAGTATCATTTTTGGGTTCTTAGCCAGCGCCCGCGCGATGGAGACGCGCTGCTGCTCGCCGCCGGACAGCTGGGAGGGGAAGTTCTGCATGCGCGCGCCGAGCCCGACGTCCTCGAGCACCTTGCGCGCGTCGAGACTGTCGGGGCATATCTCGGCCGCCAGCTCGACGTTCTCAAGTGCCGTCAGGTTCTGCACGAGGTTGTAGAACTGGAACACGAACCCGACGTCGGTGCGGCGGTAGTCGGTCAGCTGGCGCTCGTTCATGCGGCTGATTTCGTGCTCGCCGAGCATTATCCGACCGGATGTCGCCGAGTCCATGCCGCCGAGAATGTTGAGCAGCGTGGTTTTTCCCGCGCCGCTCGGGCCGACTATGACGCACAGCTCGCCGCGCTCAATCTCGAAGGTCATGTTGTCGAGCGCACGTATCTCGTGCTCGCCGCTGCGGTAGATTTTGCAGACTTTATCAAATTCAATGTATGCCATATTGGGCTCCTCTCAGTCTTTTTTTGCCGACAGCAGCTCGAGGTAGGTCATCGGTAGGTGCTGGCGCAAGGTCTCGGCCGCCAGAGCGCCGTTGTCTGACATGGCGTCGCGCAGCAGCTCGACGAGCGGCGCGAAATCGCTGTCCGGCGAGACGGTGTCGAGCATGTAGGCAACGGCCGTGCCTTTGCCTGACGTGCCTGCGTCGGACGTGCCGGCGCCGGACGTACCGGTTCCTGATGCACCGTTTCCTGATGCACCCGTGTCGGACGCGTTTGCGCCCGATGTCCCCGCGCCCGCCTTATTTCCGCTCTTCTGCGCGGCGGCGACCGCCGCGAGCACGAACTCAAATGCCGTCAACCCGTCCTCGGATGTGCCCGCGTAGGTGAGCGAGTGGCGCTCGGTGTAATACTGCGAGATGGTCGGCGCGGTTTTGCGTAGCACTTCGACGGCGTCCGCGACGCGCGAGACGTCCGCGGCGTCATTCGTAAGTGTGATGTCGACGCCGAGTCTACGGTACCCCCACGCCGCGAGCGGCACCTCTGTGACGATGTCGGCGGGGTTTATGTGGTTGAAAATATTCGAGCAGTCGACGCCGCAGTCCTCGCCGCGGAAGGTCGCGGGCGTGGCGAAGGTGTAGGTCATGACGCTGTCGCGACCGAGCGTGGTGTTGAGCAGCATTCCGAGCAGATTTGCGCAGGCCGCGCCGCGGCTGTGTCCGCAGACAAGCACGATTGGCGCTTTGCCTGACTGCGTCGCCAGCGTCAGCGGCTCGGTGATGCCCGCGAGCACGTCCTCGGCGGCAAACAGAAAGTTTTCGGCAAACGTCGCGTCGTCGCTGTGCGACGGGGCAAAATCAAAGTTCGAGTACCACTCACCGTCCTCCGTTCCCCGCACGACTACCGCGAACAGCGTCCGCGGCGCACCGCCGTAGATTATCTCGCGGCTAGCCAGCGTCCACGCGCAGGTGTGTGCGGGATCCGCGGCGGACTTGTCGTAGCCGTGCTGTGCGACGATGTCAAAGCCCGCGCCACTTAGCAGCGCGGCCGTCTTTTCCGCCGTGTGACCCGAGCAGAGCGTCAGCGCGCCCACCGCGAGGAAAGGGGCGTACTCCGTTGTCACTGCAGGCAGCGTGAGACTGACGCCGGGAAGCGTCGACGGCGCGTCGGGAATGACGCCGTCGAGCCAGTCGGGGCTGAGCGTCTCGCGCTTTCTCCCGGCGTCGGACGACGTCGAGTAGTGCCGCCGTTCCGTCTCGGCGGGCGGTTCGCCCGTCGGCGTGCCCGCGCAGCCGCACAGCAGAAGCAGCAGCGTCATCGACATCGCCGACACGCGCCGCGTGTATTTTCCGAAATTATTTTGCATATCCGATCTCCTTGAAATATTATCGTTGGCATGTCCCCGCAGACGGCTTTTGAGCTTTCTCTCGCCGCTCCGACCGCTCACTTCCCGGCCGCATAGGCGGCTGACGAGAGGCCGTAGGCATAGGCGGCGAGTGCCAGCTCGCTCGCGGCCGCGGAATGATTTGCCGCGGCGTAGCAACCGATGCTGTACGAGGCGGAGGCTCCGGGGACTCCGTCCCTGAAGGCCGTCACGGTGTACATTTTTCCGTAGCTTACGGCGGGGATGCCGGGCGTGATGACGCTGTAAAGGCCGGGCGCCTCCTCGGTGACGGTCAGCGACTGTACGACGCCGTCCGGCGTGATCAGCCGCAGCTCGAGTCCGCTCACGGCGTCGGCGGTGAAGTAAAAGACGATGTGAGGCGCGCTGTCGAATGCCACCGCGGCGCCGGTGAAGGAGGCGTGGACGCCGTTGTTCATCAGCTGCCGCCCGGTCGTGTCGACCGTCACTTCGCCCTCGCGGCTGACGCCGTCGGACACGAGCGCGTCGGTTTTGTAGCCGAGGTAGCGCTGCGCCGCGCCGCCGTAGAGCAGCAGATCGGTCACGACCGTGCAGGCGCGCGAATAGTTCTCCTCGGAAAGGCCGAGCCCTGCCGCGTCGCCGCCGAGCAGCGCCTCGCAGTAGGAGCGTACGGAATACTCCGGCTTGCTGTCAAGCACGGCATCGCCGAGCGTCAGCGTCGCGCAGATGCTGTCGCCGACACACTGCGGCGCGACGCCGGGAAAGTCGAAAACATAATATTCGTCAAGCCGCTCGCCGCTGACGGCGGTCTCAGAGCCGTTCATGGTAAACTTCATGACGGCCTCCGCTTCGTCGTCAGTCAGCCGGACGTAATAGCGCACCGTAATGTCGACGCCGAGCAGAATGGAGGTGGCGGCTATGCGCCCGAGCGCACCGCCGCAGCTGTCGCAGAGCGCGTCCGAGCCGGCGTCGGTGTGCGCGGCGAGGAAAACGTCCGAATTCCGGTTGCGATAGACCGTGCGCCCGTCCGAGGCGGACGAGCAGCCGGAGTATTCCGTGCAACAGAACACCGCATCGCTGCCGCCGGGTGAGGGAAGCGCGTCCACTCCGAGCCGCTGACTCCAGCCGGCATCGGCGTCCGCCAGTCTCAGCACCGCCGCGGCTGCGCCGTCCGTGAGAGCGCTGCGACTCCCGACGCCGGTGAGCCTCTCGGCGAGCCCATCGTTCTGACCGACCGCAGCGGTAACGTCGCCGCGGACGAAATAGCAGTCCTGCACGCGCCCGCCTGCGTTCTCGCCGCAGATGAGGCCTATCTGAGAGTAGTTCGGAGAGAACGATTTCGCAACTTCGCCGGCTCCGAGGCATGAATACAGCGCGCCGCCCGAAAATTTGCCGCATATTCCGCCCGTGCTGCCCGACCTGCCGAAAACAAGCCCGGTGTTGAGACAACCGTGCACTTCGCCTGTCGCCTCACCGACGATTCCGCCGACGTAGGCGTTCTCGTAGGCATCGCCGTAAACATAGGCGTTGCTCGTGCAACGCGAAATCTCGCCCGCAGACGAGCCGCAAATGCCGCCGACAAACGAGGCGGCCATTCCGCCGCGCACGGCACGCTTGCGATTCTCGTCGCCACTTTGGTCGCCGGAGATGCCGTTGTTGCGGCAGTCGAGCAGCGCGCCGTCATTGCGCCCGCAGAGGCCTCCGCCGTGCCTGCCGGTTATCGCGACGTACCCGTCGCTCACCGAGCAGTTTTCAATCGTGCCGGAGTTGTAGCCGCAGACGCCGCCCGCCTCGGACTTTGCGTGCACGAAAAACGAGCTTACGTTAAGATTTTTTATCTCGCCCGAGTTTGAAGCAAAAAGACCCACCTGTGAATTACCGGTGTTGTTGAAATACATACCGGACACAGTGTGCCCGTTGCCGTCAAAGCTACCGGAAAAATTACAGATAGGGGTCCATTCCGTGGGAGAGCCGATGTCGGTGCCGCCGTCGTAATATCTGACGCCGGGGTTGAGATCAATGTCGCAGACGAGGACGGCGCAGGCGTCGTGCTCGCCGCCGTTTACCGCCGCGGCGAAGCCGTAAAGCCCGGCGACGCTTGATATGAGATACCGTCCGCCGGCATCGCGCTGCGGAGTCTCGGCGACTGCGCGGCAGGGGGCGAATATCAGTATGCAGATGCTCGTTACCAGTATCAATGACACGAATTTGCACAGTGAAGACGGGGTTCTCATAGCTACTCCTCTCTCAGCTATCCTAAAAGATATATGAGGTGTCACCGCGCAATGTCCGAGTGGCACACTTGCTTGCATCTTTTTCGTCATATTTCACAAAAATTCTTGTCTGTAGCGCCGCTACAGACTGCGGATTTTTGTTTCATCTGACGAAAAATCTGACTGCGCAATTGCACCACCGGAATTACGCGGTGAAGCCAAAAAAAATATATCACAAATCCGCCGTGTTGTCAACAAAAAAGTGACGTTTTTGCCCGCCGGGCAAGGATTTTTTGCCGGTAAAGCGCAAAAACGTCCGGCAGGAGTGTCTCTGCCGGACGCGTTCGCGGGCGCATTTTGGGGTGCGTGGCCGACTCAGTCGTCCTCGTACACAAGGTTTCTTATGAGCGGGTGTATCATGCGGTACATGTACCCGCAGCTCATGATGTGCGAGCTGAAATACATGGCGGTGCGCCGCTTGCGGTCGACCATGGCGAAAGCGCCCGCCGCGCCGTCCCAGCCAAACTCGCCGATGGGGGCGAGCGAGAGCGAGTAGGCGGGATTTATGTGCACCCGGCCGCAATATCCCCAGCCGTAGCCGTAAAGGCGCGTGTTGACAAAGTCGTTCAGCGCCTCCGGGCACAGCCGGTTGACCTCCATCAGCCCGACCGTCTCGGGGCGGAGCAGCCCGCGCCCCTCGGGAGTGCCGGTGCAGGAGAGGGCGGTGAGCATTTTTATGTACTCGTCCGTGCGGGTGAAGACGCCCGCGCCGCCGCTCTCGTAGCCGGGCGTGAAGCAGTAGGGATTGGCGGTCTCGCGCGGAGTGCAGGTTCCGTCGCGGTTCACGAACGTGTACATGGCCGAAAAGCGGGCCAGCTGTTCTGCCGTCGGGTGATAGCCTATTTCGACCATGTCGCAGGGGGCGAATATGTTTTTCTGTACGAACTCGGAGAAGCGCATCCCGCTCGCAATCTCGACGACGGCGGCCAGCACGTCGTGGCATAGGCTGTATCGGTAGCGCGTGCCCGGCTCAAATATGAGCGGAACCCGCGCCATGGCGCGCACTATGTCGACGGTTCCCGCGCCGGGGACAGACATAGCCTCGACGAGCGCGGGGTGCTTTGTTTCGTAGGTCATGCCCGCGGTCATGGTGAAGAGGTGTTCGAGCAGTATGGGGTTCTGCGCGCCGGTCAGGCTGCCGTCGCGGTTTTGAATTTTCATGTTGGCGAACTCGGGGATGTAACGGTCAAGCCGGTCGGCGGGCGAGATAACGCCGCGCTCGACGAGCTGCATCGCTGCCACGCAGGTTATGACCTTGGAGGTCGAGAAGCACCAGTAAAGGTCGTTTCCGCTGACCGGGCGCGTGTGCTCGAGGTCGGCAAAGCCGGACATGCGGCGGTATATCTGCTCCGCGTCGCGCGTGACGACAAGGTCGCAGGCGGGAATCCCGCGCTCGGACATGGTATCGATCAGACGGTCGAGTTTTTGAGTGTTCATTTTGGCATACCTTCCTTCATTACTGCAATGATTATACTACAATGCGGACGGTTTGTCAAAGGATTGTTGCTTTTTCTTCCGTTGTATGGTATAATTTTATGGCGGCGGACTGTGTCCGCCGAAAAAACGAAACCCGAGTGCAGATATGAAACTGATAATTGCCGAAAAGCCGAGTCTCGCGCGCAACATCGCCGCGGCGATAGGCGATAATATACGAAAACGTGACGGTTATCTGGAGGTCGGCGACTACTATGTCAGCTGGGCCTTCGGGCACCTTTTTTCGCTGTGTGATGTCGAGCATTACAGCGGTGTCCCGTCGGGCGAGAAGCGCCGCTGGACGATGGAGGGACTGCCCTGCATACCGTCGCATTTTGATTTTGAGCTCCGCCGCACAGGCAGCGACGGCAAGCCGGACGCCGGTATCGAGCGGCAGTTCCGAACGCTGTGCCGGCTCGCCGCGGCTCCCGACGTCACGGCGCTCGTCAACGCGGGCGACGCCGACCGCGAGGGAGAAATAATCGTCCGGCTGTGCATACAGCACGCCGCGGCAGCCGAGTCGGCGGTCGCCGCCAAGGCGGTGTACCGGCTGTGGCTGCCCGACCAGACGCCGCAGACCGTTCGCGCCCAGCTCGAGGCCATGGAGCCCGACCGCAAATACGACAACCTCGCCCACGAGGGCTTCGCCCGGACGTATGTCGACTGGCTGTACGGCGTCAATCTCACGCGCTACGCCACGCTGCGCACGGGCAAGCTGCTCCGCGTCGGGCGGGTGATAGTGCCGATAGTCAAGGCGATTTACGACCGCGACATGGCCATACGCAACTTTGTTCCGGGCAAGTACCTCGCGCCCGTCAGCCGTGAGGAGACGGCGGGACAGCTGGTCGAGCTTGTCTCGAAGCTCCAGTTCGAGCCCGAGAGGGAGGAGGCGGCGCGTCGTCTGTGCGAGAGCTACAACGCCGCCGGGGCGTTCGTCACGTCGGTCAAAAAGAAGAAGGACACGCTCGCTCCCGGCAAGCTGTACTCGCTGACAAAATTGCAGAACTACCTCGGCAAAAAATACAAAATGCCCATGGAAACGTCGCTGAAGCTGGCGCAGAAGCTGTACGAGGAGGGCTACCTCACCTACCCGCGAACCAACTCCGAATACCTCGCCACCGCCGAGAAGGACAAAATGAAAAAAATCATCTCGGGCTGTGCGGCGCTCGGCTATCCGGTCGAGTTCAAGGACTCAAAAACGATATTCGACGACTCCAAAATCGAGTCCCACTCGGCGCTGACGCCGACATACAAGATTCCCAAAAAGGAAAAGCTGAGCGAGGACGAGTACCGCGTCTACTCGGCGGTCATGCGGCGGTTTGTGGCGGTTTTCTGCTCCAAGCCCTGTATCGTCAGCCGGACGCAGATAAACATCAACGTCCCCGCGCCCGAGCCTGAGGAGTTCGTGCTCAAGGGTACGGTTGTCAACGAGCCCGGCTGGACGGCCTACGACGATTCGACGCTCAAGGACAAGCAGCTGCCCGACCTCAAGAAGGGCGACCGCGTAAATATCGACTTCAAGCCGGTCGAGAAGCAGACCTCGCCGCCGCGTCACTACACTATAGAAACGCTCAATAACTACCTCAAAAATCCCTTCAAGGAGGACAAGGCGCGCGCGGCGGAGGCCGCCGCGGCCGAGGACGGCAGCACCGTCAGCGACGATGAGGACTACCGCGCCATCTTCGAGGGTCTCGAGCTCGGCACCGAGGCGACGCGCACGGGAATTATCGACAACGCCAAAAAGAGTCACTACATCGAGCTCAAAAAAGACACATATTATATACTTCCCGACGGCGAGTACCTTATCGAGTCGCTGACAAGGCTGAACATTTCGATGGACAAGTATAAAACCTCCACCCTTGGCCGCGCGCTCAAGCGCGTCTACCGCGAGGACATGACCGTGGACGAATGTACCGGCCTTGCGGCCGAGGAGCTGCGCGGCATATTCGGGTCGGCGAGCGCCGACGGCGGGGCAGGGGATGTCGGATTTTTCGGCGACGTCGTCGGAAACTGCCCACTGTGCGGCAAGCCCGTCTCACAGCGCGGACGGTTTTACGGCTGCTCGGGCTGGCGCGAGGGTTGCAAGTTCTCGGTGAACACATACATCTGCTCGCGTGCAATCCCCCTCGACGCCATGAAGCGCCTGCTGACAGACGGTACGACCGGCGTGCTCGACGGTTTCGTCTCGCGCAAGTCGGGCAAAAAGTTCTCGGCGGCGCTGGTGCTTAAGGACGGCCGAACCGAGTTCGATTTTGAGGGCGGACGCGCGTCCGGAGGCACGCGTGCGCCCGTGCCGCCCGCCCCCGATTACGGAACCTGCCCGCTCTGCGGCAAGCCGCTCATCAAGGGCCGCACTGCCTACGGCTGCTCGGGCTGGCGTGAGGGCTGCTCCTACCGCTGCCCGTTTGACGATACCGGCGACACTCCGCCGATACCGTCGGCACCGCCGTCGTCAACGCCGCTTCAAGAGCCCCCGGCTTCGGAACCACCGCCCCAGCCGCCGGCGCCGACTCCGTAACCCCCGCAGCCGCCCCAACAATGAAAAACACTATTTACATATAAACAGAAAGGGAATATCATGAAAAAAACAACTCTCAAGAAATACGCCCGCCTCATCGCGCGGGTCGGCGCCAATGTCCAGAAGGGACAGCCTGTCATAGTTTACGCCAACGTCGAGCAGTACGAGTTCGCCGCGATGGTGGTCGAGGAGTGCTACCGTGCCGGTGCGAAGTCGGTGCGCGTTGAGTGGAAGCATCAGCCGCTCAGCAAGCTGGCCTACCGCTACCAGAGCCTCAAGACGCTCTCGACCGTCGAGAGCTGGGAGGAGGAGAAGATGAAGCTTATGGCTGAGGAATTCCCCTGCCGCGTCGTGCTCATCGGCGAGGATCCGGACGGTCTGCGCGGCATCAACCTCGAGAAAATGCAGAAGGCGCACATGGCAACCTACAAGGTCATCAAGCCCTACCTCGACGCGATAGAGTCCAAGCACCAGTGGACGATAGCCGCCGTGCCGTCCGAGGCGTGGGCTAAGAAGGTGTTCCCGGAGCTCAAGAAGAATCAGGCCATCGAGAAGCTGTGGCGTGCGATACTTGACTCCGTCAGCGTCACGGACGACCCGGAGAACGACCCCATCGCCGAGTGGGCGCGTCACAACGCCGACTTCAGCAAGAGATGCAAGTGGCTCAACGACCAGAAGTTCGACTACATCACCTACAAGAGCTCAAACGGCACCGATTTCCGCGCCGACCTCATTCCCGAGGGACACTGGTGCGGCGGCGGAGAGACGACCAAGCAGGGCGTCTTCTTCAACCCCAACCTGCCGACCGAGGAGATATTCACCAGCCCCATGAAGGGACGCGCCGAGGGCAAGCTGGTCTCGACCAAGCCGCTGTCCTACAACGGTCAGCTGATAACCAACTTCTGGATTCGCTTTGAGGGCGGTCGTGCGGTCGAGTGGGACGCCGAGTCGGGACGCGAGGTGCTCGACAAAATGATTACGATGGACGACGGCGCAGCCATGCTCGGCGAGCTGGCGCTCATCCCCTGCAACAGCCCCATAAACAACAGCGGTATACTGTTCTACGAGACGCTGTTTGACGAGAACGCCAGCTGCCACGTCGCGCTCGGCCGCGGCTTCAACGACTGTATCGACGGCTACCTAGATAAGACCAACGAGGAGTGCCAGGCGCTCGGCATCAACGACAGTATTATACACGTCGACTTCATGGTCGGCGCGCCGGACATGTGCATAACCGGCTACAAGAACGGACACGCCGTGCCGATTTTTGTGAACGGCGAGTGGGCGTAAGTCCCGCAGCCGGACAGCCGCACAATAGCACAACACAACAACACAGTAGTGTAAGCTCATAAACGTAAACAGCAATGAAAATACTCATCACCGGCTTTGATCCGTTCGGCGGCGAGACCGTCAACCCCGCGTGGGAGGCGGTAAGCCTCCTGCCGGACGAAATAAGCGGAGCTTGCGTCGTCAGGCTCATGCTGCCGACCGTATTCGGGCGCGCGGGCGAGCTGCTCTGCGACGCTGTCCGCCGTGAGCGACCGGACGCGGTCATATGCGTCGGTCAGGCGGGCGGGCGTGCGGCGATAACGCCCGAACGCGTTGCCATTAACCTCATGGACGGCGCTATCCCCGACAACGCGGGCTTCAAACCGTCGGACGAGCCCGTCATCCCCGGCGGGCCCGACGCCTATTTCACAAATCTGCCCGTGCGGCGCATAGTCGCGCGGCTGCGTGAGTGCGGAATTCCCGCCGAGCTGTCGTATACGGCGGGCAGTTACGTCTGCAATTACCTCATGTATACGCTGATGCACCTGATCCGCACCGAGTACCCGACCATGCTCGGCGGATTTATCCACATTCCGTTCTCGACCGAGCAGGCGGTGTCGCACCGCGGCGCGCCGAGCATGGACATCGCCACCGCCGTGCGCGGCCTCGAGTGCGCCGTCGCAGCAGTGGTGGAGTGACGGGCAATGGATTCCGCATAAAAAATAAGGGACTTTTAAAAACATTGAGTTTTTAAAAGTCCCTTTATTTATATTTTTTGAAGTTGCTCAGATGTCAGTTGTTCCGAAATATAGTTAACCCTGCTACATTCCGATTCCGCAGGCAAGGAAAAGCACTCCGAAAATAAAAAGCACAGGGGCAGCAATATACTGCCAAGGAAATGACAAATCTTTAATATAAGCACATTTGGGATGCTTTTTCAAATATACTACCTGAACCGTTTTTCTTATATCGCACGGCTCCCCAGGCTTCTCGCAGGAGACCCTGTATTCTTTGCCGGATACCTGATATAAGAAAGTACATCTCACCCAATGAGCATGCCATCTGCCAGATTTTCCTCCTTTGTATACATCTCGTTGATGTTCGCAGGAAACACGAAAGCCCCTTGTCTCTTTGGTTTGCTTCCTCAAAAACAGCAGAGATACATAAGCATACCTTGCGCAAAACGCAAGAAGAATACAACCGATAGCAACAAAAACTATTTTTGTAACCATTGCTCAACCGTCCTTCGATATGTTTCAATATATTCCTCGGGCCCTGCGTGGCGGTCTCAATCGTGACGCGATCTGCGGCGCTTATTTGCGGTTTTGATATTTTTCGATTCCGGCTTTGAATCTTGCAAGTCCGTCCTCGAGCGTTGAGCGCGGGCAGGCGATGTTCATACGGATAAACGCGCGGCCGGATTCGCCGTACTGAGCGCCGTCCGAGAGATATAGCCCGGTCTCGCGGCGGATGAAGTCGCACAGCCCGACCGAGTCGGGGCACACGGCGCTGCAATTTATCCAGAGCAGATACGTCGCCTCGCCCGGCACGAGATGCAGCGCGGAAATCCCGGACGCGAGATATTCCGCGACCCTTTCACGGTTGCGCTGAATATAGCCGCGCAGCTCGTCGAGCCAGTCGCCACCCTTGGTGAAGGCCGCAACCGCAGCCGTGACGGCGAACGAGTTCGGCTCGGCCACCTCATCGGTGTTGAGCGCGCGCTGGACCTTATGGCGCAGACGCGGGTTCGGTATCATGACGGCGGCCGTCTGGAGTCCGGCGATGTTGAAGGCCTTTGTCGGCGCGATGCAGGTCACGCTCACCTCGCGGCACTCCTCCGAGACCGACGCGAAGGGAACATATCCGCGCCCCGGCGTTGTCAGGTCGCAGTGTATTTCGTCCGCGATGACGGTCACGCCGTGCTTTGCGCACAGGTGCCCGATTTTTGCAAGCTCCTCGCGCGTCCATATCTTGCCGACGGGATTGTGCGGGTTGCAGAGTATCATGAGCGAGGTCTGCGGGTCGGCGAGCTTGCGCTCGAGGTCGTCGAAGTCGATGTGATAGCTCTCGCCGTCATAGCACAGCGGCGACTCGAGCGTGCGTGCGCCGTTGTTGATTATTGAATTGAAGAAAATGTTGTAGACCGGCGTCTGTATGACGACGTTCTCATTCGGCGTCGTCAGCTTGCGGACGGTGCTTGAAATCGCCGGGACGACGCCGGTGCAGAACACCAGCCAGTCGCGCTCGATGGTAAGTCCGTGGCGGTCGCGCCACCAGCCGATGTAGGCGTCATACCACTCGTCCGGCACGTCGTTGTAGCCGAAGACGCCGTGCCCGAGCCGGCGTGCAAGCGCCTCGCGTATCTCGGGCGCGGTCTTGAAGTCCATGTCGGCGACCCACATTGGCAGCTCACCCTCGGCAACGTCCCATTTGTAGGATGCCGTGCCGCGGCGGTTGGTGACGGTATCAAAATCGTATTTCATATATGGCCTCACACGGTTGTAGAAAGTGCGCCGTTGCGGCACACTATTTTTGTCTTTGTGACGTCGATTTTGTCCTTCTCGAGTATCAGCTCGCGGATGGAATCGGCGCGTATCGTGCCGCCCGCGGGGTTGAGCACGCTGTCGACGGTCGAGCAGATGTCGGCGTCGACGGTCGAATATTCGAAGGCAAGCGTGGTGTTTATCAGCTTGCAGTTTTTCATGACGAGGTTCTGAATGTAGCACATGCCCTGAAGGCTCTCGACGGTGCAGTTTATAAGCGTCAGGTTTTTGGCGTTCCAGCCAAGGTACTCGCCCGAGATGAACGAGTCGTAGACCGTGACGTTTTCGCTGTTCCAGAAGGCGTCCTTGGAGAGCAGGCGCGAGGCGTATATCTCGACGTTCTCAACGCCGTCGAATGAATAGTTGCCGTAGAGCGTCAGCCCGTGAATGACCATGTTCCGGCTGTTCATGGCGAAGTAGTCGCCCTTGGCGGTTACGTTGTCGATGCGGACGCCGTCGCAGCTCCACAGCGTCTCGGCCGCGTTCGGGAAGGAGACATTCGAGAGCGTGAGGTCGTGACAGCGGCGGAAGTTTTTCGGCGCTTCGATGGCCGAGTCGGCGACGCTGATGCGGTCGGTGTACCACACGCCCGCGCGCGCCATGTCAAACCAGGTACAGTCGCGCACGGTGATGTCCTTGGCGTACCAGAGCGGGTATTTCCACTTGAACATGCTGCCGATAAGCTCGATGTCGGCACTTTCCTTGAGCGGCGACTCGCCGTCGTCGAATATGGTGTCGGTGATGCGCAGGCCGCGTGCGCCGAAAAGTGCGCGTTCACCGGTCAAAAACTGTTGCTTTACTTCTTTTTTGCTTTCCATGATGTTCTCCTGTGCTCAGAAATGGACGGCAGTACACAATATGCCGCATAGTATGATACATTTTAACTGTGAGGGCGGTGTGAGGGCGTTGTGAAGCTGCGTGGTATTTGCGCTGCGTACGCTATGCCTCCCACAGGTGCCGCTGCAGATTTACGTGTCCTGACGGCGTAAACGTTACGCCCTCGCCCTCGAGCAGCTCGCGCTGTCGCGCCCAGCCGGGGACGAGCCTTCCCGCAGCGTTCACCACACGGTGGCAGGGGTAGTCGCCGAACATGTCCGCCATGCCGAGAACGCGGCCGACGAGCCGTGAATTTTTGTCCCGCCCGATGAGCGCGGCAATCCGCCCGTACGTCGTGACGTGCCCGCGCGGAATCTCCCCGACAACGGCGAGAATTTCGTAAATAAGTCTTTCGTCCGTAATCTTCCCCATGGCAAACTCCTTTTACAACAGTATACCATAAAGTGCCCTGAAAAACAAGCGACAGATTGACAAAAGGCGATATTTGTGGTACTATAAAATCAAAATGCGGCGTTTTTTCGCCGCGCAGATTATAAGGAGAGTCCGATTATGAACATTATTTTAGCACCCGATTCCTTCAAGGGTACGATCAGCTCGCGCGAGGTGTGCGGCATTATGGCGGACGAGCTGACGGCGGTATGTCCCGGCAGCAGGATAACGTCGATTCCCGTGGCGGACGGCGGAGAGGGAACGGTCGATTGCTTTGTCACGGCGCTCGGCGGCGAGGTGGTGAGACTTCGCGTATCGGGGCCTTATTTTGAGCCTGTCGACAGCTTTTACGGTATCGTGACCGACGCCGCAGGGCGGCGCACTGCGATAGTCGAGATGGCTGCGGCGGCGGGCCTCCCCATGGCGGAGGCATCCGGCGGAAGCGACCCCCGCCGGACGACCACATACGGCGTCGGCGAGCTGATACTTGACGCCGTGCGGCGGGACTGCCGCCGCGTGATAGTCGGGCTCGGTGGCAGCAGCACGACGGACGGCGGCTGCGGCATGGCTGCGGCGCTCGGTGTTGTGTTCAGAGACGGGGATGGATGCGAATTCGTCCCGGTCGGCGGCAGTATCGGGCGTGTGGCCGACATCGATATGTCGGGACTGGCGCGCGAGCTTGACGGCGTCGAGCTCGTTGCCATGTGCGACGTGGACAACCCCATGTACGGCCCGGAGGGCGCGGCGTATGTGTTCGCGCCGCAGAAGGGAGCGGACGCCGCCGCGGTCGGGCTTCTCGACGCGGGGCTGAGGTCGCTCTGCGCCGTCATGGAGCGCAAAACGGGCCGCGGGCTGTCGACTCTCGCCGGTGGCGGCGCGGCAGGCGGACTCGGTGCGGGCATGGTCGCCTTTCTCGGGGCCGAGCTGAGGCGCGGAATTGACGCGGTGCTCGACACCGTCGGCTTTGACGAGGCGCTGCAGCAGGCCGATTTCGTCTTTACGGGCGAGGGCAGAATGGACGCGCAGAGCGTGCGCGGCAAGGTCATCTCGGGCGTCGCGGCGCGCGCCGCGGCGGCGGGCGTGCCGGTGATAGCCGTCGTCGGCGACGCCGCACCGGGTGCCGAGCTGCTGCTCGACGAGGGACTCTGTTCGGTGTTCTCAATAAACCGCCGCCCGCTGCCGTTCGAGCAGGTGAGGGGCGAGAGCGACGTGAATCTGCGCTTCGCCATGAAAAACATAGCGCGCCTGATTGCCGCGGCTCGCGGCTCGCGGTAACACAATACACGATTGCGGAGGAATTATGACCGAGATTATTGCGCGGCGCGCGTTTTCGCCGCTTTATATATGGTTTGACATTGCGTTTCTCGTCGTTTTCGCGGGGCTGCTGCTCTGGAAAAAGAAGTATATGACCGTCATCGTCGGCCTGCTTGCGGGCGTGCTTTACATGCTTGTGGACTTCGGGATATTCCATCTCGTCTGCCACTCGCGCGCCATTTCGGACGGGCACAGCCTGTTCTGGGTGCTGCTTTGGATGTCGATGAGCTACGGCTTTACGAATTTCACATGGATATGGCTGTGGATTTCCAAGGACAAGCACCTTTTCGAGTGGTCGTTTCTCATACTTATGTGGTGGTTTGTCTGCCCTCAGCTCAGCGCGACCTTCACACCGTCCGGCATGGAGACGATAATCATACAGCGCACGACAGGCGAGTATCACGGCTATATGGCGTTTATATTGCTCGTCGGATACCTCGGGCTGGTCGTCTTCAACCTCGCCGAGCGCCGCCGGGAGCGACGGGTCAATATACCGTGGCTGCTGGCCATCGGCGTGCTTGTTCAGTTCGGCTGGGAGGCCGGGCTGCTGATCGGCGGCATACGTTCGGAGGGCTTTGAAAGTCTTGCGGACAAGCTGCGCCCGCTGATAGTCAACTCGCTGCTTGAGACCAATCTCGGTATGCCGTATATCTATCTCATTTTCATCGCCCTCACCAGCCGCTTCACCGAGCAGCTGACTCGCCGCGAGAGGAGGTTAACCATCTCCGAGCGCGTGTGCGAAAACAATGCCGAGAGGGTGCGCGGCGACGTCCAACCTTCGGTTGGATAAAAAGTCCGCCGCTCAAACCAATGCGTCATTGCGCCCGCCCCGGCGGGATGGTATAATGTTGTTGCAGCTGCAAAAACAGATACGGAGGGTTCAATGGAGAACTTCAAGCTTAACGAACAGATAGCCTTTCTGCGGAAGGCCAGGGGCGTCACCCAGGAGGAGCTGGCACAGACGCTTGGCGTGACAAATCAGGCGGTGAGCAAGTGGGAGTCCGCGCAGTGCTGCCCGGACATTCAGCTGCTGCCCGGCATCGCGGCGTATTTCGGCGTGTCCGTCGACGAGCTCATCGGCTACCGCGGCGCTGACACCTCAAATAACTTATTTTTGCAGCTTCGCACCGTCATCGACGGCATGCCTGCGGGTGAGGACGCAAAATTCGCGCTGGAACTGGCCTACCGGCTGCATGCGATACTTTTCTCAAAGAAGATGATGTCGGGCGGCAACCCCGGCTGGAACTCCGACGACGCCATAAATCACGCCGGCGCGGCAGAGTGGGGCATGTCCTGCCTGTCGCAGCCGGGGATCACCACGCGAATGCGGTATGAATCGGTGTTCTTCTCGAGCAACAAACGCCTGCATCTCGACCGTCACGTAATCACGGCGCTGTCAGCGCACCTGCGCAGGCTGTCGGATGCGCGCGCGCTGAGAACGCTTGCAGCGCTTTACACGCTGACGGTCGGCGACGAGAAGTATTACGCCTCGGCATCGGAGGTCGCCGAGGTCGCCGGGCTGCCCGAGAACGTTGTGTGTGGCTGCCTTCAGACGGTGCTCGCGGAATATCTGGACGTCAATTATGACGGTGAGCAGCCGCGCTACCGCATACATGGTCGGTACATGCATATAGTGCCGCTCTTGGCACTGCTCAGCGACGAATAAAAAATTTATGTAACCGAATTCCAAAACACCCCACTATACGTGTGAAGGGAGGCGAGAAAATGCAGAATACCAATGCGGCGCGCGACCGGCTTGTCGGCGAGTTTGCCGGGAGCTATATGGAAAAGGTGTTTTACTTCTGCCTGCGCAAGACGGGCAGCAACACCGAGGCAGAGGATCTGACGCAGGACATCGCGCTCAACGTCATAGCTTCGCTCAACCGCGGAGCCGAACCGGGAAATTTTCCGGCGTGGGTCTGGCAGGTGGCGCGCAACCGTTACGCCGCGTGGGCGAAGCACAAGCACGACCGCCGCGAGGCGGTGAGCGACGCCGACATCGGCGACTATGAAATTGCGGACGTGGACGGAAGTCCCGGAGATGAGCTGATACAGAAGGAGCAATTGGCCCTTCTCCGGCGGGAGCTGGCGTTCATCCGGAGCGACTACCGCGACATCGTGGTCGCATATTACATAGAAGACCGAAGCATTCGTGATATTGCACTCACATTTTCGCTTTCCGAGACCGCGATAAAGCAGCGGCTTTACCGCACAAGAAAAACACTGAAAGAAGGAATGGATATGGCAAGAGAATTCGGTATCAGAAGCTACAAGCCGGAAGAGATTACATTTATCAAGTCCGGGTGTGAGGGTAGATTCGGTCAGCCGTGGACAATAGTTTCGCACCTGCTTTACAAAAACATTTTCCTCGAAGCATACGAAAACCCCGAAACTTCGGAGGAGCTGGCGCTGTCTCTCGGCATCGCGCTGCCTTACATGGAGGACGAGCTGGAGTTTCTTGTCCGCGAGCAGCTTTTGCGCCGGGAGGGCGGCAAATACGTCACAAACTTCCGCATTATAAGCCGCAGGGAACAGCGGGCGCGGTTTGAGGCGAGCAAAAAGATACAGGTTCCGCTGACCGAGAAACTGTGCGGGCTTATCGACCTGTACGTCTCATGCGGCGGTGCCAAGGCGGATGTCAGCTACGTCGGGTACGAGAGTGCAAAGTGGGCGATGCTCGTCCGGGCGTTTGATATTATCAAGTACAGCACGGTCGATCCTTGCGAGGAGGAGCTTCCCGCGCGGCCGGACGGCGGCGCGTGGGTGCTGACGGGGTACGAGAGCATCGATTACACCGAGCCCTTCTTCGTCGGGCAGCACGGGTCTGGCTTTAATAGCAAAATGTGCGGCTATTTCTCACAGTACAAGTTCCGCTACAAGGACATGTACTCCAAAACACCCGAGAGAATCAGCGCCGACCATGAGTACGCGATGAGCCTTATCTGCACCGGACGGGCGGACGAATGCGGGGAAGAGGACATCAAAAAGCTGCTCAAGTACGGCTATGCTAAGACGGAAAACGGCCGTGTTGTGCCGAACGTCGTAATCTTCAACCCCAAAGCGCCCGAGGTCTACGACGATACCGTCGCGGCAAAGCTCAGGGCGCTGAGAGCCGAGATGTCGGAGCTTGTTCTCAAAGCGCCCAATATCGAGCGCGGCTACGTTGTCGAGCAGGCGCTGGAGAACGGTTGGCTTAAGTACGACGGGAACACGCTCGTCTCAGCCGGGGCGTTCTTTGCCAATATGTAAACCGAAACAAGGCAATAAAAAAGGCAGCAGCCGCGCATGCGCGGCTGCTGCCGATATTTTTTTACATGAGCTTGCGGATAAGAGCCTTGAGGTCTTCGACCGACGCGTCCTTCGGGTTGCCGGGAGCGCAGGCGTCCGCATGCGCGGACTCGGCTAAGAAGTCGAGATCCTCATCCTTGATAGCGGGGAGCTTGGTCGGGATGCCGACGTCAACGCTCAGCTGACGCACCGCGTCGATTGCGGCCTTGCGGTACTCATCCTGCGTCATGCCGGTCGTGTCGACGCCCATCGCCTCGGCGATAGCCTTGAACTTCTCGCCGGTGACGTCGGCGTTGTACTCCATGACGATAGGCAGCATCATGGCGCAGGCGACGCCGTGCGGCGTGTCATATACAGCGCCAAGCGTGTGCGCGATGGAGTGCGCGATGCCGAGTCCGACGTTTGAGAACGCCATGCCGGTGACGAACTGTCCGAGCGCCATGCCCTCGCGGCCTGCGTCCTCGTTTCTGACGGCGGCGCGGAGGTTCTTTGAGATGAGGCGGATTGCCTCGAGGTTGAGGCAGTCGGGGAGCTCCCAGGCCGCGCGGGTGGTGTAGCCCTCGATGGCGTGGGTCAGCGCGTCCATACCGGTCGAGGCGGTCAGGCCCTTGGGCATGGTCGACATCATCTCGGGGTCGACGACGGCAACGTCGGGAATGTCGTTGGTGTCGACGCAGACGAATTTGCGCTTGCGCTCGACGTCGGTGATGACGTAGTTTATGGTAGCCTCCGCGGCAGTACCTGCTGTTGTGGGAACGGCTATGGTGAAGACGGTGCGGTTCTTGGTCGGGGCAACGCCCTCGAGGCTGCGCACGTCCGCGAATTCGGGGTTGTTGATTATGATGCCGATGGCCTTGCCGGCGTCCATAGCCGAGCCGCCGCCGATGGTTATCATGTAATCAGCGCCGGACGCCTTGTAAGCCGCGACGCCGGACTGAACGTTTTCTATTGTGGGGTTGGGTTTGATGTCTGTGAAGAGCTCGTACGCCATGCCTGCCGCATCGAGCAGATCAGTGACATGCTTTGTAACGCCGAACCTTACGAGATCCGGACCGGAAGCGATGAATGCTTTGTGAAAGCCCTTGGCGGCAACAATGCCGGGAATTTCCTTGATGGCGCCCTTGCCATGATATGAAACGGAATTCAGAACAAAACGATTGACCATAAAAAGCCTCCTGTTGTTTTTATTTTGACAATCTTGTCTCGGCTTCACTCTTATCCGAGTTCGTCTGAATTTTAACATAGTCATGTTAAAACGCAATGAAGGGTTTGTGTAGCAAAATTGAAAATACGGTGAAAGATAATGCGCGGGGCAGGGCATTTCTGCGGGTCGGCGCGGCGGCGGGTGTTGCAATCGGGCGGGGTGTGTGGTATACTATATAAAAATGTAAGAAGGAGCCGCCGACGGTCGGGATGAGATACAAAACGAAGAAAATTTATATACCATCCGGCGGCGGCCGGATGAAGCTGCTGATTCTCACGCCGCAGTGCGGCGGCGCGCGCCGCACGGGCGTTCTGTGGATACACGGCGGCGGGTACGTCACGGGAATGGCGGGGATGGTCTACATGTCGCGCGCGATGGAGCTTGTAAGGCGGTACGGCGCGGTCGTGGTCTCGCCCGCCTACAGGCTGGCAGGCAAAGCCCCATATCCGGCGGCGCTTGAGGACTGTCACGCCGCGCTGGTCTACCTTCGGGAGCACGCGGCGGAGCTCGGCGTGCGCGACGATCAGATAATGGTCGGCGGCGAGAGCGCAGGCGGCGGACTCGCCGCGGCGCTTTGCCTGTACGAGAGGGACGTCGGCGGCGTGAAGGTCGCGTTTCAGATGCCGCTCTACCCCATGCTCGACAATGAGGACACCGAAACCTCGCGCGACAACCACGCGCCGGTCTGGAACACGCGGCGCAACCACTACGGCTGGGGAAAGTACCTCGCCGGGCTTCGCGGCGGGACGCCCTGCTACGCCGCGGCGGCAAGATGCGTTGATTATACGGGACTGCCGCCCGCCTACACGTTTGTGTCGACAGCCGAGCCGTTTTATGCGGAGACCGTGGCGTACGTCGAGAACCTCCGGCGCGCCGGTGTCCCCGCCGGGCTCGACGTCTATCCGGGGCTTTACCACGCTTTCGACATGCTGACCCCGTGGCGACGCGCGAGCAAGGTCGCCGCCGAACGCTTCAACGCGCGCTTTAGGTACGCGCAGGAGCATTATTTCGCGGAAAATTCCGCGCAGTAAAGGAGGTATGACTCTATGACAAATGCAATGGGCACGCCCCTTGTCGCGGTCTGCGAGCGGATTGAGGTGATATTATGAAACTACTATTGCGCATAAATTAATTGGCGCTGCCATTATCTTGGTGCTTGCTCACTCTAATCCCCGTTATACTACAGATGATTTGTACTTAGTAAGTGGATACTGTTCTGATGTACAATATGAGCGTATAAACGCCAAGAATGGTTCTGAAAGAGTATTTATCGTAATGGACGACGGCGAGAGGTATTACATATACGATAACCTGTGGAAAGAACTTGATGGAAAACAACTGAATATTAAAGGTGACGAAATATCATTTTTTGCATCGGACAAAGGTAAGCATTGGGTCTACGATCATTTGTTTATTTCTTTTGGCTCTGATGCAAACGACTGTGTAGATTCCATCAAGCTAATCAATAAAAAGAATATCGGAACACAGGCGATAGTTTTATCTTTGTATTGCGTGATGATGTGTCTGTTTTATTTAGCCCCTGAACTATTGCGCGAAATGGAGAAGAGAGATCGTGTACAGAAAAAAGCCCGTCGTAAATAGTTTATTCCGCGCGCCGAATAAATTAAAGGCGGTAAGCGTTCAACTTACTGCAAACTTAAATGCCCTGAAAGAATTTTTATTGATGTGCGCTCAAGCTTATTTTGAAGCAGCATTTGAAGGAGACAACTGAAAATGAAGAAAAAGGTATTTAGACCCCACATTATATTGTGCACGGAAGGGCGATTGCTTTGCATCATTATGATTTTCGTACCATTGCTAATGCTTTGTATGGGCATAAAGTTTACCTTTTTTTCAGGAGAAATAAATTATGGAACCATTCATATGATTGTTATTGCACTCTTATTTATTCTCCTTTCTGGATGGTCGTTGGAGTATTTATGGCAGCATATATGGGGAAAACTGATACTGGACGATGAAAAAATCACATGGAAATGTCTCTTTTGTCCCAAAGTTCAAATTGAATACGCCAATATAAAATTCATTGCTGTCAGAAATTTCGGAAATCGGAATGTTGTTCATGTTGATATTTACAAAACGGGATTTCAATTTATACTTATCACAACCCAATCACTTCCGAAAGTTCCCATAGATAAGGTGAGGTGCAAAAAAGGAATAATTAAGTGGGCAAAGAGTGAGGCTGTGTGTCAAGCTCTTCGCGAAGTAGTTCCAAGTAGGTATTTCGGTATCCTAAAATAAACCAAATGCACGAAATCACAAACATAGACAAACGATAGCAGAAAACCGGCATGGCGGATTTATTCCGCCATGCCGGTTCCCTAAGCGTTTATCGCAGGCGCCGCGCTTGCGGCGCCTTTTTGCTCTGTCGCGGTCAAAATCGCCGCGCACGGTTACTCTCGGGTGAACACATACCAGTACACCCGGCCGTCGAAGCTGTAATCGCCGCACTTCCACTGCTTGAACAGATACTCTTTTCCGTCGATCACCTTGATCTCGTATGCGGACGCGGTCCTCTCGCGTCTGTTTAACACAAAGCCCTTCGTCCACACGGAGGTGCCGCTATCCGTCCCGTTTTTGGTGGTCGTTACATACACGCCGTTTTCTCCGAACTCTGCCGACAGCACGAAAAGCTCGTCTTGCTTCAGGCTCTGCCTTTGCGGGTCAAAGTCCTCTTGTTCCGTCACGAAATCGCGCACGCGCCATTTGCCGAGGACGGCCGCGTCGTTCACAAACGGGAGGTCGATATTGTCGCTCCTTTTGAACTCCTCCTCCGACAAGTAATGCCCGTCGTCGACCTTTTCGTAAACCCATATTTCGGGCGCGTCGAATTCGCTGCCGCCGCTGCCGACCATGTTGAGAAAGAGAAGCCTGTGGCCGTCGATATTTTCGATTGTGTAGCGGTTGACGTACCGCGTGCCGGGCCTCGGCCCGCGCGTGAACAGCGCGCCCTTTGTCCACCCGCTCGTGACCCAGTACCCCTTGCCGCCGTCGACAAAATACAGCTCACGTAGCCACGCGGGATGGCTGCATTTGGGCTTTCCGTAGACGAAATGCTCGCGCGTCGGGACGACGTCGACCATCTTCCATTTGCCGCAGGCCTCGGGGTCGTCTGCAAACGGCTCGTCTGCGTCCGCGCTCACATACGACGGCTCTGTCGCCTTTTCGCGCACGGGAACCTTCAGCTCGACTGTCCCGTCGCTGTGGTGTATTTCGTAATAAGCGCCGCGCATGCGGTAGTCCGAGCCGTCGAGCTGCCGGATGACGGCTTTGTAGGCGTCGTCGAGCTGAGCCTCATTGCAGCAGAGCGTGGCGACGAACCCGGAGCTCCCGAATGTGATGATTTTCTCGCCGTACTCGCTGTTCGCCGGCAGGCTGCCCGTAATCTCGACGCCGACGGCAAGGTCGAAATCGGAGTCTTTGTACTCCGTCTCGTAATTTATGACGATTCGCCGCTTGCCGACGATGGCCTTCGGCAGTTTTTTCGCCATTTCGTCTGCCCGGCGCAGCGCGTCGGATTTTGAGGTGTAAATCCGGCGAACAAATGCGACGCGTATAGCGTCAGTTTCTCTGATAATAACGTTGTTCATTTGGGACTCTCCTTCTGCAATGCTGTTTTTCATGGACTCGATTTTCTTCAGCTGTTTTTCTGTGCTTGTGATAAGGGCGTTCAGCTCGGCGAGCTTTGCGTCAAGTATGCCGACGATTTTTTGGTCGTCGCTTGCCGTGAGCTGTTCCCGTATCCCGTCAAGGGAAAAACCGAGCTCCTTTAAGGCGATAATGCGGTAGCAATCCGACAGCTTTGAGGCGGAATAATACCGATAGCCTGTGAATTTGTCGATTTTGTCCGGCGTCAGCAGTCCCACGGAGTCATAGTAGCGCAGAGTCTTGACCGGTATGCTGCACAACTTGGATAATTCACCTATCTTGTACATGGCTTTTTCCTTTCGTCCGAATTTTGTGGTGGGGCAGACCGCGCGGTTTCTGCCTTGCAGGTACAGTTTATCATTACAGTCGGGAGGAGAGTCAATAGGTTTGGGCAAATTTTTTTATATTATATCATAAAAATCGATACAATTGCCGCGGTACAAAAAATAAAGGCCGACTGCGGTCAGCCGGACGATAAAACTACGCCGAAACACGCGAGTCTGTGCACACATTCTTGACAAATTGCCCGCCGTGGTATACAATTATACTTTATAACTATATTTGCGTACACGAACAACACCGTGTCCGCACGGGCGCGCAGTCAGTACCCGGTAAGAGCGCTGGGGGGATGAGGATGTAATTGTAATTGAATTCGACAATAAGCCGCTTTGACGGATAACAAAAGAAACAAACAATGAAAGGAACAAATGATGAACTCTGAATTTGCTGAAAACTTCAAAAAACTGAAGCTCGGAGGAGAGCGCACCAGCTACTCGCGGGAGAAAAAACGCAAGCAGGACCTTGCGGTTATCGATTATCTGCAAGCAGGCCTTCGCGGCGATGAGCTGAAGGGAACCGAAGAAATCGGCTTTGCCTATTGGAATATTTCGGACAGCTTTGCTATGCTCAGAGACAGCGACGGCATTTACAAAAATCACTGCGAGTTTGCCGAATTTCTGCGGGATAAGCCGACAAAATATCTGTTCTGGCTCGTCTGCGATGCCACGCAGCGCTTTGCCCTCGAGTTCGGCGGCTTTGCGGATTTTTGGTGGGATTGTTACAAAAGCGCTTTAAGTAAAAACGCAGATATAAGCGGCATAGAAGGGGTTGTATTTGAATGCCATAACGCGGCACTGTCGGTAACGCCGACGGTGAGGACGCCTGTCGGCTATCTGGAGCTTGCAAAAAATAATTTCAGATCATTTTGGGAAACAACCGAGAATCCGGACAATCATATTTTTTACAAAACGGTTTATTCGGCTCTTTGCCTGAAGGCCTTTGGAAGCGCCGAATACGATGCCTTTGAACTCGGTATGCGAATGCTCCCGTGGCTGGGGTCGGATAATCTGCAAAGTGATTTTTTAATCGGCACGTGGGAGCAACTCAACGAGCCGCGCTCCAAATGCGGCATGGCACGGTTGGCCATCAACCGTGTTATCAACGCCTTGATTGACACCGACAACGGGGAACCCGCAAGGGAACTGTACGGTGAAGCGTTAGCTTGCGGGATGCATAAAAATGCGTATATTGAGAAGAGAATACTGAATTAAGGTTACCGGATCTGCTATTATTCCGCGAAGTGCGAAGCGGATTTTGAGTAGCTGCTGTTTCACAGTCAGTATTCGGTAAGCCAACAGTCAAAAATAAAAAATATGGCCATAAAGTTGCAACCTTTATGGCCATATTTTTTATGGCTTCAAGCCTATTTTCTTGTCTAATTATAGCACTC
>CAKRSS010000005.1 GCA_934401725.1 uncultured Eubacteriales bacterium | reverse complement strand
AGGCTCGAGTATGATCTTGACGTGACCGTACTGGCCCTTACCACCGGACTGACGTACATACTTCATATCCACGTCGGCTTTTCTTCTGATGGTCTCCTTGTAGGCGACCTGAGGCTTACCGACAGTGGCCTCCACCTTGAACTCACGCAACAGTCTGTCTACGATAATTTCAAGGTGAAGTTCGCCCATGCCGGCGATGATGGTCTGACCCGTCTCCTCGTCCGTATAGGTACGGAAGGTGGGGTCCTCCTCTGCCAGCTTGGAAAGGGCGATGCCCATCTTGTCCTGACCCGCGCGGGTCTTAGGCTCGATGGCGACTCTTATAACAGGCTCAGGGAATTCCATGGACTCAAGTATCACAGGATGCTTTTCGTCGCACAGCGTATCGCCGGTCGTCGTGTTCTTGACACCGACCACCGCGGCGATGTCACCGCTGTAAACGTGCTCGAGATCCTTACGTTCGTTGGCGTGCATCTGGAGCAGACGTCCCATGCGCTCCCGGACGTCCTTGTTGGAGTTGAATGCGGTCTGTCCGACCTCGATCTGACCGGAATACACTCTGAAGAAGCAGAGCTTGCCCACGAACGGGTCGGTCATGATCTTGAAGGCGAGAGCTGCGAAGGGAGCATTATCATCAGACGGGCACTCGACCTCCTCGTCCGTATCGGGGTTGATACCACGGATAGCGGGAACGTCAATAGGTGCGGGCATGTAGTCGATGATAGCGTCGAGCAGCTTCTGAACGCCCTTATTTCTGTAAGATGTTCCGCAGACGACGGGAACAATCTTGTTTGCGATGGTCTCCTTACGGATGGCCCGCTTTATTTCTTCGGTAGTAATCTCCTCCTCTGCACAGAACTTCTCGAACAGCGCCTCGTCGCTCTCGGCGACGGACTCTATCATTTCGTTTCTGTACTTCTGGGCCATCTCAAGCATGTCCGCCGGAATGGGCTCGACGCGCATATCCGTGCCAAGCTCATCGTAGTAAATGTCGGCTTCCATGTTGATGAGGTCGATTATACCTCTGAACTGATCTTCAGCTCCGATAGGCAGCTGAATCGGAACCGGGTGAGTGTGAAGTCTGTCCTTCATCATCTCGACAACTCTGTAAAAGTTGGCGCCGGTTATATCCATCTTGTTCACATATGCCATGCGGGGAACGCCGTACTTGTCAGCCTGTCTCCAGACTGTCTCGGACTGGGGTTCAACGCCGCCCTTGGCGCAAAATACAGTTACCGATCCGTCAAGCACGCGAAGCGAGCGCTCGACCTCAACGGTAAAGTCCACATGGCCGGGGGTATCAATGATGTTGATACGATTGCCCTTCCAGTAGCAGGTGGTAGCGGCGGAGGTAATTGTGATACCTCTCTCCTGCTCCTGCTCCATCCAGTCCATCGTAGCGGAACCATCATGCGTTTCGCCCAGCTTGTGGGTTTTGCCTGTGTAGAACAATATTCTTTCCGTCGTAGTCGTCTTACCGGCGTCGATGTGAGCCATGATACCGATATTACGGGTACGCTCAAGGGAATATTCTCTGGGCATAAATTACGGGTCTCCTTCTTAGTAACGGTAGTGAGCAAACGCGCGGTTCGCCTCTGCCATTCTGTGTGTTTCTTCTTTCTTCTTGAACGCTCCGCCTGCGTTGTTCTTGGCGTCCATTATCTCGCCTGCAAGGCGATCCGCCATTGTACGCTCACTGCGCTTTCTTGCGAAGCTGATGAGCCAACGAAGGCCGAGTGTCTGACGTCTTTCAGGTCTGACTTCCATCGGGACCTGGTAGGTGGAACCGCCTACACGGCGGGCCTTGACCTCAAGAACAGGCATAATGTTCTCGAGAGCCTCCTCAAACACCTTCAGCGGGTCTTGCTCTGTTTTAGCAGCCACTGTGGCAAATGCGTCATAAACTATTGTCTGAGCGACGCCCTTCTTACCGTCAAGCATTACGTTGTTGACCAGCTTTGTTACAAGCTTGGAGTTGTACAACGGATCCGGCAGAACGTCTCTCTTGGAAATTTTTCCTCTTCTCGGCACGGTAACTTCCCTCCTTCATTAAAATTATGAAATCACAGGTACTCAAAAGCATACTTCTGTTTGCGCCGCACAGAGGAATCTATGTCATAAACATTGAATCTTCTCATACGGACTAGCTTGTCTGCTTTATTGTTTAACCTTGTTGTGTTGCTCCCTCTTATTTCTTGGGAGTCTTTGCGCCGTACTTGGAACGGCTCTGCTTACGGTTTGCAACGCCCTGAGCATCCAGAGTGCCGCGGATGATGTGGTAACGAACACCAGGCAGGTCTCTTACTCTGCCGCCTCTGATGAGAACGACGGAGTGCTCCTGAAGGTTATGTCCGATACCGGGAATGTAGGTCGTAGCCTCCAGACCGTTGGTAAGTCTTACTCTGGCGATCTTGCGGAGCGCGGAGTTAGGCTTCTTGGGGCTGGTGGTGGAAACCTTTGTGCAAACGCCTCTCTTCTGGGGAGACGGCAGATCGGTGGCAGCATTCTCAAGCGTGTTGAAGCCCTTTTGAAGCACAGGTGCTTTGGACTTGTAGGTCTTGTCGGTGCGGCCCTGTCTGACTAACTGGTTAAAGGTTGGCATCCTTGTTTTTCCTCCTTCTTCGAAAATTCAATGTTTCAGCGCGTACATAATGCCTCGATGTACAGGCTCGCGCGGGCATACTTATCCCAAGTACGCAAACACGCGTATAATATTATAGCATTGCAACCGTCGTTTTGTCAAGAAACATTGTTTCACCAGTATATTTTCTACCTTTTGCACAAAACGCAGTGCAGTGCAATATATTATTTGTCATAAATTTCAAACGTATTCGGCATATTGCCCTAAAAAGCCGCAGGGGTTGCCGCGCTCGCATGAGCGCGGCAACCCAACAGCGTATTTGCCGTGATTCACAGCGGGAAATCACTGTGTCAGACGGCCTTATTATCGTTTGAGGAGTCGACCTTTTCGACGTCGACGCCGTGGTAGCATGCCATGCCGGTACCGGCAGGAATGAGCTTACCGATAATGACGTTCTCCTTAAGTCCGAGCAGGTGGTCGACCTTGCCCTTGATAGCGGCCTCGGTGAGCACCTTGGTGGTCTCCTGGAAGGAAGCGGCGGACAGGAAAGATTCGGTCTGCAGCGACGCCTTGGTAATACCGAGCAGAACGGTCTCGCCGGTTGCGAGGTTGGGCTCGCTGCCGAGCTCGCGCGCGGCATCGGCCACAGCGTCGTTCTTCTCCTCGAACTCGTTGGCATCAACCAGCGAGCCGACGAGCATGTCGGTGTCACCGTTGTCCTCGATGCGTATCTTTCTCGTCATCTGGCGGGCGATTATCTCGATGTGCTTATCGTTCACGCTAACCGACTGCGAACGGTAAACGCGCTGAATCTCCTTGATGAGGTACTCGTAAACGGCGTCGAGTCCGAGTATGCGCATGATGTCGGCAGGCGCTTTGTTGCCCTCGGTGATGGCCTGACCGCGCTCGACGTGATCGCCGTCGTTGACTGCGAGTCGGGTTCCGTAGGGAATCTGGTACTGAATAAGCTCAGCGGCTCTGCCGTCGGGCATGGTCTGACCGGGATCGGGGATAATGTCAACGACGTGAACGTTTGCATTCTCGCCGATGTTGACGGTAGCGCGGCCTGCAACCTCGGCCATGATAGCGGCCTTCTTGGGCTGTCTTGCCTCGAACAGCTCCTCGACACGGGGAAGACCCTGTGTAATATCGGAGCCTGCAACACCGCCGGAGTGGAAGGTTCTCATGGTCAGCTGCGTACCGGGCTCGCCTATCGACTGAGCCGCGATAATGCCGACCGCCTCACCGACGCTGACCGGCTTACCCGACGCGAGGTCGGCACCGTAGCAGTGAGCGCAGATACCGTGCTTTGCGTGGCACTGGATGACTGTTCTGATATAAACTCTGTCGATACCGGCCTTGACGATTCTCGAGGCCATCTCGTCCGTTATCATGGTATCGTCGGGCACCAGCACCTCGCCGGTGCTTGGGTCGACAACGTCGCCCATGGTGTAACGGCCGACAATACGGTCAGCCAGCGGCTCGAGGACGTTCTTGTCCTTGTCGTCGACGACGGCCGTGACCCATGCGCCCTTGGTGGTATCGCACTTCTCTTCTCTGACGATGACCTCCTGCGAGACATCGACCAGACGTCTTGTAAGGTATCCGGAGTCTGCGGTACGCAGAGCGGTATCGGACAGCGACTTACGCGACGAACGAGCACCCATGAAGTACTCGAAAATCTTCATGCCCTCGCGGAAGTTGGACTTGATCGGAATTTCCATCGTCTTCCCGTTTGCAGCGAACATAGGTCCGCGCATACCGGCCAGCTGACGCATCTGGGTGATGGAACCACGGGCTCCGGAATCGGACATGATCTTGATCGGGTTGTACTGGTCGAAGCTGTCCTGAAGAGCGGCGGTAACGTCGGATGTGGTCTGCTCCCAGACGGAGATAACGCTCTTGTATCTCTCCTCCTCGGACAGACGGCCGCGCATATAATGCTTGGCGATGGTATCGACCTTCTTCTCGGCCTCGGCAAGCAGTCCGGCCTTTTCCTTCGGGATGGTCATATCGTAAACCGAGATTGAGAAGGAAGCCTTGGTGGAGTACTTGTAGCCCATCGCCTTGATATTATCAAGCATGTTCGCGCAGACGGCAGCACCGTGGCGCTTGATGCAGCGGTCGATTATCTGACCGAGCTCCTTCTTCTTCATGACGAAGGCAATCTCAAGGTCGTTTATGCGGGTATAATCCGAGCGGTCGACAAAGCCGAGATCCTGCGGCAGCGGATGATTGAATATCATGCGGCCGAGCGTTGCCTTGATGATACCGGTGTGCTTGTAGCATATCTCAAGCACGTCGCCCTCGGCGACGGCGGAGAATCCGTGGATGAGCAGCGTGCACTCGCTGCCCGCCTTGGCCTCCTCGCCCTCCAGGAGCGAGACGGTGTTGTCTCTGTATACTTCCTCGCCGCCTCTGAGCACACGGACATATGTGTAGCCGCAGACGCGGTTTGCGGGCGTGATAATGCGTGCGACGGGAACCTTGAACGTCACCTCTGCGCCCTTATCGGTGCGGATTATGCCGAAATCGGATACGGTGCACAGCGGAGCCTCGGTGCTCTCCGTCGTACGGATGAACACAGGTGCGTGCAGACCGAGCCGATGGTTCTCATAGGCCATGACGGCCTCGTCGTAGTCGCGGAAGACTCTGCCCTCGCCAGGCTCGCCGCCCTTATCCATGGTAAGGTAGTAGGAACCGAGTATCATATCCTGCGACGGCACGGCGACGGCGCGGCCGTCAACGGGCTTCAACAGGTTGTTCGCGGACAGCATGAGGAATCTCGCCTCGGCCTGAGCCTCAACGGACAGCGGCACGTGAACAGGCATCTGGTCGCCGTCGAAGTCGGCATTGAACGCCGTGCAGACCAGCGGGTGCAACTTGATGGCGCGTCCCTCGACCAGCACCGGCTCGAACGCCTGAATGGACAGACGGTGCAGCGTCGGCGCACGGTTCAGAAGCACGGGATGCTCCTTGATGACGTTCTCAAGCGCGTCCCAGACGCAGGCGTTTGCCGGGTCGTGGGAGCGGTCTATCTTCTTCTGTGCGTCCTTGACGTTGGTGGCCTTCTGAAGCTCGACCAGTCTCTTGACCACGAAGGGCTTGAACAGCTCGAGCGCCATTTCCTTAGGCAGGCCGCACTGATATATCTTGAGCGAAGGGCCGACGACTATAACCGAACGTCCGGAATAGTCAACGCGCTTACCGAGCAGGTTCTGACGGAAGCGTCCCTGCTTACCTCTGAGCATCTCGGAGAGTGACTTCAGCGGACGGTTGGAGGGGCCGGTGACGGGCTTGCCGCGGCGGCCGTTGTCGATAAGTGCGTCGACAGCCTCCTGAAGCATACGCTTCTCGTTGCGTATGACTATCTCGGGGGTGTGTATCTCCATCAGCTTCTTGAGTCGGTTGTTACGGCTGATGACGCGGCGGTACAGTTCGTTGAGGTCGGAGGAAGCAAAGCGTCCGCCGTCCAGCTGAACCATAGGACGGATGTCCGGAGGAATGACCGGAACAACGTCGAGAATCATCCAGTCGAGGTGGTTACCCGACTTGCGGAAGGATTCGATAACCTCAAGACGCTTGATAATACGCGTTTTTTTCTGACCGGAGGCGGTGGTAAGTTCGCTCTTGAGTTCGTCTGCAACGCGGGCAACGCCGACGCGGCAGAGGTTTTCAAGCTCGGCCTTCTCTTCGTCAGTCAACTCCTCCTCGCCGCGCGCCTCAAGGTCGCGGCGGCGGGCAAACTCGGCCTCGTCGAGACCGACGGCCTCAAGCAGCTCTTTGACGGCCTCAGCACCCATTCCGACGCGGAAGCTGTCGCCGTACATCTCGCGGTACTCGTTGTACTGACGCTCGGACAGCACCGTTCCCTTGGGAATAGGCGTGATGCCGGGATCAAGTACGACGTTCTCGGCAAAATACAGCACCTGCTCGAGCTGCTTCGGGGACATATCCAGCACCAGCGCCATTCTCGAGGGAATGGCCTTGAAATACCAGATGTGCGAGACAGGCGACGCCAGCTCGATGTGACCCATACGCTCGCGGCGGACCTTCTTCGTGGTTACGTCAACGCCGCACTTTTCGCACTTGTGGACTTCCTTGCTGTGCGAATTCTTATATTTGCCGCACATGCAGGCGCCGTCCTTGGTCGGCCCGAATATGCGCTCGCAGAACAGACCGCCGATCTCCGCCTTGAGTGTTCTGTAATTTATTGTTTCAGGCTTGGTAACCTCACCGTATGACCATGCTCTGATCATCTGCGGGGAGGCAAGACCGATCTTTATGGAATCAAATTCATTATGCTCCACAGCTTTTCTCTCCTGATCCATCAATTATTTTCGCCGTCGTCGGCATAGTCGTCGCTATAGTCTCCGTCCTCAAAGACTTCCTCCTCGGGCGGCAGATCGTCGTCGTCGACCTCGGAAACGTCCTCTTCGTCGCCCTCGATCATGAAGGAGCGGCGTATCTCGTCGGTCAGCGTGTTCTGACCGAGTGCATCGTCGATAGCGGAGGAGTCGGTGTTGTGGGTATAAGGACTTCCCTCCTCATCCTCGCAGAGCGTCGACAGCTTGACCTCCTCACCGTCCTTGTTGAGCACGCGGACGTCGAGCGCCAGCGACTGGAGCTCCTTGACCAGCACCTTGAACGACTCAGGCACACCCGGAGTGGGGATGTTCTGACCCTTGATAATAGCCTCGTAGGCTCTGCGGCGTCCGTTTATATCGTCGGACTTGACAGTCAGAATCTCCTGAAGCGTGTAGGCAGCGCCGTAGGCCTCGAGAGCCCAGACCTCCATCTCGCCGAAACGCTGTCCGCCGAACTGAGCCTTACCGCCCAGAGGCTGCTGTGTGACCAGCGAGTACGGACCGTTGGAGCGTGCATGAATCTTATCGTCGACCAGGTGATGCAGCTTGAGGTAATACATGATACCGACGGTAACGGGGTTGTCGAAGGGCTCGCCGGTACGGCCATCGTAGAGGATGGTCTTGCCGTCGATGACCTTGAGCTTTTCCTCGCCCGTCACAGGGTCAACGGCCACGAAGGTTTCCTTGCCCTCGAGACGGTCGTCGGGACGCGCGTCGCGGTTCATGTTGGCCTGCTTCATGCACTCCATGATGTCCTTCTCGGTTGCGCCGTCGAACACAGGGGTCATAATCTTCCAGCCAAGCTTCTTTGCGGCGAGTCCGAGGTGAACCTCGAGCACCTGACCGATATTCATTCGGGAAGGCACGCCCAGCGGGTTAAGAACTATATCCAGCGGAGTGCCGTCCGGCAGGAAGGGCATATCCTCGGGGGGCAGTATGCGGGAAACGACACCCTTGTTGCCGTGTCGGCCTGCCATCTTGTCACCGACAGAAATCTTTCTCTTCTGTGCGATGTAGACTCTGACGACCTTGTTGACGCCGGTGGGCAGCTCGTCGCCCTGCTCGTGCGAGAAGACGCGGACGTCGACAACGATACCGGACTCGCCGTGCGGAACGCGCAACGAGGTGTCTCTGACCTCTCTTGCCTTCTCACCGAAGATGGCGCGCAGCAGTCTCTCCTCGGCGGTAAGCTCGGTCTCGCCCTTGGGCGTGATCTTACCGACCAGAATGTCGCCTGCTCTGACCTCGGTTCCCTTTTTGATGATACCCTCGGCGTTCAGATCCTTGAGGGCATCCTCACCGACGTTGGGTATCTCGCGTGTGATCTCCTCCGGGCCGAGTTTTGTATCTCTGGCCTCGTGAGAGTATTCTTCTATATGAAGCGAAGTGTAAACATCGTCACGTACAAGGCGCTCGTTAAGCAGAACGGCGTCCTCGTAATTGTAGCCCTCCCAGGTCATGAAGCCTATGAGAGCGTTCTTGCCGAGCGCGACCTCACCGTTGGAGGTAGCGGGGCCGTCGGCAATGACCTGTCCCTTCTCGACGTACTCACCGAGCGAAACGGTGGGACGCTGATTGAAGCAGGTGCCCTGGTTGGTACGTTTGAACTTGAGCAGCTCGTAGGAATCCTTCTGTCCGTCTTCGCGCGCGATGACGACACGGTTGGCCTCAACGTGCTCAACGCGTCCTGCCTCCTTGGCCACGATGACGACGCCGGAGTCGACAGCCGCCTTGTATTCCATACCCGTACCGACAATCGGCGAGTCTGTCACCATAAGCGGGACGGCCTGCTTCTGCATGTTCGAACCCATCAGAGCACGCGAGTTATCGTCGTTCTCAAGGAAGGGGATCATAGCGGTAGCGACCGACACGACCATCTTAGGCGACACGTCGATATAGTCGACCTTTGCGGGGTCTATTTCAATGAACTCTGTCTTGTCTCTCGCCGTGACACGGTTGGAGAGGAAGACGCCGTTCTCATCGAGCGGCTCGTTTGCCTGCGCGATAATGTAGTTGTCCTCAACGTCGGCAGTCATGTAGCGGATCTCGTCGGTGACGCGGCTGATAACCTTGCCGTCGGCATCCGTCTCGTGCACGACCTTGCGGTAGGGCGCCTCGATGAAGCCGTAATCGTTGATATGCGCGTAGGTTGCGAGATAGGAAATCAGACCGATGTTAGGACCTTCAGGCGTCTCGATGGGGCACATACGACCGTAGTGGGTGTAGTGAACGTCACGGACGTCGAAGGAAGCGCGGTCACGCGACAGACCGCCGGGGCCGAGCGCGGACAGACGGCGCTTATGCGTCAGCTCTGCGAGCGGGTTGGCCTGATCCATGAACTGAGACAGCTGCGACGAGCCGAAGAACTCGCGGATAACCGTCACAACAGGTCTTATATTAATGAGGGACTGGGGAGTGATCTTCTCATTCTCCTGCGAGCTGAGCGTGGTCATTCTCTCCTTGACAATCTTGTCCATTCTCGAGAAGCCGATGCGCATCTGGTTCTGCAGCTGCTCGCCGACCGAACGGATACGGCGGTTGCCGAGATGGTCGATGTCGTCAAACGTGCCGACCTCGTTGGCGAGGTTGAGCAGATAGCCGATGGAGGCGAAAATATCGTCCTTGGTTATGTGCTTGGGGCAGAGCTCGGCAATGCGCTCGCGAGCCATCTTCTTAATGGCGTCGACGTCGCCTGCGCAGGCCTCCGCAATCTCAAGCAGCACGGGGGTGCGCGCCTTTTCGTTGACGCCGCAGTCCTTGAGGTCGAAACCGAGGATGTACTCGGGCTCAACGGTGTTGTTGGAGAACACCTTGACGACCTGGTGGTTGTCAAGCTCGATGTAAACGACGTTTACGGCGTTGTGCGCGATGGTGTCCGCCATCTCGGGGGTGATGACCTGGCCCTTTTCGCAGAGCAGCTCACCCGTCAGCGGGCTGATAACGTCCTCAGCCAGTATGCGGTTGCGTATACGCGGCTGAAGCGCCATCTTCTTGTCGAACTTGTAGCGACCCACGGGCGCTATGTCATAGCGGCGGGGATCGAAGAAGAAGTTATTGATAAGTGTGACCGCAGCGTCCTCCTGTGCAGGCTCGCCGGGACGCAGCTTCTTGAATATCTCCTTGAGCGCCTCGACGCGCAGCGACGTAGGCACGGTGCTCTGGGCGACGAAGCTCGCGGTCTCGTCCTTCTCGAAGGTGGAAAGCAGGAGCTTCTCGTTGCCGAACATTTCGAGAATATCTTCATCCGTCTCGATGCCCAGTGCGCGGATGAACATGGTTATCGGCAACTTACGGTTCTTATCTATGCGGACATAGATAACGCCATTGATGTCGGTCTCGTATTCGAGCCATGCGCCGCGGTAAGGGATGACGGTAGCGGCGTATGTTCTCTTACCGGATTTGTCCATCTCGGTGGCATAGTACATGCCGGGCGAACGGATAATCTGTGAGACAATGACGCGCTCCGCACCGTTAATCACGAACGTACCGTTTTCGGTCATGAGCGGGAACTCGCCCATGAAAACGTCATTCTGTTTGACCTCGCCTGTCTGCTTGTTCGAGAGGCGGACGTTCACCTTGAGAGGGGCGGCGTAGTTGACGTCTCTCTCTTTGCACTCCTCAACCGGGTATTTGGGTTTGGAGTCCAGCGAGAACGAAACGAACTCGATAGACAGGTTGCCCGAATAGTCGGTAATGGGGGATACGTCGCGCAAAACCTCCATCAGTCCTTCTTCTAAGAACCATTTGTAGGATTTGGTCTGTATCTCCACAAGATTGGGGAGATCAAGGGTGGAACGGGTCTTGGAAAAACTCATTCGTGTGTTCTTACCAAGCTTCTGCTCTTTTACATTGACCATTAAATCAATCACTCCATTCAATGTATTAGTCGTGCCACGCGGGGCACTTTCCGGAAGTGCAGGGGTTGCTTTTCGGCTTTTTCGCCGGACTTTTTCCGGTCGTCCGGCAAATACTGGAATACGCTCGAGTGAATATTCTGAGCGATTATAATGCAGTTTATTATTATACATCAATATTCTGCTTCTGTCAATACCCCGTAGGTATATTTTTTTTCGTTTTGGGAAAATATCCGGCACTTTTTTCACTCAGCCCGTACTCGCGGCGTTAAAGGCGACAAAAAGCCCGTGAGACGCAAAATCTCACGGGTTCTTTGGTGTAATCATGCAATTGAGTCAGATCGTTCTGTGTTCAGCGGCACATCCCGACCTCAACGCGCATACTGTACTCAGACACCGGCTTCTGCATATGCTCGTCTGCGAAGCAGTCGAGGTCGAAGGCAAACATAAAGCTCTGCCATGGCGTGAAGAAGGACGCGGGCAGCTCGACCGCGCGTTCATAAATGCGCATCTCGCCCATGCCGAGCCGACAGACCGCGCTGCTGCCTCCCTGCGCGGCGCTCCACTCGTCGATGTCGACCATTTCGAATTCGAGCTCACTGCCGTCGTCCCGCAGGAAGCGGACGGTGCGGTTTATATCGTTGAAGTACACCGGCTCTGGAGTCGCATTCGTGACAGTCAGCCGCAGCTGAACCACGCCGCCGAGTTTATATGAAGATCTCGAAAATTCGAGCGAATAGCTAAGTCCGTCGCGGGTTTCGGAGTAATGATTCGGCACGTCGACAGCATAACCGCGCTGCTTGCCGTCGACGTGAGCATTGTTTCCGACATCACGGTATTTTTGTCGATCTGAGAACCAGTCTGAGTCTCCGCAGGCGCAGAGGCTCGCCACAGACACAAGCAAAACAAACAGCAACACGTTTCTGACGATTTTCATGCTATCCTCCCGTTTTTGTCGACATGTATCAATACGATATATATCGTACTTATATATATAATACCACAAAATTTTCTTGTCGTCAACAGGCAAATGTAACGATTTTGTAAAGTTTGGAAGGATTTTGGGGTTAGGGGAGGCGTATTGCATATGCCTGTATGTGGGGAGTTTCTGCACCCGTGGGGGTGCGCACCGGGGTGCTCGGCAGAAAGCGTTTTTTTGAAAGAAAAGTTCTTTAGCCTTGACGGGCGCACGCCGGAACGTCGGCGGGACGTGATTTAACTGTACTTTTCTGCCGCGAGCAGAAAAGTACACTTCTCCACCGTCGGTGGCCTCCACGGCGAGCCTTGCCAAAGCCAAAGAACTTTTCTCAACAAAAAGCGGCCTCCGCCGAGCACCCCGGCGGAAACCGCAAAAATCGATTCAACTTAAGCATAGGTGCATATGCAATAGCCCACACCGCGGCGCAAACCGCAAAAATTACATTAATCCGAATTTTTAATTCTCTTCTTCATTCGCCTCAGATCGCCAAGCATCTTGAACGCATCACTGAAAACATGCACCTTCGACTCGCGATGATTGATCACCTTCACCGGCATCTCGCATATCCTGTACCCTAACTTGCCTGCCCACAGTATCGCCTCAAAATCAAAGGCAAAGCCGTCGACCTCGGCGCGCGAGAATATCGCCTGCGCCGCGTCGTGGCGGAAGGCCTTGCAGCCGCACTGCGAGTCGGACAGCTTGAAGCCGCCCGCGATACAGAGCACCTTGATGTACACCTTCGACGCCAGCTTGCGCAGCCATGTGTACCCCTCGTAGCCGTCGGCGCTGATGTTGCGCGAGCCGATGACAAGCCCCGCCTCGGGGTTTGCGTCGAACATGTCGGCGGCGCAACCGATAACCTCGGTGCCATACGCCAGATCGGCGTCCGTAAACATGACAATGTCCCCCTCTGCGGCGAGCATGGCGGTGCGTACGGCACAGCCTTTGCCGCGGTTGTGCTCGTAGCCGACCACACGCACGTGCGGCAGCCCGAGCGCGCGAACGGTGTCGCCGCAACCGTCGGTGCTTCCGTCGTCCGAGAAGAGCACCTCCCAGTCGTCGCCGAAGCGACCGTTCATGTAGTCGCTCAACTGCCGCGCGCAGTCGGCAATTATGGCGTTTTCGTTGTACATGGGGATACAAACCGATATTTTCATGCTTTATGCTTCCTTCCGATAAACAAAAATGTCGAAGTCGACCACCGTCTCGAGGCTGTCGAGCCCTGCGAGACGCTCGCGTCCCGCCGCCGACGTGCGGTAGTAATACGGCGTCATCGAGAACAGCGACTGCACGTCGGCAGCCCGCGTCAGCGTGACGGTGTAGCGCACCCGCACCGTGTCGACCTGAATAAACGCGCCCTCCCCCGGCAGGTCGGCGCGCCGTGTGTTGGGCGTGACCTCGTCGTATATGACCGCGCGCAGGCCCGCGAGGTGATCCCTCCCCGCCCCGGCGACAATCAAGTGTCCGCCCGGCTTCAGCACGCGTGCGAACTCGTCCGGCGCGCAGGGCGCAAACAGGTTCATGACCACGTCGGCGCAGCCGTCGCGCACGGGCATGTCGAAAATGCCCGCAACGGCAAACGCCGCGTCCGACGACTGTCGTCTCGCCGCCTTGGCCCCCGCCGCAACGGCATACTTTGAGAGGTCGAGCCCGAGCAGCGCGCTGCCCGACATACCGGCGGCAAGCAGGCTGTAATAGCCGTCGCCGCACCCGGCGTCGATAATGACGCCGCCCTCGGCGTAACCGGCCGCCCGGCCGCAGACCTCACGCGCAAACGGCGCGTAATATCCCGCGCCGAGGAAGGCCGTCCTGGCACTGACCAGCTCGCGCGAGTCACCGTTTCCGTGCTGACGGGGCCCCGCCAGATTGACGTGCCCCGCCGATGAAATATCAAAGCAGTGCCGCGCCCCGCAGACGAGCGAACTGCCCCGCTGCACAAGCGCGTCGCCGCAGACCGGGCAGCGTAAAACCTGCCCGACAAGCGTTTCGTTCATTGAGAAATCCCCGTCAGGACCGCGTGGACGGCCAGCCGCCCCTTGAGGTTGGTGTTGAGGCAGGTCGAGAGCGTCAGAATGTGGTCCGTGTTGTAGAAAGCGAGGCTCTTCGAGAAGAACGACTTCTGCTGCGCCGCCTCAAGGAAGCCGACGAACTTTGTGTCGGACTCGAAGAAAATGGTCGAGTAATCGCTGTTGTTCTCGGTGTTGTAGACCGAGAATACCTCGTAACTGTATATGCCGTTGAGCGTGTAGACGCTTATGCTGACGTTGTTGAAATACTCCTTTTGCTTGAGGTATTTCAGGTTGTGGAACATAGCGCCGTTGTTCATGTTGTGACCGTGCACAAGTGTCGCCCAGTTGCGCTCGAGGCGGTCGGAGCAGCGGAAGTCGAGGAATATCGCGCCCGCCTTGAGCTCGCTGTTGTCATAGGCGTGGTCGACGTAGTAATTATCGTCGTCGCCCTGGACAAGCGGGTAGCTAATATTCTTGGAGGTGTCGTTGGCAAACTCGATGTAGATGTAGCCGACGACGTCGTCGTTTGTCTTCTTGAGCTCGCGTATGAAATCGCAGGCCTTGAGAAAGCGCTCGCTGTATACGGGGGGGGCGGGAGCCGGGGTTGTCGTGTCAGCGGGCTTGTCGGAAGTCGTCGGCGTATTGCCGCCCGGTGTGGTCGTGTCGGAAGCGGTCGGCCCCGTCGTAACATCGGGAACGGTTATCTGCCCCGGCCCGCGCGTCCATATATCGCTGACGGCATCACTGCCGGGGGCTCCGGTGGTTTTGTTTATGACGTCGTCGAACTCGCTCTGCACCTTGCCGTACAGCTCGGACGCGGCGCGGTAGTGCGCCAGCGTGTTTATCAGCATGACCGCGCTCACGACGAACACCGCCGCGAATACGCATATCAGCGCGATTCTCACGATAACCGAGGCGCTGACCTTTGATTTTTTATCAGACTTGTTATCAGGCATTGTAAATTAATTCCTCTCAGCTGTCGGCGGAATCATTCCCGCCGGATGGGTTTTCGGAGCCGCCGCCGTGCCCGGTGTTTTTTTCGGTACCGTTTTCGGTGTTGTCCGCGTCGTCCGCCGCGTCGTTCATATCGCCGCCGCTGTCATGGGGCGCGACCTTAAGCTCGAACCAGAAGCAGCTGCCCTCGCCGGGCGTGCTGTCAACGCCGTAACCGGCTCCGTGCGCCTCCAGAACGTTGCGCACGATGGAAAGACCGATACCGGTACCCACCGTCGCGCGGCGGTGCACCTTGTCTTCCTTGTAATAGCGCTCCCAGATGAGCGGCAGGTGCTCGGGGTCGATGCCCTCGCCATGGTCGGCGACGGATATGCGAACCAGCCCGTCGTGCACCGTCTGCGTGACGATGACGCGCTTGTCCTCGCCGATGTAGTTGATGGCATTGTTTATCAGGTTGTAGAGCACCTGGAGTATCATGCCGCGGTCGGCCTCGACCATGGCGCTTCCGTTCGAATAAAACTCGATGCGGTAGCCGTAATGCTCCGTCAGCTTGGCGTAGCGGTGCATTGCCGCGCGGACGGTCTCGGTCAGATCAAAGCGGGCAATATCGGGCTTGCTCGCCCCGGCCTGCAATTTTGAGAGATCTAGCAGCGAGCTGACAAGCTCGCTCAGGCGGTTGGCCTCGTCGATTATAACCTGGACGTTCTCCGGCGTGTTCTCGCCGGGGATGTCGCGCATGACCTCGCTGTAGCCCGTTATCATGGTCAGCGGAGTGCGCAGGTCGTGCGAGATGTTGGCGATGAGCTCCTTTTGCAGCCGGTCGGTCTTGGACAGCTCCTCGGCGGCATAGTTCAGCGTCTCGGCAAGCTCCCTCGTCTCGCGGAAGCCGTCACCCGAGAAATGGACGTCGTAATACCCCGCGGCCAGCTGCTTCGCCGACTCGTTCATGCGCTCTATAGGCGCCGAGATGAGGCGCGAGAGCACGACAGCCAGAAACAGCGCGCCGAGCAACAGCGCCTCGACCACCCAGACATACTGCGTCGTCATCATGCTGACGACCGAGCCCATAGGCGTCATTTCGGTGTTGAGCATGACGGCAAAGCGCTCGCCCTCCGCATTTTCCATCATGCGGACGTATATCATGCTCTCCCTCGCGCCCTCGGTTCCCTCCGGACGGTTGTCACCGTCGGAAAGCGAGAAGCGTGAGTAGAAGTACCCCGCGTCGTACAGCTGCTGCCGCGTCATGCGGTCGGTGTAGTCGCCGTCGGCCATTGCGCAGTAATAAAGATGCGAAAGGTATTTGTTTGTGATGTGGTGCAGCACGCAGTCCTCCGCCACATCGACGGACAGCCGCTCGTACGCCATAATCCGGTCGCCCGAGCTGTCAATCCGCATTATGCGGACGCAGACGTTGGCATCTACGGCGTAGGAGTACACCTTGCTGTCGCTGTCCGGGTCGTCGACAACGCCCTCTATGACGTCCGCCAGCCGTATCAGCTCCCTCTCGCGGACGTTCTGATAGAAAACGCCAGCCAGCTTGACCTGAAAAAGCCATACCACGATCAGTGTAAACATAATGAACAAGGTCAGCAGAAAAAACATCTTCCAGCGTATGCTGACATTGCGCCAGCGACGGCGACCGCCGCGACCGCTATGTCCGCCGTGCTTACCTGAATCCCGACGCTTCCTGCGCTCATGCTTACCCGGCTTTTCCTGCTTCTCCCGCTTTTCCGACAAAGCCCTTTTGTCCTGCGCTTCGCTCTGCTCCCCGCATCGGGAGTCGCTGTGGGAATCCGACTCACGCTTCATACGTGACGTCACGCCTCCTCAAAGCGGTAGCCGACGCCGCGGAGCGTTACAATGTACTTTGCGTACCTTCCGAGACTCTTGCGCAGTAGCTTGACGTGCGTGTCGAGCGTGCGGGCATCGCCGTAGAAGTCGTAGCCCCAGACCTCGCTTATCAGCTTTTCGCGCGAGAGCGCTATGTTGCGGTTAGTGAGCATGTAGAAAAACAGGTCGTACTCCTTGGGAGACATGTCCACACGCTCGCCGTCGATGTATACGAGCCGCGCGGTGAGGTCGGCCTTGAGACCGCCGCCGTCCAGCTCTATGACCTGGTTCTTGTGCTCGGCCTCGGGCGCGTTTCCGCGCGCCGCGCGCTTCATAACGGCGTCGACACGGAGCATGAGCTCCTTGGGTGAGAAGGGCTTGACCACATAGTCGTCTATGCCCAGCTCGAAGCCGTTTATCTTGTCATATTCCTCGCCGCGCGCCGACAGCATTATTATCGGCGTCTGCGACGTCTTGCGTATTTCGCGGCAGGCCGAGAAACCGTCAAGCTCGGGCATCATTATGTCCATGATGATAATATCGAACTTTGTCCGGCGGCACATGCTGACGGCCTCCATGCCGTCGCTGGCCTCGGTCACGTTATGTCCCTCAAATTCGGCGTACTTTTTGATTATGGTGCGTATGCGCGCCTCATCGTCAACAACGAGAATGTTGTACATATCAATTCCTCCATATTGTCGTTACTTTATTATATAACACTTTCGTGTTATTTTCAACACTTTTTTATGCGATTATGCGACATATGCCGCCGACCTTAAAACTGCGCCGGCGGCATATCCCGAAAATATCCTTATTCAGCTGTTTTCTCGGGCACGTCCTCGCGCAGCGTGACCGGAACGTCGAACTGTCCGCTCTTGCGCGCGACGGTGAAGGTCACCTTGTCGCCGACCTTGAGGTCGCCGAGTATGCTCTTGACCTCAGCCTCGCTCGACACCTTGGTGCCGTTGACCGAGACGATGCGGTCGCCGTTCTTTATCTCGTCCGTAAACTTGGACTCGGTAACGTAAACGCCGAGGCTGTCAAGTCCGTAATACATGGCAGTGAAGCGGTCGGTGATGTCGACCAGCGTCAGACCCGCCGTAGGACGGCCGGTAACGTAGCCGTACTTTATCAGCTCGACTATTATCGGGTAGGCCGTGTCGACCGGGATGGCAAAGCCGATGTTTTCGATGCCCGTACCGCTCGACTTGGCGTTGACCACGCCGACGAGCTCACCCTTCATATTGAACAGCCCGCCGCCCGAGTTGCCGGGGTTGACGGCTGCGTTGGTCTGAAGCAGAACCATCTGGTTATTGTCGATGGACACCTCGCGCGCCAGCGCGCTTATGATTCCCGTGGTGACAGTGCCGCCCAACTCGCCGAGCGGGTTGCCGATGGCGATTACAGATTCGCCGACCACAAGCCCGGCGCTCGAGCCCAGTTCTGCAACCGAGAAGTCAGCCTCAATTTCGATGGAAACCACCGCGATATCGGTCACGGAGTCCGTGCCTATAAGCGTCGCGGTGTATTTCTCACCATTTGTCAGACGGACGTTGATGGTGTCCGCCTCGTCGATAACGTGATTGTTTGTGACGACATAGGCGCGCTTGCCGTCGTCGCTCTTGCCGATGATAACACCGCTTCCCGCGCCGCTGCTGACGTACCAGCCGTTATACGCGCGCTTCTCGGTGAATATCTCGACCACGCTGTCCTTGACCAGCGCCACAACGTCGGGGATGGTCAGCGCGTCGTCGCCGATTTTGCCGGTAACGGTCTTGACCGTCACCGAGTCGTCGTTCTTGACTATGACGACGTCAGCGCCGCCCTGCGGTAACTCGGACAGCTTTTCGCCCGTCGTATCGCTCGGCGTCTTGATGCTGTCGCCGCCGGGCGTGGAGGAGGTGGAGGGATGATTGCCGTCAGCCGCTTCGTGCAGACGCACTATCATAGCGCCGCCGATTCCGGCCAGCGTGCACATAAGCAGCGCCGCGAGCACCACCAGCGCCACGATGACAGCCGTATGCGCGCCGTGCGGACGCTTGGGAGGACGTTCCTTTTTTACTTTTGTCTTGCCTGCCTTTTTGGTGTCGCCATCGCCGGAGCCCGATGCCGACTGATTGGTATAGGTATAGCGGTACTCAGGTATACTGTCGCCGCCCTTGAAGGAATACTCGCCGCTGCGGTGATCCTGCCCCGGCGCGCTGCCGTCTCCGGAGCCTACCGTGTAGACGTACTGACCGTTCTGCGGGCGGTTTTCTTCGTTCATACTGTTGTTCTTCTCTTCCATAACTCATCATTTCCTTTCTTAGGAATCGTACACCCGCGTGCTTGTCATGAAGCGGGTGGGGCACCATTTCCAACCTTGACTGTTGTCATTATATCCGTCGTATGTGAACATTCAATGACGGTTATTGAAAAAGTCGCTGAAATAAACAGAAAACCTTCTGAACGGCAAAAAAACAAAAAATGTCGCGCCGGGATTGTAATTCGCGCGAAAATTTGATATAATAAAATGTGAAAATTCTCGTACTGCCGAGCTCATGGAGCCAAAATGGAACAAACTATCAGATCGATTCTTGCCGAAGAAAAAATATATCTCGTCTCGCCAGTCCCGCTCGCGGACTGCCGCGTCACGCGCCGGTATCTGCTCGAGCGTGCCGGAATCGCGGAGCGCGACGGAGTCTTTGAGGGCACTGTCTGGTGCTTCGCCATTCCCTACTACGTCCGCCACACCGGTGAGCCGAACATATCCTGCTACGCCTGGGGGCGCGACTATCACGCCTATGTTAAAGAGCTTTCCGCGCGGGTGCTGCCGCGCCTCACCGCGGCGTTTCCCGGTAACCGCTTTGCCGTCTTTGCCGACCATTCGCCCATTGATGAACGTCACGCCGCCGCGATTTCCGGTCTCGGAATACTGGGAGATAACGGCCTTGTGATTACAGATGACTACTCCTCCTACATATTCCTCGCCGAGATTATCACCGACGCGCCGACGGACGCCGTCCCGCACGAGATAAAAAAATGCGAGAGCTGCGGCTCCTGCCGCCGCGCCTGCCCCTATCACTTTTCCGCCTGTCTCTCCGAGCTGACGCAGCGCAAGGGTGAGCTCGGCGACGAGGACAGAGCCGCCATCCGCCGCTACAACACGGCCTGGGGCTGCGACATATGCACCGAGGTCTGCCCGCACACCCACGCGGCGCTGGCGCGCGGCAGTATATACACGCCCATCCCCTTTTTCTATGAGCGGCAGGAGGTTCACCTCACCTCCGAGACCGTCGCCGCCATGGACGACGAGGAATTCGCCCTGCGCGCATACAGCTGGCGTGGGCGCGGCGTCATTATGAGAAATCTCGCCATACTGGAGGATAAGCATGAAGGCTGAGGAGCGCATCATTTTTGAGCAACGCAATGAAATACGCCGACTGCGGCGCGAAAACCGTCGTCTGCGCCACTATGCCGACTCCGCAGGTGTCTCCGACCGTCACCCCGGCACGCCCGAGACCGCGCTTCTCGCCTCCATGACGCACGATAGCCGCATCGTCAGCATATCAAACTATCCGAAGTACCTCTATCTCTCGCTCTGCCAGTCGTCGCCCTACCGCATATGGACGCGAATTATGGCCTGTTTCCGCCGCTTCCGCTTTCTCTCGTTCGCCTTTCACGCGGCGGCTCAGATAATCGCCATCATCGAGACCAGCGCAATACTGCTCGTCGCCTCGACGATATTCATAGTCATGATTCCCGCCATGCTCGCCATGCTCGTCGGCACGCTCATCGCGGCGCTGACCCGCGGGCGCGCGCTCAACCGCTATTTGCGCGAGGAACTGCAGGACAAGCGCGTGTTTATATTCTTCCCCACCTCATCGCCCGCGCCCGGCTATGGCTCGGTCATGCACGCCACGGTCGATGGACTGGCGGCGAGCCGGAGCAACGTCATATTCGTGGTGTCGCCGCACACTGTTTCGTCCTGCATTTTCGGAGAGCGACACATGTTCTTCATGGCGCGCAACGTCGAGGAAAACGTGTTTTATATCCGTAAATTCTACTATTTTTTACTCCGCCGTTGCGTGCTTTGTGACATGTCCGAGCGGGTTTCTGTAATATTCTGAAGGAGGCTGCAATGATAAATTTCATTTACGGCATATCGGGCAGCGGCAAGTCCGCGGAGGTGCGCGACGGCATCGTCGCCGACGTTGCTGCCGGACGGCGGGTGTGGCTGATCGTCCCCGAGCAGCAGACCTACACCGTCGAGCGCCGCTTCACGGCGCTGCTGCCGCCCTCGGCACAGCTCAGTTTTGAGGTCGTCAACTTCACGCGTCTGGCTGATATAGCCCGCCGTCGTTTCGGCGGGCTGACCTATAACTACGCCGACGGCGGCACAAAGTCGCTGCTCATGTGGCGCACGCTGCGCGAGGTCGCGCCGCTGCTCGAGGAGTACGGCGAGGTCGCCTCAAACGACTCGCGCGCCGTGGCGCTCGCCGACCTCATGCTGCGCACGATAAGCGAGCTCAAGGCGGCGGGCTTTCGCCCGCAGTCGCTCGAGCGCGCCGCAGAAAAGCTCGAGCGTGACAGCTCGCTCGGTCGCCGTATGCGCGACATTGCGCTGGTCTGGGCGTCCTATGCCAACCTGCTCTCCGCCGACTTTGACGACGCCGCGGACGACCTCACCCACCTCGCCGAGCTGCTCGAGACGCACAGTCTCTTTTCCGACCGCGCGGTTTACATCGACTCCTTCACCAGCTACACCGGTCAGGAGTACCGCATAATCGACTACATAATGAAGCAGGCGCCGAGCCTTGTCGTGACGGTCGGCTGTGAGATGCCGGGCTCGACGCGGGTGCATTTCGCCTCCATCGCACAGGCCGAGGCGCGCCTGCGCCGTATGGCCGACGCGCGCGGCGGCTACAGTGTCCGCTGTCTCGGCGCGCCCCGACGCTTTGCCGCGCCCGAGCTTGCCGTCATCGAGCGCTGCCTCTGGGACAGCGCGGCGGCCCCGTCTGCGGACGAGCCGGATGCATGCACCGACTCCGAAACCTGCGTTAACCATGAAGCCTGCCTTGACTCCGAACCACGTGTCAACACTGATGTCCGCGCTGCCCCTGAAGCCTGTCTCGGCACCGACGCACGCGGCGGGGACGACTCCGTCAAAGACTTCCCCCCCGTCGAGATTGCCTGCGCACCGACACCCTACGCCGAGGCGCAGTGGGCTGCCTCGCGCATCTGCGAGGCGCTGCGCGCCGGTATGCGCTACCGCGACATCGTCGTCATCGCGCGCGACGCCACGCGCTGGAACGGCATCATCGACGCCGCCTTTGACAAGTACCGCATTCCCTATTTCATCTCCGAACACACCGAGCTCGACTCCAAGCCGCTCTTCAAACTCATCACCTCGGCGCTGAGCATCAAGAACCGCGGCTGGCGGCAAAACGATGTCATTTCTCTGATAAAAACCGGCCTTTGCGGCTTCTCTGACCGGGAATGTGATGTGTTTGAGGACTACTGCGCCACCTGGAATATCACCGGCAAGATGTTTCTCGAGCGCGCCTGGAGCATGAATCCGGACGGATACGTCACCGAGCTCAGCCCGCGCGCCGCCGACATTCTGCGCACTGCGAACTCGGTGCGCGAGCGTCTGACAGCGCCGCTCACGGCGCTTTTCGCCCGCCTTGACGCCGCCGATTCCGCCGCCGGCATGTGCCGCGCGATATACGCCTACACCGAGGAGCTGAACGTCCGCCGCTCGCTCGACCTTGTGGCCGAGCGTGAGAGCGAGGCGGGCAACGTCCGCGCTGCTTCCGACACGCTGCGGCTCTACAACATATACATCGACTCGCTCGACCGCGTCAGCGCCGCGCTTGCCGACGAGACGCCCGACACCGAAACGCTGGCGACCGCGCTGCGCATAGTGCTCGCCAAAGCGCAGGTCGGCGCGCTCCCGACGCGGCACGACGAGGTGACGGTCGGCTCGGCCTCGCTGCTGCGCGCCGACTCGCCGCGCATGGTCATAGTCATAGGGCTGTGTGAGGGCGAATTCCCCGCCGAGGTGGACGAATCGGGGCTGTTCAGCTTTGCCGACCGCGCCAGGCTGTCCGCGCTCGGACTTGAGCTCGAGTCCGACCCCGGCATCGCCTCCGCGGAGGAGCTGTTCTTCGCCTACCGCGCGCTGACCGCGCCCTCCGAGCGCCTGCTGCTCTCCTACTCGTCCGCCGCCTGCGACGGCGCGCGGCGTCAGCCCTCCCGCGTCATATCGCGCGTGCGTGAGCTGCTTCCGGCAGTCGCCGTAACCGACGTCGCCGCACTGCCGCCGCTCGGGCTCATACAGTCGCCCGAGGTGGCGCTCGAATACCTCGCCTCGCTCGGCGACACCGACGAGGCCGCCGCCCTGCGCGCCGTACTCAGCCGCGACGCGGGTCTTGCCCCGCGTCTCGCCGCGCTCGACATCCCCGTCTCGGACGCCGACTGCACCGTCAGCCGCGACACCGGAGACGCGCTTTTCGGCGGCGCGGCGCTGTCGCAGTCGCGACTCGAGAGCTACGTCATGTGCCCTTTCGGTTACTACTGCGACTACGTTTTAGGCCTGCGCACCTCGGGCCCGGCCGACTTTTCGAGCGCCAATGTCGGCGTCTTCATTCACTACGTGATGGAGTGCTTTCTGCGCGAGGCGACCGCCACGGGCAGTCTCGATACCTCACTTGACGACGAGGCCGTCGAGCGCCTCGCCGACCGCATAATCGAGGACTACTCCCGTCGCCTCATGCCAGACGACGACCGCCGCGCGGGGCACATGGCGTTTCTCGTCATGCGGCTCAAGCGCATCGCCATGGTGCTGATATACAACATAATGGACGAGTTCCGGCACAGCCTGTTCCGGCCGTCCTTCTTTGAACTGTCCGTCGACGGCTCCGACCCGGCCTTCCCCGAGGCGGCCAGCTTCCCGACTCCGTCCGGCGACGCGCTGCCGCTGCGCGGCGTGGTCGACCGCGTCGACCTGTTCCGCAGTGGCGACGACGTGTACATCCGCGTCGTCGACTACAAGACGGGCAAAAAGGTCTACTCGCCAGACGACGTCGCCGAGGGACTCGGCCTTCAGCTGCTGCTATATCTGTTCACACTGTGCAACTCGGGCTCGGAGCAGTTCCGTGATGCCGTCGGCTGCCCGCCGAACGGGCATATTTACCCAGCCGGTGCGCTGTATCTCTCGGCCAACCTGCCACTCATCACGGTCGACCGCGACATAAGCCCCGAGGAGATACGCCGCTACGCCATCGAGAACATAAAGCGCAGCGGCCCGCTGCTCGGCGAGCGCGACATCATGCTCGCCATGAATGACACGCTCGACCCCGCCTTTCTCGGAACGCCGCGCACCTCGCGTGGCAAGGACAACACGCTGTCCCTCGACGGCTTCGGCGAGCTGTGCGGCGAGATTTCAAAGACGCTCGGCATCATCAACGAAAAAATGCGCTCCGGCAATGCGTCGGCCGCGCCGCGGCGGCACAACGGACGCTCGCAGTGCGACAACTGCGAGTACAGCGCCGTCTGTCGCAGCGCGCGCCCGACGCCGGGACACTGAGGTGACGATATGAAAAAACAGATAAAATGGACGCCGTCCCAGTCCGCCGCGATAAGCGCGCACGGGCACGATATTCTCGTCTCGGCCGCCGCGGGATCGGGCAAAACAGCCGCGCTGACCGAGCGCATAATACAGTCGCTCACCCGCAAAGACGAGCCGACCGACATCACCCGCATTCTCGCCGTCACCTTTACGCGCGCCGCCGCCGCAGAGCTGCGCCGCCGCATCTCGACAGCGCTCTCCGAGCGCACCTCCGGGGATCCGGGCAACAAGCGGCTGCTGCGTCAGCTGATGCTGCTCGGCTCGGCAAAAATCTGCACCATCGACTCCTTCTGCTCGGACGTCGTCAAGGCGGGCTTTTCATCGCTGCCGCTTCCGGCAGGGTTCAGAATTCCCGACGAGACAGAGCTGCGACTGCTCAAGCGATCGGTCATGGAGGACGTCATAGACGTCGCCTTCGAGACCGACGGCGGCGCCTTCGCCGCCCTCGCCGACAGCCTCTCCCCGAGCAACAAGGACGACTCCTCCCTTCCCGAGCTGCTGTGCGACACCTACGACCGCCTGCTCGGTCTGCCCGAGGGCATCGAATACCTGCGGCACAGCTACGAGACGCTCGACGCCGAGCTCGGCATGCGCTTTTACGACACGCGCGCCGGTCGCGCCTGCGCCGCCGAGGTGCGCTCGCAGCTCGATTATTACGCGACGGTGCTCGAGTCGGCCGTCACTGAGCTTGACGGCGACGAGAAAACGCGCCTGCGCTACCTTCCCGCATTTGCCGCCGACCTTGAGCACTGCCGTCGCCTCATTTCCGCCATCGACGATGGCGACTACGCCGCGGCGCGGAGCATCGCGCTCGACTACTCGCCCGTCCCGCTCGGACGGCTCGGCAAGGCCGACAAGACGCCGCGCACCGAGATGTGGTCGTCCGTCCGCAAGGACATACACGCGGGGCTTCGCGACTCCAAAAGCACGCACTCGAGTATTCAGTCCCGCGCCTTCGCGCAGGACGAGGACGAGATACGCCGCGGCTTTGAACGCACGGCGGCCATGTGCCGGGCGATGTACCGCGTGCTCTCGACCTTCGACCGGCGCATAAACGAGGAAAAGCAGCTGCGCGCCCTGTGCGACTTCGACGACCTCCGCCGCTACGCCTACACCCTGCTTGTTGGCCCCGACGGCGCGCCGACTCAGCTCGCGCGCGACTACTCCGCCCGCTTTGACGAGATTTTCATCGACGAATACCAGGACGTCACCGAGGTGCAGGATCAGCTGTTCCGCGCCGTGTCGAACGGGCACAACCGCTTCATGGTCGGCGACATCAAGCAGAGCATATACGGCTTCCGCGGTGCCGAGCCGTCACTGTTCGCTGCCTATCGGGCGGAGTTTTCACGCCCGGAGAGCGACGGCGAGACCATATTCATGTCCGAGAACTTCCGCTGCGACAGAACGGTGATAGATTTCGTCAATCTCGTGTGCGGGCGCATTTTCCCGGCGTGCGGGGCATCGGTCGGCTACGGCGCGGGCGACGATCTCGTCTTCGGCAAGGGCGCGCCCGATGGATTTACGCCCACGCGCGTCAGCGTCACGGTGCTGACCCCGCCGGACAAGCCCGAGGAGGACGAGGGCATGACGAGCGCACAGGGCAACCAGGTTGCAGACGCCGCCTCAACCACCCCGACTGCATCGACCACTTCGACCACCTCGACTGCGACAGCCTCCCAAAACATCTCTCCGAACAACGAGACCTCCCCCTCGTCACCGGTCTCCGACTCCGACGATGACGCCTCGCCCACCGAGGCATCCTACGTCGCCGCGCGCATATCCGAGCTGCTCGCAGCCGGACGGCGTGACGACGGCGGGCGGCTGCGCCCCGCCGACATCGCCGTACTCTGCCGCACCAAGCGCACCTGCGCCGCCGTGACGGAAAAGCTCGATGAGCTGGCCATTCCCGTCAACAGCGACAGCGCCCGCGGCTACTACACGCGCCCCGAAGTGTCGCTCATGATAAGCCTGCTGACCGTCATCGACAACCCGCAGAAGGACGTTCCGACGGCCGCGGTGCTCCGCTCGCCGCTGTTCGGATTCACCATGGACGAGCTGTCACGTATACGCAAAAGTGCGGATAAAAAGTCCTCACTTTACGACGCTGTGACCGCATATTCAGAAAACCACGACATTCTCGCCGACAAATGCCGCGCCTTCACCGCACGTCTTGACGGCTACCGCGGCATGGCGCGCGCGCTGTCCACGGACAGGCTGCTGCGCGGTCTCTACCGCGACACGGCCATGCTCTCGCTCTGCACCGACGCCGCCGCGCGCGCCGACCTCGAGCGACTTTATGAATACGCCCGGCAGTTCGAGGCGGGCTCCTTCCGCGGACTTTACAACTTCGTCCGCTACATAAATCAGGCCATAGCCGAGGGCGACGAGGGCGACATCGCCCCCGCCGAGCCGGGGGCCGAGGCCGTCACCGTGCTGACCATCCACCACTCAAAGGGACTGGAATTCCCTGTCTGCTTTGTGTGCGGCTGCGGCAGCTCGTTCAATCTGCGCGACGCACAGCGCGAGTTTATTTTCAGCCGCCGACTCGGCCCCGGCATGCGCCTCAAGGACGCGACCGGCCTTGCCAGTCTGCGCACGCCACTGCACACCGCCGCCGCGCTCGACAGCACACGGCTCCAGATTGAGGAGGAAATGCGCCTGCTCTACGTCGCGATGACGCGGGCGCGGGAGCAGCTTATCATCACCGCCTCATGCCGCCGCGGACTGCCCAAAAAGCTGCTTGCCGCTGGTCTCTGTCGTGAGACGGGCCACCCCTATCTCCTGCTGCACGCGACCTCCTACCTCGACTGGCTGCTCGCCGTGCTCTCGCTGACACCGCCCGCCGACGCCTGCTACCGGCTCGACCTTATCCCCGACGACGCCTTTCCCGAGCCGGTTCCCTACACCCCGGCACCGCGTTGCGAGGAGGGACAGACCGCCCCGTCGGCCAAGACGCGCGAGGCGCTCGAGCGCGAGCTCGAGGCGCGCTTCAGCTTTGTCTACCCCTACGAACACCTGACGCGCCTGCCCGCCAAGCTGTCGGTCTCCAAGCTGTACCCCGGCATGCTCGACGAGGACGCCGAGGACATCGGCTCGCCCCACGCGGCGCACCAAGCCACCACTGCAGAGCCCGCCATTCCAAGGCTCGGCACTATGACCTTCGCCCCGCGTTTTCTGACGCCCGACAGCGACATTCCCGTCAACGCGGACAGCGGCCATTCATCCGCGAGTGTCAGCAAGCACATCACACCTGCAGAACGCGGCACTGCCACACACGTGTTTTTGCAGTTTTGTGACTTCGATTACTGTGTCGCGCACGGCGTCACCGCCGGGCTTGCGCGACTGCGGGAGCGCGGCTTCATCCCGGCGGCGATGGCGGAGACCGTCAATATCGGACAGCTCGAGACCTTCTTTTCCTCGGAATTTTTCGCCGCGCTGCGCTCGTCTCGCGACGTCCACCGCGAGCAGCGCTTCAACATAATGCTACCCGCCGCTGCCTTCACGGACGACGCCGACACCTCCCGCGAGCTTGAGGGCGAGCAGCTGCTCGTGCAGGGCGTCATCGACCTGTTCTTCACCGACGCTTCCGGCCGCCTCGTGCTGTGCGACTACAAAACCGACCATCTCACCCCCGCGCAGCTCGCCGACCCGTCGCTCGCCGCCGCCATGCTCTCCGAACGCCACCGCACGCAGCTCAGCTACTACGCCGCGGCGCTCGCCCGCATCTGCGGCTGCCGTCCCGACGCCACGGTAATATACTCGCTCCCTCTCGGCGGCACTGTCGACGTCGACGTTGACGTAATATAAACAAAATCCCCGCACCGAACGACCGGCGTTCGGTGCGGGGGCAAATTTCAGGCTCCGCCGCGCATTCGCAAATTGTGCGGCGGGGCGTTTATCTTTACTTTTTCTTTTCGCTCCGGGTTTTTTTGTAATTCTCAAGCTCCTCGCGCAGCGTCAGCAACGTCTGAAACGGGAAGACGAAGTGCTTGCGGCTCTTGAGCGTCTCGGCGTGCATCCGGATGGACAGCTTGAACTCCTCGTAGCGCACCGTCATCTTGCTATCCTTGGCCCATGTATGTATCTTGGACACGATGTGGAAGGAATATCCTATGTCCACCACCAGTATTCCTACATACATGCCGACAAAGTATCCGAACACGGGATGCGACGCAATCCAGTCGGCCGCGACGCACATATACCCATGCAGAAACAGGTAATAAGCCGCCCCGAGCACGCCCCAGAACAGCGTGAACAGCGGGCAGATAATCCCGCCGATGTTACCCCATCTCTGCGAGTAGTCCCACAGCTTGACCTTCATGACGTTGACGAAAAACAGCCCTGTGACGTACTCGATGCCCGTCATAACGGCGGTGATTATGAGTATGACCACCGCATGCCGCCAGAGCTCAGAGCGTATACCGTCGAGCGGTATCTCGCAGATGGAATAGAGCAGCACCACGCCCGTGCCGTACAGCGGCAGGCAGGGCCCGACGAGAAAGCCGGGGTTTATCCACTTGCCGTGCGCGTACCGCCGGTAAAACAGCTCGAGCACCCAGCCGAGCGAGCCGCCGATGATGAACAAAAACGAAACCTTGAGCAGTATCTGCATTTTATTATGTCCCTTCTGATTTTTTGCGTCTGTGGTTCATGACGACCAGCGTCACCGCCGAGCCCGCCATAAACACAAGGTTGACGGCAAGCGATATTAAAAACTCGGGTGAGCCGGGAGTCGATACGTTGGTGCCGAGGATCGGAAAGGTTATGATCTCGGGCATAAAGCCGATGATGCAGGCGGGCAGGTAGTGGCGGTACTCCACGCCGTCCGCGCCGCAGTATATGCTGACGGCATCGCTCGGCAGCATGCCGACCAGCCGCACTATCAACGTAAACATGAAATCATTGCGCGCCCGCAGCTGCCTTACCGCTTCAAATCGCGGAAAGCGCGCGGCGAGCCGGTTCATTGCACCCTCACCCTGAAGCCGCCCGAGAAAATAGGGTATTGACACCATCACCGCCGTCCCGAGCGTATTTAAGAGTATCGCCACGGGAAGCGGAAACATTATACCGCTGACGGCGTACAGAATGCCGCAGTACATGAAAAAGCTCATGCTCTTGAGAGCGAAAAGCAGCACAAGCACAATCCCCGCCATAACGGGGTCGGAGGGCGAGAATTTAAGCACGCCGTCGACGGTCAGCTTGTCGCGGTTTATGATGCACACAACAATAATGCACATCCATATGACCGCAGTTGTGATGTTGAGCCAGCGGTGACCGCCCGAGGCGCTCTCAGTTTTCGTCCGACTCATCTGCTTCAATGTAAATGACGTCCGGCTGCTGATTCCTGATTATTCTGACAGCAACGATAACGGTAATAAGGTTGAGCACGCCCTCCAGCATGAGCGAGATACCGATGAGAGTCATGAGCACGGACGCGCTCTCGGCGGGCCGCACCATAACGACAACGCCTGCCACGGCGCTGAGCACTCCGCACACGCAGACAAGCCACCACGTCCCGATGCCGAAGCGCTTGGCCTCGACCGACATCTGCACGCGAAACAGCCCGTCAATCAGCGCCGAAAGTCCGAGCGCGACGCAAATGAAGCCCGTCAGCGTACCGGGGTTGACCAGCATTATAATGCCGAGCACAACCATAAATATTCCGAACACAAGGTCGTACTGAAACGCGAGGCGGTACAGATCCTTCGAAAAGAACCCAACCAGCCTTATCGCGCCGAACACAATAAACAGCGCGCCGCACACAATCCCGAGCAGCTGTAAAGAAATTTCGGGGTAAATAACAAGCACAAGGCCGAGCGCAATCATTATTGCGGACACAATGATGTATCCTGTCTTGGCCGTGCGCATAGGAGCAGTCGATCTCATTTCTATAACTTCCTTCCCTTTTCGTCAACGAGATTATACTACACTCCCTGCCGCCTGCCAACAGTCAGTGCCCCTCCCCGTGTCCAAAAAACGGACACTGACCCCCTATTTGTCTGAAAACGTCGGCAAAGCTACGAAATTTCCGCCTCTATCGCCGACTTTATCATCTGCCGGAAGCGCGAGAGGTCGGCGGTAAAGTCGTCCTTTATGCCGGTGCGCACCCAGTCGATGTACATGCCGAAGCATACGTCCCGCAGAAAGCGCGACAGAATGCGCAAATCTTCCTCGCTCACGCTGCGCCGTGAGGCAAGCACGCGAAGGTGCCCTGTCACGGTGTAGTCGCAGATGCGCATGAGGTAGTCCTCGAAGACATCGCGGCTGAGCGAATTGTAAATGTGGTACATAACCCGCCTGTTTTCGCGTATCGTGCGCGTGACAACCTCTAAGCAGTCGTCGAGCGACTCTATGGTCGAGTGCTCTCTTATCAGCCTGTCCGCCTGCGAGACGACGATCTCACGCAAAAGCGCCGGGATGTCCTCATAGTGGTAGTAAAACGTGTTGCGGTTGATGCCGCACTCGTCGACTATGCTCCTGACGCTTATCTGACTCAGCGGCTTCTCATCAAGTAGCCGCAAAAACGTCTCCTGTATGGCCTGCTTTGTAAAATTGGGCATAAACCGTCTCCAATCGTCTGTACTGCCCCCTATTTTATCATATTCCGCGCCGCTTTGCAAGACGTTTTTGCACGCCGTTCACAGTCCCCAGCGCCCGGCGTACTCGGCCACGCGGCGGCGGAACAGCACGTCCCCCTCGCGCATGACGCGCAGATACCGGTGTGCGGTCAGGCGGTCGTCGTAGCGCTGTATGACGCTGACGGCAATGTTGGAGCAGTGCGCGGATATACGCCTGGCGTCAATCAGCATGGAATCGTAAACCGCGGCGGCGTCCGCCCGGCACACCCCGGCCTGAAGACGCTGAATGTGGTGCTCGCGCAGCTCCTCGCACAGCCCGTCTATAACCTCGGCGAGTGGCTCGACGCGTTCTGCGGCGTCATCCGGTGTCAGCGCCCCGTCTGGCTCTGCGGCGTCATCCGGACTCAGCGTACCGACGTGCCCCGCGGCATTATCAGACGTCAGCGGCTCGTCGGCTGACGGATCCTGCGTGCCGCGTGACGTCACGGCGCGTGCCGTCAGCGTCAGCAGCTCGTCGAGCGCCGACATCAACCGCCCGAACTCGTACCTTGCCTCCTCCGACAGCCCCGCTGTCGAAGCGAGTTTTCCTGCCGCGCCGGACAGCGCCTCGGCGTGGTCGCCTATGCGCTCGACATCGCCGATGGCGTACATCAGCTTGGTCAGCTCGGCCATGTTGCGCTCGCCGAGCGGGGCCGTCGACAGCTTTATCATGTACGAGCCGAGGTCGTCCTCGTAGGCGTCGATGAGCTGCTCGTTTTCCGCCACGCGCGCCGAAGCTTTGTCGTCAAAAGACTCAAACTGCCCTGCGGCAAGGCTGAAATTGCGCCGCGCCAGCCACAGCATCCGCCCGAACGCCTGGCGGCACATGTCCAGCGCCGTCGCCGGGACGCGCAGAAACCTCGGGTCAAGCAGGCTGTACACCGGCTCCTCGCGACGGGTGCGCTTCGGGGTGTTCCCGTCCCCGCGCTCCGGCACCGTAAGCTCGGCAAGCCTGCGCAGCCCGCCCGCAAACGGGTACAGAATTATGAGCGAGGCGACGTTGAAGACGGTGTGAATCGCCGCAATCATGACCGGTGTCACCGCCGCGCCGAAAAATCCGAAGTGCAGAAGCGCGTTCAGCCCGTAGAAGGCCAGCATAAAGACAGCCGCACCGATAACATTGAAATAAAGGTGAATAAACGCCGCGCGGCGGGCGTTCTTGGAGGCACCGATGCCCGAGATAAGCGTCGTGACGCAGGTGCCGATATTCTGCCCCATGACAAGCGGTACGGCCTCCGAGACGGTCACACCGCCGCCAAGCGAGAGCGCCTGCAAAATTCCGATGGCAGCCGACGACGACTGCACCACCGCCGTCATGACTGCCCCCGCCGCAAGCCCGGCGACGGGGTTGGAGAACAGCGTCAGAAGGCGCGTAAAGCCGGGCAGAGCGGTCAGCGGCTCGACCGCGCCGCTCATCATCTCCATGCCGAAAAACAGTATTCCGAGCCCCGCCAGCACGCTGCCGATGCGTCCGCGGCTCTCGCGGTGCGCGCCGCGGCTCATGAGCAGTATCACGCCCGCGAGCGCCAGCAGCGAGGCGAGCGAGGCGGGCTTGAGCAGCCGCAGCGCCACACTGTCCCCGCTCACCCCCGTCAGCGACAGTATCCACGAGGTGATGGTCGTCCCGAGGTTGGCCCCCATTATGACGCCGACCGCGTGCCCGAGACCCATAAGTCCCGAGTTGACAAAGCCTATCACCATGACCGTCGTCGCCGAGGAGGACTGTATCGCGGCCGTCACCGCCGCACCGACAAGCACCCCGCGCCACGTCGTCGAGCACAGGCGGGCGATTAGGCTCTTCATGCTTCCGCCGGACAGCGCCTCGAGTCCCTGCCCCATGGTCTTCATGCCGTAAAGGAAGAGCGCAAGCCCGCCGAGAAAACTGACTGCAATAAATATATCCATAATAAAAATCTCCGCAGTTTGACATCACAAATACATAGTTATTGTGTGTCGTATGCAGAGATTTTATTTGTGTGTGAAGTTAATTGGAAGCCGCGCCTCAATATTCCTTGCGTCCGTCGATGGCGCGGGCGAGCGTGACCTCGTCGGCGTATTCAAGGTCGCCGCCGACCGGAACACCGTACGCCAGACGCGAAACCTTAAGCCCGAGCGGCTTGAGCAGACGCGATATGTACATCGCCGTCGCCTCACCCTCGACGTCTGGATCGGTCGCGAGTATCACCTCTTTGACGCTGTCGTCGCGCAGCCGCTCGAGCAGCTCGGCGATGCGTATCCTGTCCGGCGTGACCCCGGCGACCGGTGATATAGCGCCGTGCAGCACGTGATAAACGCCGCGGTATTCGCGCACGCGCTCAATCGCCATGAGCACCCGCACGTCCTCAACCACGCATATGACCGAGTGGTCGCGCGCCGCATCCTCGCAGATGGGGCACCTGTCGCGGTCGGTCAGATTCATGCAGACGGGACAGAGATGTATTTTGCGCTTGGCGTCTAGAATGGCCTCGGCAAAGCGCTCGGCGTCTTCGTCGCTGAAATCGTCGAGCACCGAGAAGGCCATGCGCATGGCCGACTTGCGCCCCACGCCCTGAAGACGCCCGAACTGCTCGGCGAGCACCGCCAGCGTCTCGATATAATCGGCCATATCAGAACAGTCCCGGCATTCCGGCAGAGCCTGTTATCTTGGACATCTCGGCCGAGTTGGTGTCCTCAACGCGGCGGATAGCCTCGTTGACGGCCGCCGTGAGAATGTCGGTCAGCGTCTCGATGTCGTCCGGATCGACGACCTCGGGCTTTATGTCCATGGAGACAATCTCCTTTTTGCCGTTTATCACGACGGTCACCATGCCGCCGCCCGCGCTGACCGTGTACTCGCGCGTCTCAAGCTCGGCCTGAAGGTTGGCCATGTCCTCCTGCATCTTCTGCGCCTGACGTATCATGGCGTTCATGTTCTGCGGGCCGCCGCCCATACCGCTCGGAAGTCTTGCTTTCATTTTGCTGTTCTCCTTGTTTTATGTTGATGAATTGGTTATACCGTTCATTTCGTCGAGCTCGTCGAAAATGGTCTCGTCGGGGCCGTTGCCGCCCGCGCGCGGGACAAGCTCAAAGACGACCTCGTTCTCCGTCAGCCTGCGCCCGAGCTCAGCCGCGAGCGCCTCGCGGATGACCCGCTTGTTGTCGCCCTGGTCTATCATATTCTTAACGAAGACATTCGGGCAGCGCACTATCACGCCGCCGCCGTCCGGGACGTACGCCCGACAATCGCCGATCAGTGCCGCCAGTGCTTGCTTTTCGCGAGCGATGCGCTGCGTTATCTCCGCCCAGCCGCGTATGGCGCGCAGGACTTTCTTGCCACCGGCCGAGTGCCCGCCGCTCTCTCGCGCCGCGGTCTTCTCTGTGCCGACGCATCCCGTGTCAGCGCCTGTCGGCGCTCCGTTATCATTCGGCGCTTTTCCGGCAGTCGCCTCCTGCTTTGCGGACGGTGCGCCGGATGCCGCGCCTCCAGACGCAGTATTCTCCTTAGCGGAGACAGCCTTTGAAGCTTCTTTTACCGCTACGGCGTCAGGCTCAACGTCCGTTGCGGTGTCCGTTGCGGAGTTCGCCGCGTCGCCCGTAACACCGACCGGTGCTCCATCTGACAGTCCGACCGGCATTCCGCCAGCCATGAGCATGGACAGCATGTCCTCAAGCCTTGCGACGCGGGCAAGCAGCGCCTCGGACGAGGTATCGAGCGTGCGGTCGCTCATTTTGATGAGCGTCAGCTCCGCCACCGTCCGCTTGACTGCCCCGGCACGCTGCATTGAAGCGAGCGCCCCATCGAGCAGGCGGCAGTGCGCTATCAGCTGCTCGCGGCTGAACAGCGTCGCGGCCTCCGAGAGCTGCACCGTCTCGGTGTCGGTGAGGTCGAGGTAATCGGCCGCCGACGAGGTCGTTTTGACGACCAGCATATCGCGGTAAAGCGACATCAGCTCCTGCCAGAACACCGCGAGATCCTTTGACGCGGCAGTGGCCTCGGCAATGATGCCGAAAAGTGTATCGTAATCCTGCGTCGCGACGGCTCTGACCGTTGCGAGCACCTGTCCGCGCCCGACAGAACCGACCGCCTCATTTACGCGGTCGACCGTGACCTCGGCACCGCCGCCTGAGCACAGCTCAAGCAGACTGAGCGCGTCACGCATACCGCCCTGCGCGAGTCGCGCCAGCAGCTGCGCGGCGTCGCGGTCGAGCTTTATGTGCTCCTCCCCGGCGACGTACTCCATGCGCGCGATAAGATCCTCCATGCGTATGCGGCGGAAATCGAAGCGTTGGCAGCGTGAAATTATGGTCGCGGGCAGCTTCTGAAGCTCGGTGGTCGCGAGTATGAAAATGACGTGCGCCGGCGGCTCCTCAAGCGTTTTGAGCAACGCATTGAAGGCGCTGGCCGACAGCATATGCACCTCGTCTATGATATAGACTCTGTATTTGAGGTCAGACGGTGCGAAGTTGACCTCGTCGCGGATATCGCGGATATTGTCGACGCCGTTGTTGGAGGCGGCGTCCATTTCAAGCACATCAGTGGTTGTTCCGGCGTCGATGGCACGGCAGGCGGCGCACTCACCGCAGGGGTTGCCGTCGCGGGGGGAGAGGCAGTTGACTGCTTTCGCGAGAATTTTCGCGCAGCTTGTCTTTCCCGTACCGCGCGAGCCGCAGAAAAGGTAGGCGTGACTGAGCTGTCCGGTGCTCGTCTCGTACTTAAGCACCCGCGTCACCTGATCCTGACCGTAAACCTCGTCAAACGTACGTGAGCGCCACTTACGGTAAAGCGCGAGATGATTTGAGCTCTGCATACACTACCTCCTGAAAAATCCGAAAAAACAGACCGCAAAGTAAGACCATACACCCCAAAATCGAGCTTCCCTTCCACGCGATACACGCGAATACTGCTCCGGGCAGGCACCCTCGCGGCACATCGGGTTCACCGCTTAATGCTGCTTGGTTCCCCACCTGACATGGTTCACAGCTCCCGATTGCGCAAGACCCATCCTTCAACGCAGTGCTTCGCGGCTCCAGTCCGCAGAAGTTCGGCCCTCAGACGGGGGATCAACCCCTGCTATAGCGGATTGCAGGTACAGGACTCCGCTGCCTCCCCGGCTGGTATGGCCTTATTTCACAGTCTGCTTTTGCAGTTACTATGGCGGCTTTTCAAACTGTGTGGCCGCTTTGATTATTTTAACATATTATTCTCCGTTTTGCAATAGGGGACGCGAAAATTTTTCAGTATAGTTTTTCCGGGGCGTATTGCATATGCCTATGCGCGAGGTTGTGTGCTATTGCATATGCCTGTATGCTTTTAAGAATAGTTCTTTGCCCCCGAGGGTGCTCGCCACAACGTCCACGGGACGTGATTTAACTGTACTTTTCTGCCGCGAGCAGAAAAGTACCAAAAGAGTCGCCCCAGAGAGGGCTAACCTACGGTTCGCCCCCTCTGGACTCCCCCACTCCCGTGGGGATGCGTGAGGGGTACGTGCTCACCCTTGCCAAAGTCTGCATCCGGCGGAAAGACGCCTTTCGGGAAGCTCACTGCGTCCGCGTTCATACTCGCCGGAAAGTGCACCGGTATGATGAGGCTGGGCAGGCTAACCATTGACGCCCCGCCCCGGCGGCCCCCAGTGCGTCCCGGTGGGAGCGTCTGCGGTACAAATGGCTGTTGGAATGAAGTTTTCCTTCAAGCATTTCTTGCCGTTCTTCATCACTGTAAGCTGCCATCCGCACGCACGCACTGGTCGACCCCGAAATACGCCCCTATAAGTTTAGAACAAACGCCTTCAGAACCCCTCCGGCGAGTCCGAGCGGGGACAGGGCGTGCGTCCCCTAAAGGCGTGATGCCGGCGCCGTGCGTGCAAAGAGGCCACTGCACGCCACCACCAATCCATGACGGGAGTGGGGGAGTCCAGAGGGGGCGAACCGTAGGTTCGGCCCCTTTGGTACGTTCTTTTGGTACTTTTCTGCCGTACGGCAGAAAAGTACACTTCTTCACGTCGGAGAACTACCATGCGAGAGCCCGCCAGGGTTAAAGAACTCATTTATCCAAAAAGCAGTCCCCGCAGGCTACCACCTGCGAGAACCGCAAAATCGCTTTAACCAGCGTAGGGGCACATGCAATGGCCCGCACTCAGCGTCAGCATACCTTCACAACCCATCCGTCAGGCCCCTTGGCTCGTCCCCACTGGATGGCGGTCAGACTGTCGTATAGCCGCGCGGCGATAGGGCCGATCTTGCCGCCGTTGAGAACGGCGCGGTCGGTGTCGTCCACCAGCTCGCCGATAGGCGAAATTACGGCCGCCGTGCCGGTGCCGAACGCTTCGTTCAGACGCCCCTCGCGGTTGGCATCGAGCACCTCGTCGAGCGTTATGCGGCGCTCGGTCACCTTGATGCCCCACGAACGGAGCAGCTCGATGCAGGACGCGCGCGTGACGCCCGGCAGAATGTTGCCGAGGTCGAGCGCCGGAGTCAGCACCTCACCATCGATTACAAAGAAGACGTTCATCGCACCGACCTCGTCTATGTACTTGTGCTCGACGCCGTCAAGCCACAGAACCTGCGCGTAGCCCAGCCTGTCCGCCTTGGCCTGGCCGATGAGCGACGCGGCGTAGTTGCCACCGACCTTGGCAAAGCCGGTGCCGCCGCGAACTGCGCGCACATACTCCTTCTCGACGAAAATCTTGACCGGGTCAATGCCGCCTGCGTAGTAGGAACCGACCGGCGACAGTATGATGCAGAAAAGATAACTGCTCGAGGGGTGTACGCCGAGGTGCGTGTCCGTCGCGATGATGAAGGGACGGATGTAGAGCGACGTACCGGGCGCGTGCGGTACCCAGTCGCGCTCACGCTCGACGATGGCCTTGATGGCGTCTAGCGCGTCGGAGGGGGCAATCTCGGGAATGCACATGCGGCGGTTGGTGTTGTTCATGCGCTCGATGTTCTTGTCGGGGCGGAACAGCTGAATCGAGCCGTCGGCGGTGCGGTAGGCCTTAAGACCCTCAAACATTTCCTGCGCATAGTGGAACACCATGCAGGAGGGCTCGAGCTCCAGTGGGCCGTAGGGGACTATGCGGGCGTCGTGCCAGCCGGCGTCGGGGGTATAGTCCATAAGGAACATATAATCGGTAAATGTGCGGCCGAAACCGAGACTGCTCTCGTCGGTCGGCTTTTGTTTGAGGGTGGGACGTGGAACAAATTTTATGTCAAGCATAATGTTCACCTGCGCTTTCGTTTTTATTTGCGGACATTATAATATAACTGACTTTTAATGTCAATACTTTTAAGCGTGTTTTTGTTAATAAACGGGAATATTTTTTTGCCCCGAGAGTATACTTTACCAGATATTTTCTATTGGAGGCCAAAAAATGAAAACCACAGTTCTCATGTCCGTCTCGGCGCTCATTGTGACGCTTATACTGTCGGTGACTGTGAACACCGGGATCATGGCCGCGGCAGACACAGGCTCGGCTCCCGTGTCGCCCGCGCTGAGCATTATTGCCGGGGAAACGCCCATGGCAAAGTCGGGCATCGTCGGCAATGAGATACTTTTCTCGCCGAGCGATTTCGAGCGGCTGCTCAACATTTCGCCGCTGACGTCGATCACGGTCGTCTCCGTCCCGGCACTCACCGACGGCGAGCTGCTCATCGGAAGCTCGACGGTTCGCGCGGGGCAGTCCATATCGCGTGCGAACCTCGGTATGCTCAGCTTCGCCGCCGCAGACGGGTGTCGTCAGGCGTCGTTTGAGTTCCGCGTGAACGACAGCGCCTACAACCTGCGCTGTCAGATGTACCTGCTCGACAGCGTCAACTACTCGCCGACGGCGGGTGGACAGCAGGTGTCCGTCAGCACATATCGCGATGTCGCCGCATACGGAAAGCTGTCCGCGGCCGACCCCGAGGGCGACCCGCTGACCTACCAGATTGTGACCTACCCGCGCCACGGGCTTGTTGCTTTATCGGACGGCGGTCAATATATCTACACCCCCGACACTGATTACACGGGGCAGGACAGCTTTGAGTACGTCGTTTACGACAAGTACGGCAACTACTCGGCCGCAAGCCGTGTCAGGCTCGAGGTGAGCACCAGCGTCAGCTCGGCGCAGTACGAGGACATGAAGTCGTCGAAGGCCTACGCCGCCGCGATAAAGCTGACGGACATGGGCGTTATGAACGGCACGCAGGTTGGCAATGCGCGTTATTTCTACCCGGAGCGCGGGGTGACGCGGTGTGAATTTGTGGTCATGGCTCTCAAAGCGGCGGGAATCAGCTCGCTGCCTACGATCAGCGACACCGGATTTGTGGACGACAGCGACATTTCCTCCGCGCTCAAGCCCTACATAGCGACGGCGGCTCGCTCGGGCTACATCAAGGGAAGTTCGCTTGACGGCAAGAAATATTTCTTCCCGGACGCCCCCATGACGATAGCCGAGGCGGCGACCGTTACGGCTGCGATGCTTGGAATAGACACCGACGTCGCCGTCGCGGCCTTTGCCGGGGACGATTCCGCGCCGGTCTGGGCGCGCGCTGCGGTGGGGCAGCTTGTCTCGCGCGGGCTTCTTTCAGACGACGACAAGGTCGACTACGGCGCGGCTATCACCCGCGAGCAGGCGGCGATTCTGCTTGCCGGCCTTGCGGCGGACTGACGATAGAGCGCTGCGTGCACCTTTAGCGACTGACCGAAACGCGCCGAACGATTTCGAGAATGACCGGGCCCTTCCGAACCTGCCGGGCCTCCCGACTGAGCAAGCCGCTGCTATACGGCCTCTGCGGATGGGAGGGGGGGGGAGGAGTATGCACATATGCCGATTTAATTGATTTTGCGGTTCTCGCAGGGGTAGCCTGCGGGAACCGCAAAATCGTTTTAAGGCTTCACCGCGTAATTCCGATGGTGCAATTGCGCAGTCAGATTTTTCGTCAGATGAAACAAAAATTCGCAGGCTGTAGTGGAACTGCAGACAAAAATTTTTGTGAAATATGATGGAAAAATGCCCGGCAAGTGTGCCACTCGGGCATTGCGCGGTGATGCCTTAACCGCATGCGCGCACATGCAATATCCCACACCTCACCCGAACGCTTCTTCAAGCAGCTCCAACAGTCTGAACCTCAGCTTGTACTTCGTACCGCCGGACTCGGTGACAATCCGGTACTGCTCCGGCGTCAGCCCGACCCGCATGAATGCATCCTCCGACGCCTGCCTGTCCGCCGCGCCGAGGCACAGGTTCGGGAACAGCACGCACCACCAGTTCTTGCCCTCTGCCTCGCCTATGCAGACGCGCAGCGACATGTACCTCCCCGCCGGGAAGCACACCGACTCGTAGCTGCGCGTCGGGTAGTCCTCGTAGTCGAGAAACACCGTGACGTCGTAGCCGTACCCCTGCTCGTGTATGACATTGAGCGCCGCCTGACGCAGCGTTTCGAGCTCTCCGCCAAGCACCGCGACGGCGCTGTCACGGTTGTCACAGCCCTCGACTATCACGGACGCGCACTTAAGCACCCGGTCGCGCACGCACAGCTTGAGCGCCTGATCCTCCTCGCTGTCCGAGTTTGCAAGGACATGCAGCCGCACCACGCTGTCGTATATCTCGGCCTCGCCGTGGGTCGGGAGCGCCCTGATGATGAGAACTCCCGCAAGTATGAACAGACAAAACAAAGCAACTTTTTTCATTGTAATATGTTAACCTCCTGTTGTGGTAAAATATTGTCTGACTTTTGCCGCTAATTTTATTCATGCATTTTCACAATCTACCGTAAATTTCATGCACCGATTGACAACGCCCCGAACGTGTGATAAAATAATAACAAATTATAAGGGAGAGAATTGCTATGGACAAAAAAATATCACCTTCACTCATGTGCGCCGACTTTCTGAACCTCGGCCGCGAGATAAAAGCCCTTGAGGAGCAGGGCATCGAATACCTCCATATAGATATTATGGACGGCGTCTTCGTCCCGAATTACACGCTCGGCACCGACTTCATCAAAAAGCTGCACCGCGCTACCTCCATCCCGCTCGACATCCACCTCATGATTGACCGCCCGGACTGCAAGCTGGATCGCTTCGAGTTCCGCCCCGGCGACTACGTCTCCATCCACTATGAATCCACCCCGCACGTCCAGCGTACGCTTGCCTACATACGTCAGGCCGGCGCACGTCCCATGCTCGCGCTCAACCCGGCGACGCCGCTATGCGTGCTCGAGGAGGTGCTGCCCGACATCGACGCCGTGCTTATCATGACCGTCAACCCCGGCTACTCGGGACAGAAGCTGATTCCCCAGACAATCGAAAAAATAGCCCGCCTGCGCAGTATGCTCGACAAGGCCGGCTACCCCAATATCGAGATCGAGTGCGACGGCAACGTCTCATTCGAGAACGCCACCAAGATGAGCCTTGCAGGCGCGAACATATTTGTCGCCGGAACCTCCAGCCTCTACGCGCCCGGTGCCGACCTTGAGACAAACGTCGTAAAGTTCCGCCGCGCCATCAGTGCCGACTGAACCGCTCCCTTTTGCCCCGAAGCGCCTAAAATTTTCAAAAAAATATTGATATGCGCCCCGGAATGTGGTATACTATCCGGTGGTGTGCTGATTATATTGATGTAAAAAATCTGAAAGGAAAATATTATCATGACCTACAACAAAAAAACCATCGAAGACATCGATGTTGCGGGCAAAAGAGTTCTCGTCCGCTGCGACTTCAATGTTCCGCTGAAGGACGGCGTCATTACATCCGACAAGCGTATAGTCGAAGCCATCCCCACTATCAAGTATCTGCTCGGCAAGGGCGCTAAGGTCGTCCTGTGCTCTCACATGGGCAAGCCGAAGGGCGAGGTCAACCCCAAGTACTCGCTGGCTCCCGTCGCTAAGAGACTGTCCGAGCTGCTCGGCTTTGACGTCCCGCTCGCTGCCGACACCATCGGCCCCGACGCTAAGGCAAAGGCCGCCGCTCTGGTTCCCGGCCGCGCTATCCTGCTCGAGAACACCCGTTTCGATAAGAGAGAGGAAAAGAACGACCCCGAGTTTGCCAAGGAGCTCGCTTCCTTCGGTGACATTTTCGTAAACGATGCCTTCGGCGCCGCTCACCGCGCTCACGCTTCCACCGCAGGCGTCGCTATGTACGGCGGACTTCCCGCTGTCTGCGGCTACCTGATTCAGAAGGAAATCACCGTCATGGGCAAGGCTCTTGAGGATCCGGTACGTCCCTTCGTCGCAATTCTCGGCGGCGCTAAGGTCTCGGACAAGATCGGCGTTATCAACAACCTCATCGACAAGGTCGACACGCTCATCATCGGCGGCGGTATGGCCTACACCTTCTTCAAGGCTGAGGGCAAGACCGTCGGTACCTCCATCTGCGAGTACGACAAGCTCGACCTCGCACGTCAGATGATTGAGAAGGCCCGCGAGCGCAAGGTCAACTTCCTGCTCCCCGTCGACAACATCATCGGCCGCGAGTACGACGAGAACACCACCTTCATGCGCATCTACTCCGATTCCATTCCGGACGGCTGGATGGGTCTCGACATCGGCGAGAAGACCCAGGAGCTGTTCGCTAAATCGCTCGTCGGCGCAGGAACCGTTGTCTGGAACGGACCGATGGGCGTTTCCGAGTGGCCGAACTTCGCATCGGGCACCAACGCTGTCGCTAAGGCTGTGGCCGAGAGCGGCGCTATCTCCATCATCGGCGGCGGCGACTCCGCAGCTGCTGTTGAAAAGCTGGGCTACGCCGATAAGATGACTCACGTCTCCACCGGCGGCGGCGCGTCTCTCGAATTTCTCGAGGGTCTCGAGCTCCCCGGCATCGCCTGCCTCGAGGACAAATAATCAAGACTCATAAAACAACAGAAAGGCATAAAAGGCATAAAAAATGAATCCCGCAAAGAGAAGAACCGTTATCGCCGGCAACTGGAAGATGAACTTCACCCCTGCCGAGGCGACTGAATTTATCAATGCCGTAAAGCCCATGGTGGCCGGCAAGGACAACTGCGATATTATTTTCTGCGCTCCCTACGTAACCATCGCCGCCGCTATGGAAGCCGCAAAGGGCTCCAACATCAAGATCGGCGCCGAGAACGTCCACTTCGCCCCCAAGGGCGCGTACACCGGCGAGGTTTCGGCTGAAATGCTGAAGGCTATCGGCGTTGATGTGGTCATCATCGGTCACAGCGAGCGCCGCCAGTACTTCGGCGAGACCGACGAGACCGTCAACCTGCGCACAAAGGCCGCTCTGGCCGCAGGCCTGCGCGTCATCCTCTGCCTCGGCGAGGTCAAGGATCAGAGACTGTCCGGCATTACCGACGAGGTCGTCGCTATGCAGACCAAGCTCGACCTTGCAGGCGTCTCCGCTGAGGAGCTTAAGAACGTCATCATCGCCTACGAGCCCGTCTGGGCTATCGGAACCGGCCTCACCGCTACCCCCGAGCAGGCCGAGGAGACCTGCGGCGTTATCCGCAAGGTGCTCGCTTCGATGTACGGCGCAGACGTCGCCGAGACCGTCACCATCCAGTACGGCGGCTCGATGAACGATAAGAACGCGGCTGAGCTGCTTGCAAAGCCCAACGTCGACGGCGGCCTTATCGGCGGCGCGTCGCTCGTTCCCGAGAAGTTCACCGCGATCGTGGACGCTGCTCAGTAATCAAAGATTTTTTACTCCGGGGTGCCCGCCTCATGGCGACATCCCGGAGCACCTCCCTCTGGGGCTTTTGGACTCTGCTCCCCACCGACTTTAATTCTTCAAACTCACTTCCCCATCCCGCCTTACCCCTTTGTCGAAAGTTTTGCGGGTTCCAAGGGGGCTTTTGGAAAAGCCCCCTTGGCGGGGATTGGGGCAGAGCCCCAAGAACTTCGGTTCCCACCGACTTTAATCCTTCAAACTCACTTCCCCACCCCACTTTCCCATTGTTGAAAGTTTTGCGGGTTCCAAGGGGGCTTTTCCAAAAGCCCCCTTGGCGGGGTTTGGGGCAGAGCCCCAAGAATGCTCCCTTCGAGGGGCTTGGGGCAGAGCCCCAAAAATCCAACAGAAAGGCTGATATTCATGGCAAATTACAGACGCGGGCGCATAAACGACGAGGTCAAGAAGGAGATGGCGTCGATACTTCGCGACGTCAAGGATCCGCGCGTGCGTGACGCATTCATAAGCGTCACAGCGGCGGAAGTGACCCCCGACCTCAAGTACGCCAAAATATACTACTCACACCTGCGCGGCGACGCCAAAGAGGTAGCCCGCGGGCTGAAATCGTCGTCAGGATTCATCCGCCACATGCTGGCCGAGCGCATGAACCTGCGCATAACACCCGAGCTGACCTTCATCACGGACGACTCAATCGCCCACGGCGCGCACATCTCGTCGCTGATAAATAACCTCACATACGCGGACAACGACGAGGGCGAGACGGACGGCAGCACCGACACAGAGGACGGACACGATGAGTAACCTGTCCGCCCTGACACTAAACCAGGTCTGCGACAGACTGACGCCTGCCGCAAATACCCTCATTATATTCCACGACCGCCCGGATGGGGACGCCACAGGCTCCGCGTTCGGGCTTCGACTGCTACTCGAGGCCATGGGTTCGAGGACCCGGTGCGTCTGCTCGTCCGAGGTCAACAGACGCTTCCGCTTCGCCGTAGAAGGACTCCAGGATAGCGTGCTTCCCTGCTCCATCCCGGACGACTTCGAAATCGAGCGCGTCGTCACCGTCGATACGGCGGCGCCCGGCCAGATGCAGGCGCTCGGACGCGAGTATCACGTCGACCTCATGCTCGACCACCACGCCTCCGGCACGCCCTACGCCGATTACCTCATACGTCCCGACGCCGCAGCCTGCGGCGAGATAATCTTCGACATTGCTAAGGAGCTGCTGTCCGGCGGTGCTATCAAAGCACTGCCGCCGCGCTTTCCTGGGCTCATCTATATGGCCATTGCCACCGATACCGGCTGCTTCAAGTACTCGAACACCACACCCGGAACCCACCGCCGCGTGGCAGAGCTCATGGACGGCTCGTTTGACTACGCCGAGTGGAACTTCCGCCTGTTCGATTCCAAGCCGCGCGAGTCGCTCGCGCTGACACACGCCGCGCTTGAGAACATACACTTCTACTGCGACAACCGCCTCGCCATCGTCGCGATGGATTACGCGGCGCTGACCGCGCTCGGCGTACCCGCCGATTATTACGATGGCCTTGTCGACGTCGCCCGCGGCATTGACGGCGTGGAGATAGCAATCTCCGTCCGCCAGCCGGACGATGCGCCCGTCTTCCGCGTCTCGGCACGCTCGAACGGCGACGCAAATGTCGCTTCTCTCTGCGCGCACTTCGGCGGCGGCGGACACGCCAAGGCGGCCGGCTGTACTGTCGAGGCCCCGGATATGAACGCCGCACTCCGCCTGATAGTCGGGGCCGCAAGCGAGCTGTTTGACTGACGCATCGCACGATAGTAATGTCGATACTATTTTTTAATAGTAAGATATAATGGGTGAGGGTGATGAATTTGAAAGCATATTTTCCGCGTCTGCGCGACCTGCGAGAGGACGCAGACCTGGCGCAAAAGCAGGTTGCCGCCTACCTCGGAATCAACCAAAGAGTATACAGCAATTACGAAACCGGGAAACGGGCGATTCCGGTTTGCTTTGTCATTGCCCTTGCCCGGATGTACGGTACGTCGACGGACTTCATCCTCGGCCTCACCAACAAGCGCTGACCGGAGGCCGATATGGACACATTGACTGCTGTAAAAGAGCGCCTTCTCATTCTGTGCGACCGGTACGGATTCTCGCTGAATCAGCTTGCGGTGCGCGCAAACGTGCCGCCGTCGACGCTCAAAAACATTCTCTACGGCAAAAGCCTCAATCCCGGCATCGTCACGCTGAAGCAGCTGTGCGACGGCCTCGGCATCTCGCTGGCGGAATTTTTCGACTGCGCGGACTTCCGACAGATTGAGGACGAAATAGAATAGCGCGTCCAAAGCCTAAAAAAACACGAGAGCTAAATGCTCTCGTGTTTTTTTAGGCTTCACCGCGTAATTCCGAGGGCGCAATTGCGCAGTCAGATTTTTCGTCAGATGAAACAAAAATCCGCAGCCGGTAGCAGCGCTACCGGCAAGGGTTTTTGTGAAGTGTGACGGAAAAGATGCAAGCAAGTGTGCCACTCGAACATTGCGCGATGATGCCTTAATTATTACACACCCTCGCGCAGGCGGCGCAGCTGCTCTGCCTCGGTAACGGTGTGCTCCGAAACGTGCCCCGGAAGCGGGAGCAGCTCGTCGTTGACGGTGTCGATTATCCAGCTCTCCTGCGGGAAGAAGAACTCATCGAACTCAAAGGGCGGTGTGATCCAGTTCTTGGCTCCGACAATCGCGACGGGCGCGTCAAGGTAGTCAAAACAAAGATTGCTTATGTTGTGCGCGACGTCGTTGAGGAAGGAGCCGCGCGTGCAGGCGTCGGACACAAGCAGAACCTTGCCCGTCTTCCTGACCGACTCGACAATCTTCTCATAGTCCAGCGGGACAAGCGAGTGCAGGTTGATTATCTCTGCGTTGACACCGTACTTTTCACGAAGCGTGTCAGCCGCCTTTACAGCGCGGTACAGCACCGCGCCGACCGTGATGATGGTGACGTCGTCACCGCGGCGGATGAGATTGGTGTCGCCTATCTTTATCTCGTAGGGCTCAGCCGGAACGCCGCCCTCGTGGAACTGCTCGGGCATGTCGTAAATCCGCTGGCTCTCAAAGAATATGACGGGGTCGGTGCCGTTGAGCGCCGCGGTCATGAGGCCGCGCGACTCGTAGGGCGTCGCCGGGAAGCAGACCTTGAGTCCGGGAATGTGCGCGCAGAGCGAGGTCCAGTCCTGCGAGTGCTGCGCGCCGTACTTTGAGCCGACCGACACGCGGACGACCACCGGCATCTTAAGTATTCCGGCGCTCATCGCCTGCCACTTGGACAGCTGGTTGAATATCTCGTCGCCGCAGCGGCCGATAAAGTCGGCGTACATCAGCTCGACGACGGCGCGGCCGCCGCACAGTCCGTAACCGACGGCGCTGCCGACAATGGCGGCCTCGGAAATAGGCGCGTTGAACAGGCGGGAGTGCGGAATCGCCTCCATCATGCCGCGGTAAACCGCAAACGCGCCGCCCCAGTCGCGGACGTCCTCTCCATATGAGATGAGCGTGGGATCCTCGTAATATTTGTCGATGAGCGACTCGGAAATACCGTCGCGGATGTTGTACGCCTTCATCTTGCTGACGGGCTTGCCCTCCTCGTCAAGCGCGGTGCGGATTTTGCTCTTTATCTTGACGTAGGCCGGGCACTCGTCCTTGGGAAGCGTGACGTCGGGCTGTCTGCCCTCCATCTTCGGGACGTGTCCGTTCGAGAACATCATGCGCTCGATGATGGCGGGGTCGGCCTTGAAGTCGGCGTAGGGCGAGAACTCCTTGTCGGCGGCGTGACGGCAGATCATTGTCATGCGCTCGACGGTCTCGGCGACGATGTCGTCAAACTTCGAGTCGGCGGCGACCTTGGCGTCGACAAGCGCGCGGCGGTAGGTTATCATGGGGTCGTACTCACGCCATGCGTCCAGCTCTTCCTTGGAGCGGTAGGCGTTCTGGTCGGAGGTGGAGTGACCGGAGTAGCGGTATGTAATGGTGTCGAGCAGGACGGGGCCCTCGCCTGCGCGGAGCAGCGCGAGCTTGCGACGCATGGCGTCGATAACGGCCAGCGGGTTGAAGCCGTCGATGCGCTCGGCGTGCATCTGACTCGGCGTGATGCCTGCGCCGAGCCGCGCCAGCATGTCGTACGCCATGGTCTCTCCGCGGGTCTGGCCGCCCATGCCGTAGCTGTTGTCAAACACGTTGAAAAGTATGGGCATTCCGCCGTTCATGTCGCCCTCCCAGAGCGTGCGGAACTGATCCATGGCGGCGAAGTTCATGGCCTCATAGACAGGGCCGCAGCCGAGCGAGCCGTCGCCCGCGTTGCAGACGATAATGCCGTCCTTGCGGCTGACCTTTTTATACAGCGCGGCGCCCGTCGCAATGGGAGCCGAGCCGCCGACGATGGCGTTGTTGGGGTAGACTCCGAAAGGCAGGAAGAAAGCGTGCATGGAGCCGCCGAGTCCCATGTGGAAGCCGTTCCGGCGGGCAAATATCTCGGTCAGCGTTCCGTAGAGAATGAAACGGACGGCCAGCTCCTTGACCGAGTCGACCTTGCCGAGCTTCTCGACAGCGCGCAGCGTGCGGCCGCCGATGAAGTTCTCCATTATGTTCATCAGCTCGCCGTCTGACAGCTTGTTGATGGAGGAAAGCGACTTGGCAAGTATCTCGCTGTGCGAGCGGTGCGAGCCGAAGGTGTAGTCCTCTATGCCGAGCAGGTAGGCCTGACCGACAGCGGCGGCCTCCTGTCCCATCGAGAGGTGCGCGGGGCCGGGGTAGGTGGTCTCGACGCCGTTATAGCTGCTCTGCGTCTTTATCTGACTGAGCATGGATTCGAATTCACGGCAGATGGAAATATCGCGGAATATGCGCAGAAAGTCTTCTGTGGAGTAGTTGGCCTTCTCCTCTTCGACGGTATTGTTGTACTGGTTTACGGGAATGTCCTCAAACGTAATTTTGCCCGGCGCTCTCGTAGCCACGGGATCGACAAATAGTGACTTAGGCATTGTGGTTTATTTCCTTTCTGTTGCGGTTGTAATCAGAGTTTGAACATACACTCGCGTATGATCTCGCTGACTGTTGGATGTGGGAATACCATTTTCTTGAGACAGTCGAGCGGCAGCTCGGAGGCGCACATCTGGGCGGCGCCGTATATCATCTCGGAGGCGTAGGGGCCGACGATATGTACACCGACCAGTCTGTCGCGGCCGGTGTCGTAGACCAGCTTGCAGAAGCCGTTGCCGCCCTCCGACTCGGCGACGTAGCGTCCGGCATAGGCCATAGGCAGCTTGACCTCCTTGACCTGCATACCCTTCGCCTCGGCGCTCTCGCGCGACTCGCCGACCGTCGCGACCTCGGGATCGGTGTAAATTACGGACGGAATATACTCATATCTCATCTCGTCGCGGATGCCGAGCATGTGGTTGACAGCCACCTCGGCCTCGCGGTATGCGGTGTGCGCCAGCATCAGCTTGCCGTTGCAGTCGCCGACGGCGTAAACGCCGGCAACGTTGGTGCACATGTAGCGGTCGGTCACGACAGCGCCGCGCTCGGTCGCCACGCCCAGCTTTTCAAGCCCTATGTTAGCCGTCGACGCGCACCGTCCGACCGACAGCAGCACGCGGTCGCATTCACACTTGCACTGCTCGCCGTTGTCGTCATAAATGACCGCTCTCGGCGTCACCGCCAGCACATTACAGGACAGCTTGAACTCCATTCCGCGCTTGGAATACTCGTGCATCAGCACGCGGCAGATGTCGGGGTCGGTCGCGCCGCCGATTTTGGAGTTGCGCTCGATGACCGTGACCTTGACGCCGACGGAAGCGAAGTAGCAGGCCATCTCAAGGCCGATGACACCGCCGCCGATGACGGCGAGGCTCTTCGGCAGCGTGGTCATGTCGAGAATCTCGCGGTTGGTCTTGACCATACCCGACATAAGCCCTTCCTTGACGCCGGGAACCGGCGGCACAAACGCGTCGGAGCCGGTCGCAATGCAGAGGCGCGCAGCGGTGTAGCTCTCGCCGTTGTCAGCGCTGACGACAAAGCCGTCCGCGCTCTTGCCCTCGATTGTGGCACGCGCGTTTATAACCGTGACGCCCGCCGCCTTCATCGTCATGCCGACACCGCCGACCAGGGTCTTTACCACGCGGTTCTTGCGCTCGATAACCTTCTCGTGGTCAAACGTCACCCCCTCGACCGTGACGCCGAACGCGGCGCTCTCGGTCGCGTGGCGGTACATTTTGGCGCAGTTGAGCAGCGTTTTTGTCGGGATGCAGCCCTCGTTGAGGCAGACGCCTCCCAGCGCGCGCTTCTCGATGACGGCGGTGTTGAGACCGCCCGCCGCGGCGCGCTCGGCAGCGAGGTAGCCGCCGGGGCCGCCGCCGATTACTATCAGATCAAATTTATTCATTGTTTTACGTCTCCTTTATTTAAGCAGAAGAGCGGTGAAGCTCTCAAGATTTGCACAAAGCTCGCGGACAAATCTTGCGGCGGGGCCGCCGTCCACAGCTCTGTGATCGTAGGTAAGCGAAAGCCCCATTGCGGGGTATAATTCGTAGCCGTCGCCGCTCTTGCGGGGGCGCGGAACTATGCTGCAAACACCGAGAATACCCGTCTGCGGCGCGTTGATGACCGGCGTGAAGGACTCGACGCCGAGCGCCCCGAGATTTGACACGGTAAACGACCCGCCCTTAAGCTTATCCGGATTTATCGAGCCGCCCCTCGCCTCCTCGGCGAGCTGCTTTACCTCGCGTGAAATCTCGGTCAGCGACTTTTTTTCAGCGTCGCGTATGACCGGCACCATAAGGCCGCGCGGCGTGTCGATTGCGACCGCGAGGTTAACGCTGTGGTAGTGACGGATGGTGTTGTCGTCGAGCATGACGGCGTTGAGGTCGGGGTGGTTCAGCAGCGTGCGCGACACGGCAAACAGCACCATGTCTCCGATGGTGACGCCGCCGAGCTCACCGCCCGCCGCCTTGAACTCGGCGCGTGCGCGCTGAATTGAGGTAGCGTCGAAGCTGTGGTGGTTGGTCAGCTGCGCGCCGGACGAAAGCGAGCTCTTCATGGACTTCGAAATCGCGCGGCGTATACCGCTGAAGCGCACATCGTCGTACTCACCTACATCTGCGGACCAAGCCTCGGGGCTGCCGTCGGCAGCCGCCACGGCGCGCACCGCAGGGCCGTCCTTGATAAGCCTGCGCACGTCCGCCTCGACTATTCGGCCGTGAACGCCTGTCGGCGTTGCAGCCGTCGGCTCGACGCCGTTGCGCGCGGCGTAAGCACGGGCTCGCGGGGAAATCCGGAGCACGCCGTCAGCGGCGGGCTGCTTGTCGGTCTGGGAGGTAAATTGTGCGCCCGGCTGTGTCCCCGGCTGGGTGTCAGACTGTGAACCGGCCATCTCGCCGGTCGTGGGATGTGTAACGGAAGTCGCCTCGGTGGGTTCGGTCACGGGCGCGGGTGCGGCGGAGCTTTTGTCGGTGTGTGCGGCTCCGTTCGGCCGGAGCGCAGAAACATCCTCGCCGGGCTCACCGACCGCGCAGATGTTGACCAACACCGGCACCTCGTCGCCGTCGCCCCAGAAGCACTCGAGCAGTACTCCCTCCTCTGTTGACTCGCACTCAAAGGAGGCCTTATCGGTTTCGTAATCGAAAAGTATGTCGCCGACCGAGACGCGGTCTCCCGGCTTCTTTTTCCACCTTCCGATTATGCAGGACTCAACGGTGATGCCTGCTTTGGGCATCACAACAGCCTTTGCCATGTTTAGTTCTTCCTTTCTCTGTGTATTTGTGTGTCAGTTTGCGGATTTGTGTGTTTGTAGTTTTGTCAGTTGAAATTTGCCAGCAGGTAGTTCTCCGCCTCGCGGCACCACAGGCCGTTGTTGGCCTCGGTGATGTCGGCAAGCCTTGCGAAGCGCGCATCGGACGCGCCGAGCGCGCGGAAGTCGGCGATGGCGGTCAGCGGCAGCGTTATACCGGTGTAAATCAGCTTTTTGCCGCCGGGGATGTGGTTCAGATTCAGCGTCGTCTCGGGGACGCAGTCGAGTCCGCCGATGTGCGTGACGAGTATCGCAGGATTTATTCTGCCGCTGCCCATCATCTCGAGGACTTCCTTCATGTCCTCGCTGTTGCCACCCGTCGTTCCGCAGATATGCGTGCGCGAGTAGTGGACGTTGAAAAAGTTGAGCCGTGCGCGGAACTCGGTATCAGCCGGGCCTGCGAAGAAGTTGAGGCAGCCGTCGACGGCGAGCAGTCTGTCCGCCTGCTCGACGACGGGCGTCACAGGCGCAAAGACGACGATGTCGTCAAAGCCGTGACCGTCGGAGAAGGCCCGGAGCTCGGCGTCGGAGTCCTCGCATAGCGCGGTATTGAGGTACTTCAGCTCGACGCCATGCTCGGCCGCGTACTCAACCGACAGTATGCGCTCTGCTCTCTCGAGCCGCGCAGCGTCAATGTCTGTGACGACCAGCTTCGCCGGGCGGCGGTCGCAGTTGAGCAGGTAGTCAATGGCCGCCAGTCCCATAGGGCCGACACCGGCGAGCAGCGCCATGCAGCCGCCCTCCTTTATGCCCATCTCGTGGACATAATCGCCCTGCTTTGTGTGGTACATGGCGTGGAAGGTTCCCGCTACGCAGGACATCGGCTCGGAGAGCGAGCCGCCGAAAAAGCTGTCGCCGCCGTAGACAAACAGGCAATCCATTATCATAACGGGCGCGGGAATTATTATGTACGTCGCGTCGCCGCCGAAGTGCGGGAACGAATACCCCGCCGCCGCCAGACTGCCCTTGTAATTCATTGCAGGCTGAACGGTGAACTTCTGTCCGGGCTTGAATTTGTCCGCCCAGCGCGAACCGACCTTGATTATCTCGCCGCAGAACTCGTGTCCGATGACGACGGGATTCTCGGCGATGTCGGCGGGCACGCGCTTGTGCTCGGTGCCCAGCCTTGCCGCCTTGAGCGACGACAGGCATAGCGAGTCGGTTATGACGCGGGCGAGTATTTCGTCCTCACCGGGCTCGGGGAGCTCGAATTCGTCAATGCGCAGGTCATTGACGCCGTGCAGTCTTACTGCTTTTGTTTTCATATATTATCCTCCACTGTGTGTGCGTTTTACTTTTCGCGCCCGACCAGCCGCCAGGTCTCGGCGACGAGGTGCGAGAACATCGGGTCGGCCAGCTGACGGCAGATAAAGCTCTGGCGCGGCTGATTTATGTCCTCACCCGAGATCTGTGTGAAGTCGAAGCGGCGGCAGAGTCCCATCAGGCGCTCAAGCTGCTCGTGCGTGTTGCGCGACGGCATAAACGTTACGCCGCCGACGCCGCTCTCGCGCAGAAACGCCAGCAGCTCCTCAAGGTAGCCATCCTCGAAGTGCTCGGCGCGCTTGTCGCCTGTGGGCGAGTCGGCGACGTCGCCGAGATAGGCATAGCAAAGTATCGCGCCGACCTCGTCGGCGAGGCGCACCACCTCGGGGAGCGTCATAAGCTCATCTGTCGCGGGGATATACGTCCGCGCGTTGAGCGACGACTTGAGCACGCCCAGCACGTCGTATTCAAAACAGGTGGGATCGCACTGCGCAAGCCACTCGCGCTGGCGCGCCGACAGCGAAATGCCGAGTCTGTCCGTCAGGAACGCCGGAACACCGGACATGCCGACCGTGTCGGTTATGCGCAACGCAAGCGCCGCGAGCAGGTGCCGCTCGGTGACGCTTCCGCCGCGGTCAAACATCGACAGCGGGAGCACGTCGCGCTCGAAATCGAGTTCGATGCCGGACGGCGCGACTATCTCGTTTATGCGCGCGACCATGCGCCGGTTGCGCGCGTTGCGCCGCTCGCGCAGCGGCGCGAAGACCTCCTGAAGCCGGCCGAATTTGTCAGCCGGGACGCTGTGAATGGCCATGTAGGCGACGCCGGGCTGGTCGGGGCTGTTGAGCTTGCGGTCGGCGAACGGCGTGCCCGCCATGCTGACGCGGCACTCAAGTCCGCAGGTCGTTCCGACGCCGGCGATACGTCCCGCCGCGCGGAACTCCTCGCCGCCGCCTATGCTGTCGTGATCCATGATGCCCGCCGTCGGCAATCCCGCCGCGCGGGCGAACCAGACCGCCGACGTCGGCGTGTAGGGCGAGAATGAGTAGGTTGTATGTATGTGGTTGTTCGCGTACTCAAGCAGGACGGCGGGCGTCTCCTCGTGCGCGACAAGCGCCTCGAGGTTATTCAGCCGCTCCTCCGCCGTCGGCGCGGACAGCAGCTTCAATATTTCATGCTTTTCCATGTGTCACACCTTCTGTCTGTAGCTTTCGGCTTCCCAATGAACGAGGAAGTCCACCAGCTCCTCCGAAAGGTGGGACGCCCCGCCGAACGAGCGCGTGTAGACGGCGATATTCATGGAATCCGCCGTCAGGAGCATTGCGTTGCGCGCCGCCTTTTCGTCCTTACCGAAGGCGTAGAGTCCCACGCCGCGGACGATAGCGACCTTGGCGTCGATTGAAGCTATCGTCGCGGCGTCCTCCACGAACTGCGCCCCGGCGCCGCAGTAGACGACCTGATCGGGGTCAAACGGCGTCATCATGTCCGCAGCCGCCTCGCGGCCTGAGGCAAACTCCTCCGCCGTGCGTCCGCCAATGAAATGCCAGCAGGCAAATCCGCCGAGCGCCGCAAGGCGCACGCCGGTGCCCGGCACGGGCTCGGGTGCGTCCGGCACGACGTCAGGCTTCTGACCGACGCGCGCGCCCAGCTTTGCCATCATGTCGTCGAGCAGTGCGGCAAGTCCCTCGCTTGTATCGGCGGCGAAGAAAACGCCGTGATTTTCGAGCAGGACGACATTTATTTCATCTCCGGCCGCCTCAAAGCGGTCGTTCATGAGCATTGCAAGTATGTAGCCGGGGCGGCAGGCGGGTATCCAGACCACGCCGTCGCCGAATATCTCGCGTGCGAGCGCCTCGCCGCCGCGCGAGCAGGTCAGTCCGTTGACGAGCGCGGGGTGCAGGTGCAGCACGTACTTCTGCGGGAAGATAGCGTGCAGCAGCGTCTCGACGCTCGGGCGCTTGTTCTCCTCGCCGGGACATCTCGCGGCCATCATATCGGCGAGAAACGCCGCCTCACGCTCGCGGTCGGTTTCGGGGTAGTGACGGGTGAGAATTTGGCGCAGGGCGTTCATGTCCATGCGTGCGAAGCTGTCGGCGGTAGCGTCCTTGAGGGCGGTTCCCGAGCACTTTATGTACATCACGTCCCCCTCCTTTGCCGACGTATTTCCGCCGCCGGCGTTTACCAGCGTGGGGTCCGCGCCGTATTTTCTTGAGTAATCTATAAGCACATCAAGAGCTTTCATGTTTCCTCCGGGTATGTATTTTATTGAAGGCATCGTCGAGCGATTGCGTCATCGGAATTGCTCGGTGTCACCTTGAACTATTCTGCTATTACGAGCCTGACTCCGGCCTCCTCGAGCCGCGTGCGCCATTCCTCGCCGGGGTCGCGGTCGGTGACGAGCGTATCGAGCTCGTCGAGTCTGCCGACGCTGACAAACGACGTTTTGCCGAACTTATCGCCGTCGGCGGCCAGAATTATTTTCTTGGCCGACGCCATCATCGCGCGCTTGAGCAGCGCGTTTTCCTCGCGCGAGTCGGTATAGCCCGCCTCGAGGTCAAGTCCCTCGCACGATATGACGGTGAAATTGACGTGGTAAGCGCCGACCATGCTCTCGGCGCGGTGTCCCGTGAATGCCAGCGCATATGGCTTGAGCTGGCCGCCCGTGCAGTGAATATTCCACCCCTGCACGTCGCCCGCAAGCTCGAGGACTATCTCGATCGAGTTTGTTATCAGCGTAATATTGCGCCGCACCTTGAGCGCGCGCGCTATGTACATCGACGTTGTCGACTCGTCGAGCATGACGTAGTCTCCGTCGCTTATCATGGCGGCGACCTGCGCGGCGATGCGCTGCTTGGCCTCGACATTTGTGCGCTTACGCACCTCATACGGCAGCTCGCGGCTGTCCTCGTTATAGACTGCGCCGCCGTATGTTCTTGTGGCGTAGCCCTCCTGTTCGAGGCGCTCCATGTCGCGCCGTATGGTCTCCTCGGACACGCCGAACTTGGCGCTCATGTCCGACACCGTCACGCGCTTTTCGTTTTTAAGTTGGTTCAATATCATTGATCTGCGCTCAATCGCAAGCATAGGCACCTCCGTGGAATATTCTGGGGCGCTGCCCCAGACCCCGCCAAGGGGGCTTTTTGAAAAAAGCCCCCTTGGATCCCGCAAAAACTTTCAAAAAGGGGTTGGGGTTAAGGGTGAAGCACGGCAGGCGACAGGAAGAGCCCGCCGAAAACGTTTGCTCAGCATGATTATAGCACTGAATCTCACGTTTGTCAACAGGTTTTTGTGAATTGTGGTCGCAATTTCACAGGTCGGGTGTTGAGTTGTGTTGTTTTGTGTGGGATTTGAGTGCGAAGTTCAACATTTGGAGTGCAGCAAGGGCTTATGCAGAACTTTTGTGCATTGCGCACATAAAAATCGGCAAATACTTGACAATTACCGGCAAATGTGATATCATTGAAGGCAACAAAAAATCTTTTGGAGGAACACATTCATGAAAAAAATCGTCTGTACGCTGCTGACGCTACTGACAGTCGTTCTGCTGCTTCCGGCGGGAATGATTTCCGTTTCCGCGGCGAATGAGCTGAACGTAAAATGGAACGCCGGCTACGTCGGCCACAGCACCAATCAGAACTACAAAAACGGGCTGTCCGACGCGTCCTCGGGCTGGCGGTACTCCGACGTTATCGTCGTCGAGAAGGCCGGCACGCGCCTGAGCTTCACGCTTAACGGCTCCTACGTGCCAAACAACGTCTGGGCATTCTCCACCTGGAAGCAATCGGGCAGCAACTGGGTGCTCGACCTCGACGGCACCAATCTTGAGGGCACGTCGAAGTACGAATACGTCGGCCAGACCAAGTCCGCCTCCGGCGGCATGGACTACGAGTTCATCACCGACCGCGACAACCAGGCCATCCGCATCTGCGTTCCCTATGTGAACGATGCGAGCCTGCCCACAGTCTACTCCGAGCCTACGACATCCCCGAGCACCAAGTCGCAGCTCGAAGCTCTCGACTTCACCGCCACGCTCAAGTCGGACGGCACAATTGAGGGGCTGCGTTGGTTCTGCGGCTACGCAAGCTCTGCGACCAACACAAACGGCTCCGCTAAAGAGGTCAAGCTGTTCTCTGCCTCCACCTCGAACAGCTACGCCGTCTCCGGGCTCATCCGCATCCCTAAAAAGGGCACGCGTCTAAGCTTTGACATCAAGTCCTCCCCCAACAGCGCCTACAACGCCTTCACCCGCTACAAGCTGGTCGGCTCGCATTACGAGTACGACGACGGCTTCAATGCGCTTGACTCCCTTGTCCTCTCGGGCACTACCTTCAGCTACGTCACGAGCGAGGACAACGAGGTCATCCGCCTGTGCTGCCGCCCCAACACCTCCTACTCGACCGTCTTTATTGACGCTCCCGTAACCGTACGCTGGGCGGAGACGTCCGAGCCCGGCACCATTGCCTCGCGCGGCACGCAGAAGACCGAGTGGCCCGATCCCATACTTTACAGCCCCGTCACCGGCGCAACGCTCTTCGGAACGCCCGTCGCCGGACTCAAGTGGAACCACGGCTACATAGGCTCGCAGTACCACGACTCGGCCAAATACACAATCACCTCGCCGAATAACGTCGACTACTACTATTCCGACGTGTTCACCGTTCCAAAGGCCGGCACCACTGTCCTGTTCTTCGACCAGACCTTCACCGACTTTGACGGAGGCCGCTTCGCCACCACCAGTGTTCTCACGCTTTCGCACTGGAAGAAGGTCGGCTCGTCCTCGTCCTGGGCGTTTGACAAATCGCGCGTCTATCTCACCGGCTGCGACGTTTACAGCATAGAGCTGACGGACAAATACCGCGTCTACGCCTACACCACGACCGAGGACAACGAAAACCTCCGTCTCTGCATGCGTTACGCACCCGTGTACACCTCTGAGGAAGCGCTGATCCCCGACGTTTACCTCATTGAAAAGACCGATTTCACGGCGCTCACCGCCTCCACTGACGGCAAGCTGGCCGATGCGTCCTACACTGACATGTCCGGCAGCAAGCTGAACTATGGCATCTGCCTGCCCGAGGGCTACGACGCCGCGCGCCAGTACACGCTGGTGTTCGACACGTCGTCCGACGGCGCCGTCGCCAAGTCGCTCGTAAGCCGCGGCTACACCGGTATTGTCGTCAGCTGCTCTGACACACTCGAGCGTGCGCTGCGCCTGCTTGACGAGCTGTGTGAGCACTACCCCGTCAAGGTTTCCGACCTGCTGTTTGTCGGCGACGAAAAGCTGGCCGCGCACGCCGCAGCGTTTGAGAACATACGGCTCTGCCAGTCCATGCTCCTGACCTCCGGCAACGCGCCCAAGGTCAACCACACTACCATAAAGACGCTCTCCTCGTTCGGCTCCGTCGATGAGGCAGCCGACTGGCTCGTCGGCCAGAACGAGAGCTACTACACCCTGCTCGAAGGGCTGAAGCTGTACGCCATCGGCGACAGCTATTTCGGCGGCTCGCAGCTCGGTCAGCATCAGACCTGGGTCAACCTGCTCGGCTACAAGTACGGCATGACCTTCCACAACTACGGCATCGGCGGCAACACGCTGGCCACGGCGTCGGGCATCGGCTCCAACCAGCCCCCCATGCACACGCGCTACGGCGAGCTGCCCGACGGCGGCGACATTTACATCATCGAGGGCGGGCGCAACGACCGTCACTACAACGTTCCCTTCGGCAAAAACGACGACACCCGCGGCACCACCATCAAGGGCGCGATCAACATCATGATAAAGGGCATCCGTGCGAAGAACCCCGACGCACTGATAGTTCTCGTCACGCCCTGGAGCCACAAGTCCGAGAGCGGCTTCCTCGGCACCAACAACGACTACGCCGACGCCATCCGCGAGCTTGCCGAGTACTACAACGACGCGCACATCGTCTGTCTCTACGCGGCCGATGAAAAGTTCACCGGCATCAACATGTCCGACGCGCGCTGCCGCGCGAAGTACTGCATCGGCCCCAACGACGTCAGCCATCTCAACGCAGACGGCATGTACATGGTCGAGCCGATATTTGAAAAGTGGATTGCCGAGAAGTACGCCGCGCTGAAGTCGCTGTCGCTCGAGGACGCCGCCGCGGCTGACAAGTTCACCAAGACCTCCGCCGACACGACGCCGTCCGACACCACCACGCCCACTCCATCCGAGACGACCACCCCGACTCCCGACGAGACGACGACCGCGGCATCCGGCGAAAAGAAGGGCTGTGGAGCCATAGCTCCGATAGGCATGCTCGCGGTGCTGCCGCTGGCGATGGTGGTTTTGAGAAAAAAGAAGGAAAAATGAGTTTTTGATAAGGAAGTAATCTTCCATTGGCGAGGCTTGCCGGGTAACCCGGCGGGTCTCGCCGCTTTTTGGAGGAGGAGGCGTGCGCCTGCCAAGGCCTCAGAACTTATCTGAAAAAGCATACGTGCATATGCAATAGCACACACCCCTGCGCATGGCATATGTAATACGCCCCCTCCCCACCCCGGTTTTTGTCCGAATCTCTTGACTTTGCCCCGCCTCCATGGTAGAATAGGTTGATTTTCGTATCCGGCCCCGGCCAGGTCCGTCCGGAGGAGAGGCACAACATGACAACCTTAAGAAAAATCCCCGACAAGCGTCACGCGCGGCTGCTGGCACTGCTGTGCGCCGCGACCTACCTCGGCAGCTACATCACCCGCGTAAACTTCGCGGCCGTGACCGTCGAGATAATACGCGACATGGGCTGGGCAAAAACCGATGTTGCCCCTGTCACGACCGCGCTGTTCATAGCCTACGGCCTCGGGCAGTCCATCAGCGGCTACCTCGGCGACCGCATACCGCCGAACCGGCTGATGGTGATGGGGCTCGGGACGTCCGTCCTGCTCAACCTCGCCATCCCGCTCTGCTCGACCGTTCCCCAGATGACCGTCATATGGGCGGTCAACGGACTGGCGCAGGCCATGCTCTGGCCGCCCATCGTCCGCATACTGTCCGGCTACTGCACGCCCTCCGATTATGAGGACGCAACCGTCATCGTGTCCTGGGGCAGCTCGGTCGGGACGATGCTCGTCTACCTCGTCGCGCCGCTGATAATTTCGCTGTGGGGCTGGCGGGCGGTGTTCTTTGTCTCGTCCGGCGGCGCGGCGCTTATCGTCGCCGCATGGCTGACGTTCTACCCGCGCATTGTCCGCTACGCCGAGCGCCGCGGAACAGTCAGCGAGGCTGCCGCGCCCGACGCAGACGCGGCGCAAAGCGGGAAAGACCCGTCCGGTGAAAACAGCGCGAACAGCGCAAAAGCACATCACAAATCAAAAATAAAGCTGCCAAAAAGCCTTATATTTGTGCTCGGTATGATCATGTTGTCGGTCATCTGTCTCGGCATACTGCGCGACAGTATCACGTCCTGGCTGCCGAGCTACATATCCGAAACCTTCAATTACGGCTCGGGCTCGTCCATTCTCAGCGGCGTGATAATCCCGCTCGTGACCACCGTCATCTACCCGCAGGTGCTGGCCTACTACCGCCGCTTCTTCACAAACGAGCTGGTCTGCGCGGCGTCGATATACCTCATGAGCGCCGCCGCGGCGCTGATACTGTTCTTCGTCCACTCTGCGAGCCCTATACTCGCCGTGCTGCTGCTCGCGCTGATATGCGCCGGAATGCACGCGGCAAACTTTGTGATAATCGGCCTTGTGCCCAAGCGTTTTGAGCGGTACGACAACGTCTCGTTCATCTCGGGGCTTATCAACAGCTTTGTTTACGTCGGCAGTTCGGTGTCCATCTGGGGCATCGCCGCCATCGCGCAGGGCTACGGCTGGCAGACTACCATCGCGATATGGTGCGTCTGCGCGGTTGCGGGCGGGGCGTTCTGCCTTGCCGCCTACCGGCCGTGGGCCAGGATATTCGCCATCCGCCCGAAGCGCGAGATGCGCGAGAACCGGGCGCAAAAAGGCTGAGACAAGCAAAATAAGAATCTCTCCCGGACCGAGCCCGGTCCGGGAGAGATTTTTGTTTTGGGCTTTACCGCGTAATTCCGATGGCGCAATTGCGCGGCGGTGACTTTATTTCGCTTCGCGTATCTCGACGGATATAGGCCGCCCGTCGTACGTCCCCTGAATGGGAACCAGCACGAGCAGAAAGCGCATGTCGTCGGTAATTCCCGGGGCGTAGGTGCACGAGAGCAGTATTTTCTCGCCGCCGCTCTCGACCTTAAGCTCCTTCAGCTTTGTCAAGCCGCTGGTGAGGTGCGCGGCGAGAGCGATGTAATAGCCGTTCTCAAAATAGCTGCTGTCGGTTGCAAGGTCATACATCTGGTCTTCCGTGATGTACTCGCGCAGGGCGTTCAGCTGGTCGGCGCTTTGAACTACAAACTTCGCATAGTTCCCGAGCCCGTCCGAGCGCTGCCCCATCAGCGAGCTGGACTTCATAAAGGCGCGGTACCACATGGCGGCGTCATTGTCGTAGCTGTGCGTGGGCGTCTGCCCCGACGTGCCCGCCTCCGGACGACGTGTGACAGCGGCGTAATCTATCATACTTCCGATATGCGCCGGCATACGCATGTAGACAATGTACCTCCCGTCGACAACGCGCACTATCTCGTAACCGACAACGGAGGTTCCCGCGGGAGTATGCCCGCTGCCCCCGTAATAGCCGTACTCATTCCGCGTGTAGCACACGGAGCCGTCCGGCAGCTCCGTCATAGCGCAGCCCTTGATGTACCGCAGCAGTGCCTCACCGGCCTTGGCGGCGGAATCGAAAATATAGGTGTTGACGATAAAATTGTTCAGCTTGTCGTCCGCATACCGGTTCGACACCGCCGGGCTCAACAGGTATACGACGGACACGCTCGTGCCGTTCCCGCTGCCGTACAGGCCTATCTCGTACAGCGAGTAGGTCTCCGGCAGGCGGCTCGGCACGTAATAGCTGACGTCGGTCCTGGCCTCGAACTCCTCCATCGTCCCCGCAGAAACAATGTTGCCGTAGACAAGGTCGTCATCTATGGTGCCATACGGCGCGGAGGGCGTGCTGTCTGACAAGGTGTCGTCTGACGAGGTGTCGTCGGACGGTAGCTGGCCGTCAGAGCGGGAGACAATGTCGCTTCCGGGCAGGTATGGGTCGTCGTTCCCACGGAATTTTTCGATAACTGCGGGCGCTATCACCGCCGCCGACAGAAGCACCGAAAGTCCCACGCACGCCGCCGCGGTCTTGAACCACGGCGAGGCCGTCATGCGCCGGACGGCGCTGTGCCGCGGTGTCGCAGGCGACAGTGCTTCATCTATATAACGCTGATCTATCCCGTCCAGCGCGTCCTTTAGCTGCTGCTTTTTCATACTGTAATACCTTCCTTCTCAAGATATTTTTTAAGCCGCCCGCGCAGTCGGTGCAAAAGCGTCTTGACCGCCGCCTGACTCATGCCGCACGCGCGAGACACGTCGACAACGCTCTCCGCCATCCAGTAGCGCCGGACGAACACGCGCCGTGCTTCCGGCGTGAGCGTGGCGAGAAAGCCGTTTATGGCCTCGCCGAGCGTCCCTGCGTCGTCAGACGCCGTGTCGGGCAGACACTCCGCCAGCTCGTCGAGCGAGATGTCGTTCTGTGTGCGGCGGCGCGCGGCGGTGTTGTAGTCAAAGCGCTTGTGAGCCAGATTCCGCGCAACTCCGCAGACGTACGCCCCAAGGGACAGCGGCGCGGCGGGCGGAATGCTGTTCCACAGCGCCGCGAGCGTGTCGTTTAGGCACTCGTCGGCGTCCTGCTCGCTGCCGAGTATGTTGTATGCAACTCCGCGGCACAGCCGCCCGTATTTGTCGCTTACCGCGCTCAGCGCCCGCTCGTCGCGTTCGCCGAACAGCTCGATTATTGCATTGTCGTCCATGCGGACTCTCCTTTCCGGCACTTAACGGGAACGCGGCCGCGCGCTGCCGCCGTCCAGTCTGCTCGCTCCGGGCTTCTCACCCCATAAGTACGAAAAAACCGCCCGAAGGTTTCACCCCCGGCCGAAAAAGTGCGCACTTTTCCGTCTTACGGCAGAAAAGCACGCACAAATTGCGTTTTTACGTTTGGCTTTACGCCCGGTTTTGCACTCAGCCTTACGTGCAACCTTGCGTTTGCCCCTACGTTCAGCTTCGCTCAGTACGAGCCCTCGGTGTCCGCCGCGCCGCCCGCGGCCGCGCCGGACTTGCGCCGCGACGTCGCCACGCGCTTCATCAGCTCGTCGCAGAACAGCTGCTCGTCAAACGGCAGCGTGACCGCCTTGCCCGTCCATGCAGAGAGGTGCATGGCATTGGAGATAAGCAGGCCGTTGATGCCCTCGCGGCCGTCCGCCACGAGCGGTTCGCCGCGCAGTATCGCGCCCGCGAAGGCGTTCAGGACGCCCGAGTGCTGCGGGTTCTGCCCGTCGGTCTCGACGTTCGAGAGCGTGCTCGTCGGGTGCCCGAAGACAGCGGTTCTGTTTTTGGCGGAATAGACGTCGATAGGCTTATCCAGCCGCGCCAGCGTCAGCGACTTCTTGTCGCAGACGAGCGTGCCGCCGTCGAGGACTATCTCGAAGCGGTTTGTGCCGGGGTAGTCGCCGGTCGAGGTGACAAACGTGCCGGTCGCACCGTTTTTGTACTCGCAGTAGGCCGTTACATCGTCCTCGACCTCGATGTCGTGCCACTTGCCCATGTGCATGTGAACGTCAAGCAGCGTGGGCATGCCGCATATCCACTGCCAGAGGTCAAGGTTGTGCGGGCACTGGTTGAGCAGCACTCCCCCGCCCTCGCCCGACCACGTCGCGCGCCAGTCACCCGAGTCGTAGTAATACTGCGGACGGTACCAGTCGGTGATAATCCAGCTTGTACGCCGTATCTCGCCGAGCTCGCCGCTCTTCACTATCTCGCGCATACGGCGGTAGACGCAGTTGGTGCGCTGGTTGAACATCATGCCGAACACAAGCTCGGGGTGACGGTCAGCCGCCGCCATCATCTCGCGCACCGCCAGCGTGTAGACGCCCGCCGGCTTCTCGCTCATGACGTGCAGTCCCGCCTCGAACGCCTTAATGGCGAAGGTGGGGTGCGCGTAGTGCGGCACTGCGACGAGTACCGCGTCGACGCTTCCCGACGCGATAAGCTCGTCGCCCGAGGCGAAATACCGCGGCTCGGGCGCGCTGCCGCCCTCGTCGCGCTGGCTCTGCCAGAGCGAGCGGATGGCGTCAAGCCGTGCGGGGACGAGATCCGCCACCGCCGCAAGCTCGATTTCGGGGCACTTGCCCTTGTAAATATTTTTTGTGTGCGTCACGCCTATGTTGCCGCAACCGATTATACCGAGTTTTACTTTTTCCATGTCGTCACCTCAGCTGAGCCCCAGCGAGCGCAGGTAGTTGTAGCTGCGCACGAGGCAGTCGAACGGATCCTCGTCGTAGCAGTGATCCTGCTCGACGTAGGCGTACTTAACGCCCGCCGCGCGGCAGGCTTTGACAATCTCGGGATAGTTCATGTTGCCCTCTCCGATGGGCGCCATTCTGACGGCCTTGTCCTCACCGCAGTAGACCATGTCCTTGAAGTGCACGCAGTCGACTCTTCCCTTCAGACGACGCAGCCACCATGCGGGGTCGCCGCCGCCCGCCTGTATCCAGTAGGTGTCGAGCGTGATGCCGAGCTCGTCGGCCGGAAACGCCTCGCAGAGCAGGTCGAGGTATGTCTTGCCGTCGACGCGGGACAGCTCCATATTGTGATTGTGGTACATGAACTTGTGATTTCCCGACGCCGCAATCTCGTGTACCGCGGGCGCGATGGCAGTCAGGAAGGCCTCGAAGTCCTCGAGGCGCGCGCCGTTCTTTTTGAAGTCCGGGATAGAGCCGAGACCTATGTAGCGGCACTTCATGCGGTCGTGGAAGGCGATGGTCGCGGCGGTGTCGCCGACGATGCGCTTATAGCTGAAATGCGTGATGTCGGCGTGCAGGTGATAGCGGCGTAACAATTTGGCCATCCATGCAGCATCGTACTCGCAGACGCCGGACAGCTGCACGGTGGTGTAGCCCATCTCGGCTACGCGGCGAAGCGAATCCTCAAGTCCCTCGGGCGTCTTGCAGAAATCGCGGACGGTGTAAAGCTGTGCTCCGATTTTCATTTTAACCTCACTTGCGGCTCTCCGCCATTATATTTTCGTATTTATCCTCAAGATACTTTGTGAAATACAGTGGGTCGAACGGCTCTCCGAGGCACATGGTGAGCAGCTCGGACGGGTCGTAGCGGCAGCCGTGGCGGTATATGCGCTCGGTCAGCCATGCGACGATCTCGGATATGCGTCCCTCGCGGATGAGGCTGTCGACGTCAAGCGTCCGGCGCATGACGGCCATGATGTGCGCGCCGTAGGCAGAGCCGAGCGCGTAGGACGGGAAGTAGCCGATGGAGCCACCGCCCCAGTGCGAGTCCTGAAGCACGCCGCGCGTGTCGTCGGGGACATTGATGCCGAGGTATTCGTAGTATTTCTCACCCCAAGCGTCCGGCAGGTCGGCGACTCTCAGCCGCCCGGCGATGATGTCGCGCTCAAGCTCGTAGCGAACCATGATGTGCAGGCAGTATGTCAGCTCGTCCGCCTCGGTGCGGATGAGCGACGGCTGGCTCTTGTTGACGGCCAGCCACATGCGGCGGGCGTCGACGTCCGCCAGCTGTTCCGGGAACAGCTCCTGCATTGTGGGGAATATCGTGTCTATGTAGGCGCGACTGCGGCCGATTATGTTCTCGAACAGGCGCGACTGGCTCTCGTGTATGCCCATCGACACACCGCCGGACAGGCAGGTGCCCTCGTACTCCTCGCCGCTGCCCAGCTCATAGAGCGCGTGCCCGCCCTCGTGAATGACCGAGTACATCGAGCTTATGACGTTGTTCTCGTAATAGTGCGTGGTCACGCGGACGTCGTGACGGCTGAAGCTGTTGGTAAACGGGTGCTCGGTCTCGGCGATACCGCAGAACTCGCGGTTGATGCCGATGGAGTCGAGCAGAACGTCCGAAAACCGGCGCTGCGCCTCGACGGGGTAGTGACGGAAAACAAAGCTGTCGTCGATCTGCGGGGCTGCCTTGACGCGGGATAGCAGCGGGACAATGTGCTCGCGCAGCGTGGCGAAGAACTTGTCCGCCGCAGCGCAGTCGAGGCCGCGCTCGTACATGTCGAGCATGGTCTCATAGGGGTCCTTATCGGGCTTGTAGTAAAG
>CAKRSS010000004.1 GCA_934401725.1 uncultured Eubacteriales bacterium | reverse complement strand
CGCAGGCTGTAGCAGCGCTACAGACAAGGATTTTTGTGAAATATGACGGAAAAATGCCCGGCAAGTGTGCCACTCGGACATTGCGCGGTGATGCCTTAACTGTACTTTTCTCTACTCGCGGCAGAAAAGTACACTTCTTCACCGTCGGAGGCCTTCACGGCGAGAGCTCGCCAAGGCCAAAGAACTTTCTAAAAATCGCATAGGCATATCCCATGTTGAAATTTTTTTAATTTTCTGCTATAATAACTGAAACCTCAGTTCAATTCTGACGAGATTAGTGGTGAGACCCGAAAAGTGTAAGGGGGAGAAAAATGGAGGACTGTTTAATAGTGGGCCTGTACTGGTCACGCGATGAAAGGGCAATCAGGGAGAGCGACACAAAATACGGTCGGATGCTGCATGGCATATCGTACTCGCTCACGGGCAACCGTGAGGACGCCGAGGAGTGCGTCAGCGATACATACCTCGCCGCGTGGAACAACATGCCGACCGACCGTCCCGATCTGCTCGGCGCTTATCTTTCAAAAATTACGCGCCGTATTTCAATCGACCGTTACCGTCACGAGCACCGCTCGAAACGGGGTGGCGGCAACACGGAGCAGCTGATCGACGAGCTTTGCGAATGCATTCCCGGCGGCGGATCCCCCGCGGATGAGGCGGAGAACTACCGCCTGCGCGAGGTGCTCGACAGATTCCTCGGGGAGCTCGCCGAGGATCGCCGCTGTACCTTCGTGCTGCGCTATTTCTACTCAAAGCCGCTCGACGAAATCGCAAGGCAGACCGGCTTTTCGATCGGCAAAATCAAAACTCTGCTGCACCGTACCCGCCTCGCGCTGCACGATGTACTCGAAAAGGAGGGCTTGCTGTGAAAAACAAAAGAAACTCGGCAGAACGCCTCTTTGATAACATCGGCGGCATAAGCGACCGCTACGTCGCCGAGGCGCAGTCGTACCGCGGAGCCTACCGCCGCAGCGTGCGCAACCGTGCCGCCGTCATAGCAATCGCCGCAGTGCTTGCGGTCGTGCTGCTGTTCGGAGCGCTGCCGCTGGCCGTCAGCATCATAATGTCAGGAAACGCATCCTCTCCCGGCGTTGATGACGGGAAGGACGATAACGTATCATATTCCTCGCTCTCCGACCTGCTTGTCAGCCACTCGACAGGCATGACTCCTCTCTCCGACACACCCGATCTCTCGGACGGCACCGCCCGGCTCGTCTGGAGCGTCGACGGCAGGCTGTATTCCGTCGACCTCACAAAAACCGAGCTCAGCGGGCTCACCTCTGACATGCTGCGAAGCCGCGGCGGACAGCCGACGTCGCACACCACGCAGGTGTGGCTGTGCTTCGGCGACGGCCGCGTCGTCTCGCCCGAGCTGCGCAACTCGTCCGGAAACATCGGATACGGTACACTTTTCAGCTATTCTGCCGAGATCGAACCGTCCCCGGCGGTAATAACCTGCATCCGAAACATCATTGAAACCTGAACGGAGGATTATCATGAAAAAAAATGTTATATCAATCATTGCAGCGTCTCTCGCGGCGCTCTGCCTTGCCTCCTGCGCGGCGTCGCCCGCGGACTCCGCTTACAACGGCTATTATTATGATTACAAGCTGGCCGACTACGAGCTCTCCGCACAGTCGCCCGACACCGTCGACGGCCAGACCGACGGACAGAAGTTTGTCGAGAACCCCTATATAAAGACAGCCGACGAGGCCACGTCCACCTTCTCTGCTGACATCGATACGGCGTCCTACGCCTACTTCCGCAAGCTGGTAAACGAGGGCTGTGGATTTAACGAGCTCAAGGGCTTCGCCGCGGGCTTCCGCACCGAGGAAATGGTCAACTATTTCACCTACAACTACGAGAATCCGACTGACGGCGAGGTGTTCAGCGTCCGCGCCGACATAGTCGACTGCCCGTGGAATCCCGCCGCCTCGCTGCTGCGGCTCGGGCTCAAGGCGCGCGATGCCGCCCCCGCGTCAGGCAACAATCTCGTGTTTCTCATCGATGTCTCGGGCTCGATGAGAAGCGAAGACAAGTTGCCCCTGCTTCAGTCTGCCTTCACCTATCTCACCGAGAATCTCGGCGAGAATGACATCGTTTCCATTGTCACCTACTCGGGACGCGAGGAGGTCGTGCTCGACGGCTGCGCCGGCAGCAACAAGACGAAAATCATCTCTGCCGTCAACAGCCTGCGCGCCGACGGCAGCACCAATGGCGAGGCCGGACTCAAAAAGGCTTATCAGATAGCCGAAAAGCACTTCATCGAGGGCGGCAACAACCGCATCATCATGGCGTCCGACGGCGACCTCAACGTCGGAATGTCGAGCCCTGAGGCGCTCAAGAGCTTTGTCTCCGACATGAAGGCCGGCGGCGTCTATCTCTCCGTGCTCGGCTTCGGGACCGGCAACTACCGCGACGCCAACATGGAGGCGCTCGCCGACAACGGCAACGGCGTTTACTACTACATCGACGGCGACAGCGAGGCCGAGAAGGTGTTCTGCTCCGACCTCACCTCAACGCTGTACACTGTCGCGGAGGACGTCAAGCTGCAGGTCAGCTTCTCGCCCGCATTTGTGGAGTCCTACCGTCTGGTTGGCTACGAGAACCGCGTCATGGACAACAAGGATTTCGACAATGACGCCAAGGACGCCGGTGAGGTCGGCGCGGGGCACACGGTCACGGTGTGCTACGAGCTGATACTGACCGACGCCGCGCGCGCCATCATGTCCGGCGCACCCGCGCCCGCCCCCGGAACGTGGCTGACGCTGTCCGTACGTCACAAAGCGCCGGGCGGCACTGTCAGCGAGCTTGACGAATACAGCTTCGGCGCTGGAATCTGCGGCGAGGCGAGCGACGAGATGCGCTTCATCTGCGCCGTCATCGAGACCTCCATGCTGCTGCACGACAGCCGCTACATTTCGAACGACTCCGAGATCCGGGACATAAACGATGTTCTGAGCCTTCTTGGCAATCACGGCCTTGACGACGTGTACAAGGAGCAGTTTGTGCGTCTATTGAATAAAATTGCCGAGTGAGAGATAGTATGTGATTAATTTTATGCGGTTCCCGCGGGGGTTCTGAAGTGCCCTCCCAAAAGTCAAGACAAAAATTAAGGCTTCACCTCGTAATTCCGAGGGTGCAATTGCGCAGTCGGATTTTTCGTCAGATGAAACAAAAATTCGCAGGCTGTAGCTCCGCTACAGCCTGCGAATTTTTGTGAAATATGACGAAAAAATGCCCGGCAAGTGTGCCACTCGGGCATTGCGCGGTGACGCCTTAAGTATTCTATCTCCATTCTGAGTCTTTGGTTTTCGGCAATAAGATCCTCCTCGACCTTTTTATCAAGTTTGAGCGGACGACCTTTATCAGAACCACTTGCTTTGCAAGCCCTGCCTTGTCTTTCTTTCATCAAACCTTCGGCTCTTGCTTCTAAATATATGCATTCCCACCTATACACTTCCAAAAGCGCCTAACTTTTAGGACGCATGTCAACGGTGATGCCTTATGTTGTTCTTACGCAGTCGTACCATCTGCGTCCATGTCGTCGTACAGCACGCCCGCGGCAATGCCGCGCAGCAGCTCGCCGTGCTCGGTCGACACAGCCTCGAGTCCGCGCTCGTCATGCTGATACAGCATCTCGATTATTTCGCTTTCCTGCATTTTCCATCTCCTTTCCCTCTCTCTGCAAGGGATACCGACAAGCTGCGTTTAATCTTACACGGTTTATAAAATTTTTTTGAAAAAGTGTTTTTTGTGTTGTAAGGGCGCGAAAAGCCCGTCGGGATCCTGCGGACTTGGCGCTTATTTGGGTTCAGTGATTGCAGTGTTTTTCGCGGCCTCGGGCGTCGCGCCGCGCAGGCATCCCGAGCCTCTCATGAGCAGCGCCGCGATGACAATACCCACAGCCGGGAACAGCGCGCCGCACAGAAGGCCGGTTTTCATGCCGAGCTGGTCTGCGCCAATTCCCCACGACTGCGTGAGCCCCGCCGCAAATTCACTCCCGACGACCACGTCGGTCACCACGCCGACCATCTGCGGCCCGACCGAGCTGCCGAAGTCACCGCCCGCCGCCATAAGCGCATAGGCCGCAACGTCGGCTGAAGGAACGCCGTCAGACAGCATAAGCAGGCTCCCCGGCCACAGCATGGACACACAGAGTCCGGTCAGTCCGCAGGCAACGAGACCGAGCAGCGGCACCGGCGTCAGCGCGGCGGTAAGGTAGCAGACGACCGCCCCGGAAAAGCCCCAGAGCACCACCGGATATATGCGTCGGCCGAGCTTGGCGTAAAGCGTGCGGCCGAGTCCGAGCATGAGGGCAAAGCCCGCCACGCCGAAAATGTCGCCGTACGTCTTTGAAACGCCGAGCGCGCTCTCTATATAGCTCGAGCACCACTGCGAGATGGTGTTTTCCGCCGCGCCGCCGCAGAATATCGACAGCACGCACAGCATCACCCAGCGGTTTTTGAACATTCCGACCGCCCCCGAGGTGCGCTTGGGCGTCTCAAGCGGAGGCAGCGGCGCGCACGCGAAGAGAATTCCGCCGCAAACCGGCACCGCGCACCACATGAGTGCCACATACTGCCAATGCTCGTGCCCGACAAGGCGGAGCAGCAGCGTCGTGATAATCGCCACGCCGACGACACCCCACGCATAGATCGAATGGAGCATACTCATGTCGCGGCTGGGGTTGTCGGACGGTATGGCTGCCACAACTGGACTGATAAGCACCTCGCTGAGTCCCGCCGACGACGAGAATATCAGCGTCCCTACGACGATAAAGGCATATGCCGCACCGGGGAAAAGCATTGGCATGACGGCGAAAATCACAAGTCCCGTCACGGTAATCCAAGGCGTCATACGCACGACAAAAGGAATGTTGAAGCGGTGCGAGAACAGTGAGAATATCATGTCGATAGCCAGCTGCGTCAGAAAATTCACCGTGACGAGCAGTCCGAGCAGCGTGTACGAAATTCCGTACAGCTCGCGGAAGGTCAGAAACAGCAGCGGGGTGAGGTTTGCCACAGCGGACATGGAAATGTTACCCATGTAGCAGGCTATCCGCGTGAGGCGGTAATTTGGGGTCATTGGGGTTTTCTCCTTGAAGGTTTGCAAAAATTATATTATTCACTCGCGCGAGCCGCGGCGGCGCAGCTGTCCGATTGTGCCCGTGACAAAGCCCCACAGCGCGCGCGCGTTGAGCACCACGACAGCCAGTGTCAGCACCGCCGACCAGACGTACCACAGCCGCACCTCGAGCACAGTCACGACGCACTGCGCGATGAGCAGCGCCGTGCCGAGCGCCAGCCGCACGTACCTGACCGGGAAGCTTACATGCCGCTGCGCCGTTATCGTCCGCAGGACGAAGACTGCGGCGTAGCTTATCGCCGTCGCGACGGCAGCACCCTGCGCGCCCATGGACGGTATCATAATAAAATTGAGAATTATATTGAGCACTGCGCCGAACATCGAGGTCAGAAACGACATCATGCTCTTCTTTTTGACGAGATATACGCTTCCCATAAACGTCGTCAGCGCCGAGAAGACGGCCGCCAGCGTCAGCACGGGAATGTACTTCCACGCGTCCTCGTAGGCTTTGTTGAGCAGCATTCCCGAGAGAACGCGGCAGAGCAGTACCACGCCCGCGCCGCCCGTCAGCATGAGCGCGGAATAGTAGCCAAACACCCGGCCGAAAAAGTCGGACTTGGTCTTGTTCTCGGCGTCACGCACGGCGGAAAACTGCCACGCCTCGTAAAACACCGAGCACAGCAGTGTTATGAGCGTCGGAATTTTGTAGGCGGCGGAATATATGCCGTTGTCGGTCTTGCCGCATATCGCCGTGACGATGTAGCGGTCGGACACGTTGGTTATCCACCAGAAGATGGTGGTGGGGATCATTGGCAGGCTGTAGCGTATCAGCCGCCCGGCAAGCTCGCGCGAGAAGCGCCCGGCGCGCACGTCGCGGTCGAGTCTGGCGTAGAGAACGAGCATAATGCTCACGAGCAGGTCGGCCAGCACAACCGAGAGCACGTACCCCGTCACTCCCATGTCGAACACAAGCAGAAACAGCAGATTCAGCGCGATGACCAGCGCGGTGTTGACTATTCCCTGCACTGCGAACAGCCGCGGCCGGTCGCAGGCGCGGATGTACTGCGCGCACGCCGAGTGCAGATTAGACGCCAGCACATAGACCACAATCAGCCACGCGTACCCCGTGAACACGTCGAGAAAAAACAGCAACGGCGAGACGGCGAGAAAAACCAGCGACGCGACGCAGAGTATGCGCAGCCCCGTCCGGAACACCGACGGCTTGTCCGCACCCGAGTCGAGCGTGAAGCGAAAAAGACCGTCGCAAATGCCCGCGCAGGCGAGCGGAATGATCAGGTTTGCCGTCTGCGAGATGAGATCGGCTGTGCCGTACTGCTCGGGACTCAGACAAGCGGTATAAAGCGGCATGAGCAAAAAGACAAGCACCTTTGAGGCAAAGGTGCCAAGCCCGAGTATGAGGGTATCAGACATCAGCTTTCTGTATTTGTTCATTTCCGTCTCCTTATGGCACGCCTCGCGATTCATGAATTGCGTGGCGAAGCCTTGTCTTCACACATATAATTATATCCCGCAGCAGCTCAATAATCAATAGCAACCGTCAATTATAACGAAATTTTCGCGGAAGGCTTGCGCAAGCTCCAAAAAAGCACCGCGCTCCCCCGTCGTTCGAAAAGCAAAAAGCCGGGGGCGCGTCACGCCCCCGGAAAATGCGCGTCAAATAAATTTCTTGAGCGCCTCAGACTCCTTGCCCTTCGGGATAGATGAGGTGAGGATTATGTCAACTCCCGTCTTGCTGGAGAGCAGCTCCATCTCGCGGACTGCCATCTCAAATGCTGCCATATCGTTCTGGCAGATCTTGAGAGCAGAATCTATAAAAATCTCGGTGACGTCATGATTGCTGGCGATGATTCCGGCAAGGAATCCGAACAACGACTGAGCGTCGTCAATGAGGTACTCGTCTGTGTTTATCAGACGTGCGTTGTAATTGATGTCAAAGCGCAGCTTGATGCCCTTTTCGATGCAGACAATGTTGCCCTTCGAGGACTGAACAGCCTCGTTGACCATGCCTATGAGCATCTTGGTCTTGCCTGTTCCGGGAACACCGGTAATAAGTTTGATCATTTTGTTCCTCCAGTTTATATTTATGCTAATCTGTTTTCAAGTGCCGCACGGGCTTCCTCAAAGCCGGGCTTGCCGAGCAGCGCGAACATGTTGTTCTTGTACGCCTCAACGCCGGGCTGGTTGAAGGGGTTGACGCCGAGCAGGTAGCCCGAAATTGCACAGGCCAGCTCGAAGAAGTAAATCATGCTGCCGAGATTGCGTGCGTCGCGGTTCTCAACCTCGAGAACGATGTTAGGCACGCCGCCGTCGACGTGAGCGAGCAGCGTTCCCTTCTGCGCCATGGTGTTGACGTAGTAAACCGACTTGCCGGACAGAAAATTAAGCCCGTCGATATTGTCGGCGTCGTCGGGAATAATGACCTCGGCGTCCGGCGTCTTCATGGAGATGACCGTCTCAAACTGATTGCGCATACCGTCCTGAATGTACTGACCTAGCGAGTGCAGGTCGGTCGAGAAAATGACGGACGACGGATAAATTCCGCGCTGATCCTTGCCCTCGCTCTCGCCGTACAGCTGCTTCCACCACTCGCAGAACATCTGCATGTACTGCTCGTAGCCCACCAGAATCTCGGTCACTTTGCCCTTGCGGTATAGAATGTTACGCAGGGCGGCGTAGCGGTAGCAGTCGTTGGTCTTTATGTCGGCCTTGCTGAACCTGACGCGGGCGTCGTTTGCGCCTGCCATCAGCTCGTCGATGTCGATACCGGCGACGGCGATAGGTAGCAGTCCGACAGAAGTCAGCACCGAGAAACGGCCGCCGACGTCGTCGGGCACCACGAATGTGGTGTAGCCCATGCTGTCAGCAAAGTGCTTGAGGTTGCCGCGCTCGCGGTCGGTGGTAATGAAGATGCGCTCCTTTGCGCCCTCAACGCCGTACTGCTCCTCGAGCAGGCTGCGGAAAATGCGGAAAGCGATAGCGGGCTCCGTCGTCTTACCGGACTTGGATATAACGTTGATGCAGACGCGGCGTCCGCGGCAGATTTCGATAAGCTCCTTCATGGCAAGGGCGCTGATGTTGTTGCCGGCGAAGTATATCTCGGGCATATCGTGGCACACCTTGTTGCACATGTTGGACTTCAGAAACTCGACCACAGCGCGTGCGCCGAGGTAGGAGCCGCCGATACCGATAACGACGAAAACGTCGCAGATCTCGCGTATCTTTTTGGCGGTCTGCTTTATTTTCCCGAACTCGGCGCGGTCGTAGTTCTCGGGCAGGTCTACCCAGCCGAGAAAATCGTGCCCTGCACCGGTGCCCTTGCGGACCATAGCGTCCGCGGCATACACCATCTCGCTGATATTGTCCAGCTCTTCCTCGCTGACAAACGGTCTTACGTATTTTTCGTTTAAGCTAATCATATTTTCAAGCCTTCTGTGTCTTTATGGATTCTTTTATCGTATATAATAATACTATATTTCCGTCCGCTTTTCAATAGTTTTTTCGTTTTTTACATAACAAAAGCCGATAAAATCCTCAAAAAAAGCTGACCGAAGCTGATTTTCGCCACATTCTCACCGGAAAATACCGGATTCTCGCCCAGCACCTCCCCGCCGCAGACATACTTCACGCTCCCGACCCTGTCGCCCTTTTTAACCGGTGCGGCGAGCGACGTCTCAAGCGTCAGTTGCCGCTCGACGCGGCTCTCGCTGCCCTTCGGCACAACGACGGAAAACCGCTCGCACCTCGCCGTCACGGCGTTGCCAACGCCGCCCGTCACTGGAATCTCGCCGACCTCGCCCGCCTCGTCGGCGTATAGCGAGTAGTTGGCGAAGCCCCAGTCGAGCAGCTCTGTCGCGGCGGAGTTGCGTATGTCGCGCGTCTCAGCGCCCATAATGACGCAGATGAGATGCATTCCGTCGCGCATGGCCGTCGCGCTCATGCAAAACTTTGCCTTGGAGGTTGAGCCCGTTTTGAGCCCGGTCGCGCCGGGGTAAAAGCGGATGAGACGGTTGGTGTTGGTCAGCCCGAAGGCCCCGTTGCGTATGGTGTCCATCCAGATGCCGCTGTACTCGAGGATTTTGGGGTGCTTTATCAGCTCGCGCGACATAATCGCGATATCGCGCGCCGAGGTGACGTGCCCGGTGTCGGTGTCGTCGAGGCCGTTTGTGTTTTTGAAGACGGTGTTTTTCATACCCAGCTCGGCGGCGCGCTTGTTCATGCGAGTGACAAACGTCTCCTCGCTGCCCGCCACGCCCTCTGCGAGCATGACCGCGGCGTCGTTGGCCGAGCTTATAACGACGCACTTTATCAGCTCCTCGACCGCCATCTGCTCGCCCGGCTCAAGATAGACCTGCGAGCCGCCCATCGAGGCCGCGTTGGGGCTGCAGCTGAGCACATCCGTCAGCTTCATAGCGCCCGCGTCGATGGCCTCCATGACCAGCAGCAGCGTCATAATCTTAGTGACCGACGCCGGGGGCAGCGCCTCGTCGGCGTTGTGCTCCATGAGCACCTTGCCGGTTTCGGCCTCCATGAGTATGGCCGAGCGGCAGTTGGGCGTTATGTCGGTCGGAACGACCGGCGCGTCCGCCGACGTGCCCGTCGGCGAGCCTGCCGTAAGCGCGGTTCCGCCGTCGCCGTCACCGCTGGCACCGCTCCCGCCGGTGCCTCCCCGGCTACCATTCTCCGCGACAGCCGGGAACGGCAGGCCGAGAAAGGCCAGCAGGAGCACCATTATCAAAGCCAATATTCTCTTCGGACTCATTCTGATATACCTCACAAAAAATGCTTTCAGTGAAGCATATGTGAGCCCCCGCGCGAATATTACGCGGCGCTCTCAGTCGCGCGTTGTAAATCGGTACTCGGTGACGGAGCGGAACTCCTTCCCTGCGTCAAGCAGGGCATCGGAGAAGGTAAACTCGGGGTGATGGACGCTGTCGGGCGCGTTCTGCGTCTCGAGGCAAACAGCTATGCGGCGGCGCTGCGGGACGCCTCCCTTGAAGGGGAACTCAGGGTTGTTTGTAAAGTTGGCCGTGTAGCACTGCACGCAGGGGCGGTCGGTGACGACCTCCATCTGCCGCCCGGTGCGCGGGCAGTACAGCTCGCAGCGGGAAACCGGAGTCGCAGTGCGTCCGCCGCGGAATACGAAGCAGTGGTCGTATCCGCCCGCGAGCATGAGGTCACGCTCGGGCGCGTCGACATCAAGCCCGAGCACGCGGCCGCCGGTGAAATCAAACGCACCGCGCGCCGCGCGCACCTCGCCCGTCGGGATGAGCGACTCATCCGTCGGAAGGTATGCGTCGGCGTCCATTTTGAGGACGTGGTCGAGCACGTCCCCCCCGGCATAGCCGCCGAGGTTGAAATATGTATGGTTTGTGAGGTTTATGAGCGTTCTGCGGTCGCTCACGGCAAAGTACTCTATTGAGAGCACGTCCGCGCCGTCGCGGCGTGCAAAGCGGTAGACCACGCGCACGTCCATGCGGCCGGGGTACCCCTCCTCGCCGTCGGGCGAGGTGAGCGTCAGCGTCAGCGAGTCGTCGCCGGCGGACGCCTGCCAGAGGCGGTGCGAAAAGCCGACACGCCCGCCGTGCAGAGAGTTCTCACCGTCGTTGCGGTAGAGCGTGTACTCCTGTCCGTCAAGCGTAAAGCAGCCGCCCGCGATGCGGTTGCCGACGCGCCCGATGAGCGCACCCTGATAGCCGTCGCCGCGGACGTAGCTGTCAAGCGTGTCGTAGCCGCAGACAACGTCGCCGGACCTGCCGTCCCGGTCGGGAACGCACAGGCGCACGACCGCGCCGCCGAAGTCCGTTATATCGACATACGCGCCGGACGCCGCCGCTATGCGGTAGAGCGACGCCGCGCTCCCGTCCGGAAGCGTTCCGAATCTGCTTACGGTAACACTCATTTTACGTCGTAGCCCATGGGGTTGAGCGTCTGCCAGTGGTCGGAGTCGCGGCACATGTCCTCAAGTCCGAGCTGTGCGCTCCAGCCGAGCACACGGTTGGCCTTTGACGGGTCAGCGTAGCACTCGTCAACGTCGCCCGCACGGCGGGGAGCAATGACGTAGGGTATCTTCTTGCCCGTCACGCGCTGATACGTCTCGACCAACTCGAGCACGGAGTAACCCTTGCCGGTGCCGATGTTGAAGTAATCGACGCCGCGGTGGCTGTCGGCATAGTCCAGCGCCTTGAGGTGGGCGCGGGCAAGGTCGGTGATGTGGATATAGTCGCGCACGCCCGTGCCGTCGGGAGTGTTGTAATCGTTGCCGAACACACTGAGGTGGTCGAGTCTGCCCTCGGCGACCTGGGTGATGTAGGGCATGAGGTTGTTCGGAATGCCGCGCGGGTCCTCGCCTATCATGCCGCTCTTGTGCGCGCCGACAGGGTTGAAGTAGCGCAGTATCGTAACGCTCCACTCGGGGTCTGCGCAGTGCAGATCGGAGAGAATGCGCTCGATTACAAGCTTTGTCTCGCCGTACGGATTCTCGGTCGAGAGCGGGAAATCCTCGCGGATAGGGACGCTCTTCGGGCGTCCGTAAACCGTCGCGGAGGAGCTGAAAACTATCTCCTTCGCGCCGTACTTCTGCATAAGCTCGCACAGCTTGAGCGTGCCGGTGAGGTTGTTGTGGTAATACCACAGCGGCTTCTGAACCGATTCGCCCACCGCCTTCAGTCCGGCGAAATGGATGCAGGAATCTATCTTGTTCTCCTTGAAAATGACCTCCATGCTCTCACTGTCGAGCATATCGGCCTTGTAGAATCTGATCTCCTTGCCGGTTATCTGACGGAGCCGCTCCAGCACTACGGGCTTGCTGTTGCAGAAATTATCCATCACCACAATATCGCGGCCGTCGGCCAGCAGCTCAACTATCGTATGCGAGCCGATATAGCCGGTACCGCCTGTTATAAGAACAGCCATTTTAGATGCCTTTCCCGCGCGGGGACGCCGTCGGCGCCGACGCGCAAATGTCTTTATTTGAATTTTGCGATTATAGCCTGGAATTCGTCCATGCGGTTCTCGATGTCCGAGACCAGCTTAAACTGATTGCGCGCCCGGACGAGGTTGTGGTCGGGGAACGCGGTCTTGAAGTAAACGTCGTTCTCGAGGTAGTCGGTGAGGAAGCGCATGCCCGTCTCAAGCGTGATGACGAGCGCGCCCATGGGCAGCAGCTCTATCTCTCGCTCGGTCAGCGAGTGACCCGAGCCCTCGATGTAGCCTCTCACGAAGGCCTCGAACATGTCGTTGCGGAAGTAGACCTTGGTGAGGTCCTTCTCGTCCTCGAGCGCGCTCGAAGCGCCGAAGCGGATAGCGTCGCCGAAATCGTACAGCGACGAGCCCGGCATGACGGTGTCAAGGTCGATTATGCAGACGCTGTCCCCTGTCTCGGCGTCCATGAGTATGTTGTTGAGCTTGGTGTCGTTGTGCGTGACGCGCAGCGGAATACCGCCTGACGCCAGCTCGTCGACGATGAGCGCGCACTGCGACTCTCTCGCACGGACGAACTTTATCTCCTCCGCTGCAATGTCGCGCCGCTCGCTCGTGCAGGCGTCAACGACCTCGCAGAAGCGCGCGAAGCGCTTTTTGGTGTTGTGGAAGTCGGGGATGGTCTCCTTGAGCACGGTCGCGTCGTAGCCCGCCATGCGGCGCTGGAACTGCCCGAAGGCAAAGCCTGCCTTCATGAACATGTCGGGGCTGTCCGCCAGCGCGTAGGAGATAACATTGTCGATATAGCGATACATACGCCAACAGCCATCCTGCTCGTCGCGGTAGTAGGTGTGACCGTCGCGGCAGAAGACGAAATTCAGCGTCCCGCGCCGCGGGTCCTCACCCGAGGCGACGAGATAGCCGCGCAGGTAGGTCGTGACTCCGAAGATGTTGTTCATGACAAAATCCGGCTGTTTGAAGACGTAGGTGTTTATGCGCTGAAGAACGTATTTATCGGTTTGCCCGTTATTACGGAAATCAACCACGTATGTATTGTTTATATGTCCGGCCGTGCACTCCGTGACGCCGCAGGGCTCGCCCGCAACATCAAAGCGGCGCGCCGCATTTAAGATTTCCGAATTCATTTCCAAAGCCCCTTTGGATATCTGATGCCGTCGGTAAGCGCACCGATTTTGGCGACGACGTCGGCTCTGTCCTCGTGATATGTAACACCGAACCAGACAGACTCCGTGGAATAGGCGCGGACAGTGCACTTGTTCTCACCGAGCATCAGACCGATGTCATTGGGTAGCAGGCACTCCTTCTTGAGCGGGTTCTCGGCGAGCTCGCCGCGCAGGAACTTCTCGAATCTCTCCTCGAGCTGATCGAAGACGGCGGGGGTAAACCCCCAGAAGTTCATGGATACGATGGTATCGTTGGTGAGCGGGAAGCGCCGGTCATTCTCCTCGAAGACGGGGCCTTCGGGAGTGCGGTAAATCTTTGTGCGCTCGACGATGCTGTTCAGCATACCGTCATTTGTGACGCAGACGCCGCGGGAGACGGAGCCGTTATCGGTGAGCGTGTTGTTGAGCACGAAGCCGACCATGCAGTAGTCGTGCGAGTCGGGCTTGAGTGCGGGATTTGCGAGGTGTGCGGCGACCTTTTTGAAGGTATCGGCGCCGTAGAAGTCGTCGGCGTTGCAGACGGCGAAGTTATCATGAATAATATCACGTGCAGCAAGGACGGCGTGCGTGGTGCCCCACGGCTTGGTGCGTCCCTCGGGGACGGACGCCCACGCAGGGATATTGTCCATCTTCTGGAAGGCATACTCAACCTTTATGTGACCCTCGATACGCGAGCCGATGGTCTCACGGAAGGCCTCATAGTTTTCTTCCTTGATAACAAAAACAACCCGGTCAAAGCCCGCACGCTTTGCGTCGAACACGGAATAGTCGATGATGAACTCACCGTAATCGTTGATCGGGTCAAGCTGTTTCAGCCCGCCGTATCTCGAGCCGAGACCGGCAGCAAGAATAAGAAGTGTCATGGTTTTTCTCCTTTATGTATGTTAAAAATTTTTATCATAGTTAGTTTGCCTACGGGGGAACTCGCCGAACGTCTGCGGGACGTTAAGAACTGTACTTTTCTGCCGCGAGCAGAAAAGTACAGTTAAATCACGTCCCGCCGACGTTATGGCGAGTGCCCCATCGGGCTAAAGAACTTATTTTTTCAAAAACCGTTTTCCGCCGAACGTTCCGGCGCGCACCCCGCGGGTGCAGGAACTCTCCTGCATACGAGCATATGCCAATACGCTCCCCTCACCCCGCGTGTCGGCCTACAAACTCATATTAATAATACCTCATTTTCGCCGTTTTGTCAACAGTGTCTGCCCCGTTTTCCCGCAAAAATATCACAATATCTGGTTGTTTGTTATATTTGCGCGCGCATTTTCTCGATTGCGCCCTTCTCAAGCCGCGACACCTGCGCCTGCGAGATGCCTATCTCCTCGGCAATCTCCATCTGCGTCTTGTTTTTGTAAAAACGCATGTTTATTATCGACCGCTCGCGCTCGGACAGCTTAGTCATGGCGTCACGCAGGGCGATGTTCTCGAGCCAGCATTCGTCCGAGCTGTTCGCGTCGCTGACCTGATCAATGACGTATATCGAATCCCCGTTCTCGCTGTAAACCGGCTCGTAAAGCGAGATCGGCTCGACAATGGCCTCCATCGCGCGCATGACTGCCTCGCGGCTCTCACCGAGCTGCGCCGCTATCTCCTCGACCGTCGGCTCGCTCTGCTTGAGACGCGTCAGCTCCTCGCGCGCGCCGAGCGCCCGGTAGGCAAGGTCGCGCACCGAACGGCTGATGCGTATGGCGTTGTTGTCCCGCAGATAGCGCCGTATCTCGCCGATTATCATGGGCACGGCGTAGGTCGAAAACTTGACGTCAAGCTCGGTGTTGAAGTTGTCGACCGCCTTGATGAGCCCGACACAGCCGACCTGAAACAGGTCGTCCATGCTCTCGCGGCGGTTTGTGAAGCGCTGTATTATGCTCAGCACGAGCCGCAGATTGCCGTATATCAGCTCCTGCCGCGCCCCCTCGTCGCCCGCCTTGGAACGCAGCAGCAGCTCGCGTTTTTCGTCGTCTGTCAGTGTTTTCAGCTTGGAGGTGTTGACCCCGCATATCTCAACTTTATTATAATACATATGAAATCTCCCGTTTTTAGGATACTCAAAGTATTGACAAACGTGAGATTTGATTATTCATGTGTGCTTTTGCCTGTTTTTACCGGCGCGTCACGGCAAAAGGAAAAGGTCGCCTCGCGGCGACCCTCTGAGTTATATTCAGATCTTTTCCTTGACTTTGGAAGCCTTACCGACTCTGTCACGCAGATAGTAGAGCTTAGCGCGTCTGATCTTACCGACACGGGTGATCTCAACCTTCTCAACGTTGGGAGAGTGGATGGGGAATGTCTTTTCCACGCCGCAGCCGTAGGAAACACGTCTGACGGTGAAGGTCTCGGAGATGCCGCCGCCGTGCTTGGCGATGACAGTGCCTTCAAAAAGCTGGATTCTTTCCCGGTTGCCCTCCTTGATTCTGTTGTGAACGCGAACGTTGTCACCGACACGAACCAGGGGCAGCTCCTTCTTCAATTGCTCGTTTGTAAAAGCCTCGATTTTGTTCATTTTGGCCCTCCTTAATAATGCGGACATTCATGCAGAGCTACGCAGCGGACTGCCCGTAATAGCGCGATATGCGCATAACAGAGATATTATACTACACACTTTCCGTTTTTGCAATAGTTTTTGCAAATTTTTTTCGTTACCACTTGGCCGCATGGCTGTGGTAGGGCGTGCCGATAAAGCCGACCTGCGAAAAATCCTCGGGATTCTGGCGGATGATATAGTCGATGTACGAGGAAATGACGCGCGACGCCATGAGATAGCCCGCGGCGTTCAGGTGCCCGCCGAGATAGAAACGGCGGCGGAAATCGTCGTCAACCGGCGGCAGATAGCGCTCGAGGTCGACCACATACGTCCACTCGAACTTATCCGCGACGTCACGTATAATCTGCGAGGCAGGCGACACCTTGTCAGCGTTTTTCGAGTTGAAGCCATGCGGGAGCGTCAGAAGGAAGAAACGCGCCTTGGGCTGTATCTCCTTGTAGCGCATGATAATCTGACCGTAATAGCCCGCGAAGGTCGGCTTGTTGTTATGCCAGTCGGAAACATCGATGTCGTCGGCGGAACCCAGCTCGATGTGGTTGACGTCGTTGCAGGCGAGCGCGATGGTGTAGGCCTGGCAGGCAAGCTCGGGGTTCCAGAAGCCGCGCGACTCGGCAAACTCCTCGCAGTATCGCTTGGCCGTCATGCCGCCCTTGGAGAAATTGTACACCTTGATACCCGCCGCGCGGGCTATGTACTGCCCCCAGGAGTATTCGTAATAGTCGTGGTAGTGCTTGACGCCATCGGCGTCCAGCTCCTCAAATTCGCCGGACGACAGACTGTCACCGATGCAGCCCATGGTGCGGAAAATGCCGCACAGCCCGCCGTCAGGCTTGAGATTGTCGAGCGGCCCCTCGCCGGGGGACGCCATGTATGAGCGTATATCCATTGTATTTCACCTCGTAAAAATTTTCATTATGTTCATTATAATCATATCACACTGCCCCGCCCTTTTCAATAGCCGCGCACGATTTTTTACGCAGCCTCTTGACACACCGCCCGCGCGCACGTATAATATCAGGTGATATATATTGAGGAGGCAGTCATGGCAACATCAAAGCAATACATATCCTTCGTGCTCGAGCAGCTCTCGCCCTTCGGCGCGGCGAGCGCACGCCAAATGTTCGGCGAATACATGGCGTATCTTGACGGCAAGCCACTTCTGACCGTCTGCGATAACACCGTTTACATCAAGCGTCTGCCGGAGCTTGCCGACGTCATGTCCGCGGCTCCGCTCGGCGCGCCCTACCCCGGTGCGCGAAAGAGTTACATCGTCGACATCGACGACACAGAGCTTCTGAGCGTCCTCATCCCGCGCCTCTACGAGCTCACACCCGAGCCGCGTCCGCGCAAAAAATGTCAAAAATGAAAAACCTGATTTTTATCAACGGCACCATGGGTGCGGGAAAGACGACCGTCTGCCGTGAACTGAAAGCTATGCTGCCGCCCTCCGTCTGCCTCGACGGCGATGCCTGCTGGGACGCCTGTCCCTTCACCGTGACCGAGGAGACGCGACGCATGGTCATGGACAACATCTGCTTTCTTCTCTCCGGCTTCATCCGCTGCACGGCCTACGAAAACGTCATTTTCGGCTGGGTCATGCACGAGCAGACCATAATCGACGACATTTTGCGCCGCCTGCCGATTGAGAGCGTGAGCTTTTCCCTCTTCACGCTCATGCCGGACGAGCGCGCGCTGCGCGACCGCCTCGGCGCCGACGTCAGGGCAGGGCTTCGTCAGCCGGACGTCATTGAGTGCAGCGTCGCGCGCCTGCCGCTCTACCGCGGCATGGACAGCGTCAGAATCGACGTCAGCCACATAAGCGCCCGCGAGGCCGCCGAAAAGATAGCGGGGCTCGTCAGGGCAAAAAAACACACACAAGGAGGCTATCATGTCTGAGCAGCTGTTTTCATTCTCAAGGAACATACCCGTCCGGACGCCGCACGACGTCATCGTCGCAGGCGGTGGTGTGGCTGGCGTAGCGGCGGCGGTGTCCGCGGCCGCGCGCGGCGTGAGCGTTCTGCTCGTCGAAAAATCCAACATTCTCGGCGGACTCGCAACGCTGGGGCTGGTCAATCTGTTCGTCCCCATGTGCAACGGGCGCGGCAAGCAGATAATATTCGGCCTTGCCGACAAGTGGCTGCGCGAGTCGATAAAATACGGCTACGACAACCTGCACCCCGAGTGGCGCGACGGCGAACCCGACGCGCCGACGACCAAGCGCTACCGCACCGTCTTCTCGCCCTACATATTCGCGCTTCAGCTGACCGAGGCGGTGACGTCAGCCGGGGTTGATTTGCTTTTCGACTGCTCCGCCGTCTACCCAGACATGGACGGAACGCACTGCCGCGGCGTCATCTGCGACAGCAAATCGGGGCTTGAATACTACCCCTGCCGCGTCCTCGTCGACACGACCGGCGACGCGGACGTGCTGCGTCGCTCCGGCATGCCTACCGTCGCCGGGCAAAACTTTTTCTCCTATTTCGGTAAAAAGATCACGCTTGAGAGCTGTCGCGAGGCTGTCGAGGCAGGCGACATACGCCGCGCCTTCAAGCCCGTGCACGGCGGCGGAATCAACCTCTACGGCGACCGCCAGCCTGAAGACATGCCGCGCTGGAGCGGGCTTACGGTCGACGAGGTCTCGGACTATCTGATACGCAATCAGCTGACCATGCTCGACAACCTTCGCGTCGACGATCGCCGCAGCCGCGAGCTTGCAATGCTTCCAATGATGCCTAATTTCCGCACCACCTGTCACATAGATGGTGACTATTCCCTTTGTGTCAAGGACTGCTACCGTCACTTTGACGACTCGGTCTGCGCCATAAACGACTTCGGTCACCGCGACTACCTCTTTGAGGTGCCCTACCGCACGCTCGTCCGCTCGGGCTTCGACAACATGATAACCGCAGGCCGCAGTGCCTCTGCGACCGGTTATGGCTGGGACATGCTGCGCGTCATACCACCCGCCATTCTGACAGGACAGGCGGCCGGCGAGGCAGTCTGTCTGTCGCTCGAGAGCGGTCGCGGTCTGCCAGATATCGACATATATGCTCTCCAGTCCCGTCTCGAGCAGGCCAACGTCATGATACACTTTCCCGACAGCTACGTTCCCGAGGACAGGACCGTAAATATTTTCAGTCGCGTTGGGCGCGAGAAGGATCACGTATAAAAAACAAATTGCCCTTACGGCACGTGTTTTTTAAATCGGCACTGAATTTTGATTTTCAGTGCCGATTGTGTAATTGAGCGCCCCGGCTCACTGACTGTTCCGGGGCAATCCTGTATCGACGGGCAACCGCGAACAGAACGCGCTCTCGCGCACCTGTTCGACTTTGATATTCAGCCGCTCCATGAGCCGCAATGTGCGTATCATGCCGGTGTTGTGGGAGTTGAGCCCTTCGCCGCCGTCGCTGTAATAAAAACGGTTGCCGACAGGAAGCAGCGCAAGACGTGCACCGATGGCCTCATAACAGTTCTCCGACACATTTCCGCAGCCGTGATGCCCTATCTGGACGACATCCGCCGAAAGCGACCCGCGGTGCTTTTCCATAAGCGCGTTGCTGCATATCCACTCGCTGTCGGACAGGAACAGTATTCTCTGTCCGTCGACGCACAGGCGCAGCACCATGCTCGAATCATTCATATTCATCTTGGGCAACATGTCTTGCGCGACGCACTCCGCCGTGTGGACGACCTCAAAGCACAGCCCGTCAACACAGACGCGATCATCCTCATGGAGTCTTGTCACGCGCGCGCCAAGCGTACGGCCGGCGCCCGTAATGTTATCCCAGACTGCCCCCGCCGCGGGAATCTTCTCGCATGTAACATCAGTGTAAAAAGCGCGGTCAGGAAAGCCATGGTAAATCTGCTCGACGCGCACCCTTCCGTCAGATGTCGACGCCAGTCGGTCGAGCACGCCGTAGTGGTCGACGTGCATGTGCGTAATGAACCACGCCGAGACCACCGGCGTCTCAAGTCCCGAAATCTGCCGGAGCGTGCGGATGAGCACCCCGCACTCCCCAGCGTGACCGCCGTCTATCACAATCAGCTTTCCCTGTGACGTGCGGAAAATCACCGACATTATGTTCCAGTTCAACTCGTCCGTGACGGGCAACATGTACATCGCCGCGCCATCAAGGCGCGGAAGCTCGGCGCCAGCCAACCGCTCACGCGTGTAAATGTAGCAATAATTCTCGGGAATCACGGTGTCAGGGTTATACGGCGGGGTAATGTACGCCGCGCGCATAAAGTCGTAACCGAGCACACGCTCAACAAAATAGTAGGCTGCGTAAGCGGTAGCCATAGCGCCGTCATCCGTATAGCGATAGGCCGAGCGGTATTCCGTCGGCGGGGTCTGCGGGATGCCGAGTCCCGTGACATAGAGGCGCCGCGCACACATCATCACCGCGTACTCCCAAACGTGCTCCCTGCCGCGTTCGAAATCAATGCCGTCAAGCGTCTCGCGATTGGTGCGCCCGACCGCAATCTCACACGCAGACGGCGGGGTGCTGTCCTCCACAACCGGAAGGCGGCAGCCGCACACCAGCGCGACGTTGTCGCGTATAAATGCGGCGGCGCGCCGCTCGTTCGGCAGTGCACCGGAGGAAATGACAATGGTATAATTTCTGATATAATTCATCTTGCCGCAGTACGGTCAGCCGGAATGCGCAGCATCCCGGCGTGTCCGGATCCTTTCGGTTTATTTTTTGTAGGTCAGGTCGGCGATTGTCGGCGTGTGGTCACTGCCGCTGATAACATCGGAATTTACAAAAGTCTGATAATAATTCACCGTGGTGTTCTGCTTTGTCACAAAAACATGGTCTATCATGGAAGCGTTTTGGGCGGGATAAACATCCAGCTCGTGGTAGGTGTTGTAGTTTGCGTCCTGCGTTTTAAGTGCAAGCCGGACTGCCGTGTCCATGCCCGACGAACGCAAGGTATTATAGGCATCTTGCCCCACGCCGGAGTTCATATCGCCCATAATGGCTACTGGAACACCGTATGTCCTCTCAAGCATGTCGACCGTCTCGAGAAGCTCATTAGCGTCCTGCACGCGGTATTTCTCCGCCTGTATCGGCTCGCCGTACCACGTCAGGTGCGTGCTGATAACGGCAAATCTCAACCCATCGGATCGGCGCTCAAAAACACTCCAGGTAAACGACTTTGAACTCGATTTATCTCCGTCCGGGTTTGCTTTGACTGACTCAAACTGGTCATATCCCGACGTCACGACGTCGAACATCGACTGCCTGTAAAATATCGGGGTGTAGTTTGCGGTAGGCGGCAAATTTCCGAGAGCAGGGTTGGGCGAAAAGGGGACCTGCGCATATCCGTACGCACTCAGCTCGGTGTCGAGACCGCGATGCCACTGCGCGCTCATTTCCTGGAGGCACAGAACATCGGGTGAGCACATAACAAAGCTGTCCAGCATTATACCGACCCGCTTGTCCGAATACTTATAGAAATATACGTTTGAGGACATAAGCCGTACATCCGCCCCCTCCGTTTTCGGGTAAACGCTGTACTGTGAGAGATCCCCTACTCCACGTACGAGCTCGCCGGAAAGCTCCAGCTCAACCGGAGAGTCCTCGGACTGCTTTCTGGCAAATTCCCTTACAGCCGCCACAGCAACGCTGTCACAGCCACCGGCAAAAATGAGGCAGCCGTCCTTCACGGTTATTACGTAATCAAGGCTTGACGGCAGTTTCGACAGCTTTTTGTCATAGTACTCCCCGGCCGCCGCACGCCCGGTATTGCCTATGAGTATTTCATGCTTTGCAGTGGCAGCACCGGCCAAAGAGGATGCTTTACGGCACGGGAGTATGTAGCCCGTAAGATCCGCTATACATTCATACAGAATGCGCGCCGCTTCCTCACAGGAGCTACTGTAAACAATCTCAAACTCACTGACGTCCACACCGCCGATCGTAAACTTCTTGGTCACATAGTTTGAGGTGCGTAGAAAGCCGTGCTCTGCGCGAACGCCCACCACTCCCTCTCGCGTGTCGGGCTCGTTGCCGTTTATGAATTCGTAAAACCGATTGAGAGCACGGACGGTTCCGTCCTGCGTTTTTCCGGCGATAACAATATAGTCATCGCTAACTTCAAATCCGTAATCACGATATTTAAGCGCCGAGATGAATGCATCGGACTCGGCACGCCCCGTATCTCCCACCAGTATTTCGGGCACACCCGTGTCGGGCAGAAGTGCGTTGACGGACTTAACGGTGACTCCGGTCAGCTCCTTTATACGTCCGGAAACAAGCTCCAAGGTGGACAAAACCGACGCACTGAGTCCGTCCTCGTAGACGATCCGGCACTGTACGCCGTTCTGCACATAAGCGAAAAACACACCGGCGGACGCCTCGCTGCTTGTCGTGTCGGACGAGCTATCGGGCGAAGTGTCTCCTGAGGTGCCGGGTGACGGTGCCGGAGTGCGATCGCCGCATGACGCAAGCGTCAGCAGCATTGCCGCAAGCAACAGGCAAAATATTTTTCTTACATTCATAGCTTATCATACAACGCGTTCCGGGACGGCCGCGAACATGGCCGCCCCGGAACAGAGATCAGTGCTTGCGACGGCAAATAACAACAGCCGCAGGCAGTATGCAGGCGATAATGCCCAGCGCAACAACAGAACCGCAGCCCTTCTTTTCGGGAGCTGATGTTGTAGTGTTCTCAGCATTGGGAGTGGTGACAGCACCTCCGGGTGTTGTGGTCTCCACGGCAGGCTCAGGGGTGGTCGTTTCCTTTGCAGGCTCGGGGGTTGTGGTCTCAACAGGAGTTGTGGTCTCAACGGAAGGCTCGGACGTCGTGGTCTCGGACGGTGTCGTGGTGTCTGCTGGAATTTCGTTTACAAACTTAAGGATGTGGGGGGCAAAGCTCGCGCACCAGCCGTCCTCTGCCATGATAACTGCCTTGCTGACCTCGTCGAGCACGCAGCGATAACGCATCTCCGCTCCGTTTCCGCTGGTGTCAAACGACTTGGTAAGGAAGTAGAAATACATAGTGTCCCCCAGTGTCTCAAGGCCTGCGAGCTTAGCCATCTCTGACTTGATAAGTTTGGTCTCGTACATTGTGATACCCTTTGTGTTGTCGCGGAAGCCGGCAGCGCTATCGAATATCTCGCCGTGGTAGCTGGACTCATACTTGCCGTCGGCTTTGTAGTTCATAACAGTGTTTGCTTTGAACGCATTTCCGTCCTCAAACAAATTTAACGTCAGTGTCTGGCGATCCATGCTGTGATAAAAACCGGGGGCAGTATTGAAGCCCAGCGACAATGCCATGTATGATCCGCTTGCGCCGCCCTGAACTCTGAAGACGTAATGCGGTTCCTTGATCTCAACGCCTATGTAGATGTTGGTGTCATCCATGGAGACATACAACTTGACATATTCAGGGTAGGCAGTAAAGCCCTCTGTGCCATAACTGATTCCCTTAGTGCCGGAATCAAAGGTGAAAACATTTTCGTACTCGCCGTCGGAAATGGTTCCATCAACGTTTGGGATATTGCCGTTCTTCAGCGCATAAAGCGTCTGCTGACCGTATTCAGCGTAATTTGTGGGATCGCTCTCAGCCGAAACAGCCATCGCAAAAACGCAAACAAGCATAAAGCAGGCAAGCATCGCGGATAAACATTTTTTCATGGTTGGACTCTCCTTTTATTTTTAAATTTAATTGTCAGCGTATTTCAGTATGCCCTCGACCAGTTGGCTCAGCTTCTTGGCATAGATTGAAGACGTTGCTTTGTTTATAGACATGTAATTGTTGTTTCTGCTGACGACCACGTTTTTAAGTTCTGTGAGTGCGCCGATTTCGCCGTTGAATATCTGACCGAAGTCGAACACAACCGTGTCGTACATTATGTCAAGCATCTGGGAGGTCTGCTCGTCCTTTGCATACTTGACCTTGAGCACTATCTCAAAATAGGTAGGCATCAGCGTGCGGTAGGATTCGGCTGCAAGTGCTTCGGTGATGTAGCCGTTCTGCTCAAGACTCTTGACGTCGGTCGGGATGCAGTACATGTGCATTCCGGACTGAACGGGCGTGTAATATCTGCCCTGTGACTCGTCGTACATGGGCATGGGAACTATTCCGTATTCCTCCATATTGTCCTTATACAGCGTCTGTCCCCAATACAGCCAGTGGTCAAGGAAGAGGATGTTGCCCTGCGTAAAGTCAGGCGCCTTGCCTCCGGGTGCGCGCGCATACTCGGCGTTGTACATCATGTCAATCATTTTGTCTATGATCTCATGGTTTTTCTCGGCGTTGATGTTCATTTCAAGGTCGCCCGCGGCATTTCGCGTGACGAGTTTCTGAGACGTCGAGTAGAAGTATGCGTAGACGGAATTCGTAGAATCAGTAAACGCAAGACCGTATCTGTCATCGTCATCGTGGACACCGTTGCCGTTATCCCTGAACGCCTTCGCGGCTATTCGCTTCATTTCCTCCCACGTCCACTTGCCGTCTTTGACGGTCTGATAAATATTGTAGTCGCTCTCAACCTCCCCGAGTATGGGCGTGTTGACGAATATGCACTGCATGGAGTAAATCATAGACAGCGACAGACTGCCGACCGCATAATAGTTTGCGTTTCCGACCGTCAGCTCGTCCTTCATGTTTGACGACCACCACGGCTTGTCGAAGTCGATCTGCTCTACGTTGTTGAGGTTGGTGAGCAGACCCGTTGTCGCAAGAGTGGCTATGGGTGTTGAAAAGCCTGCTATCAGGTCGTATTCTCCGTTATCCGCCATGATGCTCGCCTTGATTTTCGGGAGCGTCACCGCACTGTAATCCGCCCATGTTCCCTCGGCAATTATGTTGAGGCGCACACCAAGACGGTCCTCAACGGCGAGATTGCGCTTGTAAATGGCGTCCGACAGGTGGTCGCCGCTATAGCTGTCCGCCTTCCATTCATACTGCTCCACGTTGCCCCGGGTGTGGATCGTAAATGTGCGGTCTTGGTAATTGAGCTCGGGAATTTCGTCATCGATTACCGGACGACCGTATTCATCGAGCTCTGGAGCGGTGGTATCCTGCGGCGACGACGAATCGCCGGACGGTTGCGCCGTCGTTGTTACGGTGCTGTCCTGCGGGTCTCCGGAGTTGTTGCAACCGACAACAAGGCCGACCAGCAGTGCCAGCAATAAAATAATTGCCGCAACACTCCTTGACGTGTGTTTTTTCATTATGCTCTTCCTTTCCTCTACGGGCGTCAGCACAGCCCCGCTATGCGGACCCCCTTATTTTTTATTTGCAGAACCAACGACACGCACTTAAGGCTTCGCCGCGTAATGCCGATGGTGCAATTGCGCAGTCAGATTTTTCGTCAGATGAAACAAAAATTCGCAGGCTGTAGTGGAGCTGCAGACAAGGATTTTTGTGAAATATGACGGAAAAGATGCAAACAAGTGTGCCACCCGGGCATTGCGCGGTGATGCCTTACAAGCGCGTCGGGCACTGACCATTGATCAATGTGTCTCATTCCATGCTCGGCGAACTGCGGCTATCATCTCCTCCGCCATTGCCTCACGGTCGGAGGCGCAACAGATACCGCTGCTCGAACCCGAGGCGTCGGCTCCGGCCCTGATAATGTTGTAGCAGTCCTCGCCGCAGCTGATACCGGCCGATGGCAGCACTATTATCTCAGGGTTTATCGACCTGACCATTTGCAGGCAGGCGCTGACATACTCGTGTCCGACCGCAATGCCCGTGCCGATAAGCTCGCTCGGCTCGGCGACGATAATGTTCGGCGCAAGTGCCGCGACGGCACTGATCTCGTCCTCGCCGTCGGCGCAGACCATCGTGGCAAGGCCGACTTCGTCGGCACGGCGTATGGCAGCGGCTATCTCGTCGAGCGTCAGCTTGTGCTCGGCGTGGTTGAGCATTACGCCGACTGCCCCGGTCGCTCTGACCGCCTCAGCTAGCACGCTTCCCATTCCGCGGCCCACAGGAATGCTGTCCATATGCTGAGCGTAGACATGTATGCGCTCCGATGTGTTCCCGGCGATATAGCGCAGGTCGGTGGTCTGCGGGTCAAGCACGACATCCATATCATACTTCTGCGCTATGCGGTCGATAGCCTGCGCCAGCTTCAGCAGCTCCTCGCCGTACATATACGCCTTGGGCCCGAATTCAAAAAAAGGTCTTGAAATTTTGTAGCTTTTATACATTTGTGATACCGTTCCGGATTAGTTAAATATCATTGATGGCAGTTGAGCCGCTCACCGACGGCGCCGCCCGGATGAATAAGTCCGAACTGTCCGCCGACAAAGCCGGTCTCCACTATCAGCGCCGACAGCAGCGCGTCGAATATTGCCACCGGCGCGACAAAACTGGATGTTGCCATGAGTCCTGTCGGGTCACTCTCCTCGATGTCGTGTATGAGCAGCGTCACGTCGGCGGCATGTGCCAGCGGCGAGTTGCCGTTCTCGGTCAGGACGATGAGTCCCGCCCCCCTTTTCCGTGCGATGTCCGCCATGGGTATAAGCTCGCCCGTTTTACCGCCGCGCGTGACAAGCACAAGCACGTCGCCCTGCTGGATGAACCCCATTCCGCCGTGCACTGCCTCTCCGGACGGCATAAACATACCGCTCTTGTTTATACAGCACAGGCAATGCGCGAACTTCTTGGCCGCAATGCCCGAGTTGCCGCAGCCGCCCGTCATAATGCGCGGAGCCGCGGCGAGCATGTCGACCGCCCGGCCGAACTCCGCCTCGTCAAGGCCGTCAAGCACCGAGCGCACCGTCTGCGCTTCCTTTTCTATTGAGTGACGCGCCGCGTCAAATGCTTTGGTGTTCATACTCAGATCCTGTCGTCGAGCTGATATGTGTAGTGCAGATCCTCAGCCTTTTCCTCTTCGGTAAACTTGTGGAGCGTGTTGATGGTCTCGCCGTTCTTCCACTTGCGGTCCCCGACGTCCTCCGTGGTGCCCATGACGGTAACGTTGACCTGTCTGTGGCGCGCGCGGACCTGATCCCAGTCGATAAAGTAGATGTGGGCAAACTCGCCGCCGTCAAGAACACCGTCCTTGATGGTCATGGTCTCGCTGCGGCCGAAAAAGACCGAGCGCAGGTGTCCATCCGTGTTCATGCTGGTGAAGTCGCCGGGCTCGCCGACGTATCTGCCGAACTGCGCGTGAATAGGGCCGGGGTGCCGATACTGGTGCTCCTCGCGAAAATCGGGGACCAGCTTGCGCATGATGTCGAGCAGGTCGTGCTGAAGATACTCGAGATCGAACGAGTCAATGTCGTGCGAGCACTCCTGTACCATGACGGAGCAGGTAGTGTGGTGTGAGGCGATGGCCACGGTACCGTTTTTGACGCCGGACATTTTTACTATCTCCATGACCTCGCGCGAAATATCGTGAAAAGTAGGTATCCAGCCTCTGGACTGAAGCTCAAGCTCCTTCTGATAAACTTTAAATTCCATAATGTATGGCTCCTTGATAAAAAATTATATTTCCTGAACGGCTATTCCGAGTATGCCGCAAAGATTCCGGATAAGACCGCGGTTGTCACCGTGAGTTATGATGTAGTGCTGGCAGGCGACCGCCTCGGCAAACGTCGGGACGTCCCGCAGCACAATCTCGAGGCCGGGCAGCTGGGGCGCGGGCTGAGCCCAGCCGCATTCCTCCCATCGGCGCGGCGTTTTGCCTTCACCGAGCAGCACCTGCATGGTGTACCTGCCGTCGGTGCAGGTCAGCCTGCACATCGTTACGGTACCGGTCCTTACCTTCGAGACATTGAGTATTCCCTGAGACAGCTCGCCGAAAGCGGCGGGCATGACGGTCACCTCGCCGTCGACCACGCCGGCGGGAACGAAATCAGGCACTCCCGCAAGCACGCTGTCCTCGAAGAATTCATAGAATTCAAGGTAAGCAGCCGGCTGTGACGTCAGCGATTTCATTATCAGCTGCGTAACACAGCCGAGCGAGTCGTTTTCGGGGATGGTGCAGTAGCCGTCCTCACCGAGCAGCATGAATATAGGCGCCGGAGGGTACCCGAGCAGCTTTTTGAAACCGTCGACATCCTTAAGCGAGATGGCATCGAGATGTCTCTCCTCGGCAATCTGTTTTACCGCAAGGTAATAGCCCGCCGCCTTCATCATGGCGCCGTCGTCAGCCTCTCTCAAAAACTTCCACTTCTTTATACGGTTCTCCACCACCTCACGCTTGTCGGCCTCGCCGATGGCGGAGTACCGCTGCTCGACCTCTAGCAGCTCAAACGTCTCAAGCTCGACACCGACGGTGCGCTTGAGCGACATTCCGTCATAAAGTATGCCGTACAGCTGCATGTCGCGGTATCCGCCCATGCCGGCCTTGGCCGAGCGCAGGTACCGCGCGGCCGCGGCGGCGCGGCAGAAGTCAGCCACCCGCGCCGCATTGGACGGACGGCCGATGATGTCGTAGAAATAACGGAAGCGATAGCCCAGTCCCTCAAATGTGGCACGCAGCGCCGTTGTTCCGGCCTGGTCGGCGGTCGTCACAAGGCGGCCGTCCTCATACCAGCCGCAAAGCCCCCACAGCGCCATGGGAAGATGACGGTATCTCTCGGTTATCTTTACCACAGCGTGGGACGGTATCCATCCGGCAATGCAGATAACGAGCGCGTCAATATCCTGCCCCTCGAGTACCGAGAGGGCACGGGCTATATCCTTCTATTCGTAATCATCGGAAATCGGGAAGCAGGACAGCGTGTCGATACCGGCACTGCGCAACTCAGCCTCGGCGGCCGAGCACTTGCGGACAACGACATCGACCGGCGTATTGACCTCGCCGAATCCGAGAAAAGCACATTTGCTCATTTTCAGGTTCCTTTCAGATTTCATGTATTCAGGTAAACTTCAAAATTCATGCCCGGGTAAGTATCAACATACCTGCACGGGTTCATTTGCGGACGTTGAGCAGCGTGTCAAGCGCGCAGTAAGCGCCGTAAGCAGCGGTGTAATCGTCGCCGCCGGGAACAATGCGCCGCCCGACACCTACCGCATGCCCGACCGCGTCATCGAGCGAGACGTACACGCCGGCGCCGACACCGGCAAGCATGGCCGCGCCGAGGCATGCCGTCTCGGACTCACACGGAACGCCGAGACAAAAGCCCGTAACGTCCGCCTTTATCTGCGGCCAAAGCTCGCCCTGCGCGCCTCCGCCGGTTATACGTATCTCACGCCCGTCGCCGGGTTCAAGGCCGATATAATCGAGATCACTCTTAAGCATAAACGCCACCGACTCAAGTATCGAGCGGACGAAGTGCCCTGCCCCGTGCGCCAGCGTCAGCCCGTAAAAGCCGCCCCTGGCATCGGGGTTGTAGACCGGCATCGCCGAGCCGCAGAGGTGCGGCAGGAAGGTCAGTCCGTCCGAGCCGGGCGCGACCGCACCCGCCAGCCCGTCAAGCTCACGAAAGCTGTGACCGGGCAGCAGCACGTCGCGGAACCACTTAAGTGCAACGCCGGCCGCGCTCGACCACAAAAGCCGGCAATACATACCGTCCAGTGCGTGCAGGTGGCAAGGAATTATGCTTGCGGGATCGTAGCCGGGGATGAAGTCACAGGGTGCACAGACAGCCATAATGGTGCCCGTCATCTCGCTTACCTGACCGGGGCGCGACACCCCGGCTCCTATCGAACCGGCGATCTGATCGAGCGCCCCCGTCACTACCTTTATACCGCGATAGTCCCCGACGCAGGTTCCGCAGGGCACAACGCGTGGCAGCATGTCCGCTGAAACACCGATAAAATCCAGCATCTCATCCCACCAGTGACAGCTTCGTATATCAAAATAGACAGAAGACGACTGGAGCGTCTTCTCGCTCACAAACGCGCCGCACAGATCCCTTATGATCCAATCCTCGAGCAGATAAACGCGGCGTATGCACGCAAACAGCTCAGGGCGGTGCTTTCTGAACCACAACAACTTGGACGCCGGCCAACCGCCGGTAATCTCCGGCTGCCCCGTGGCCTCGTAGACGCGACGACGACCGAAGTGTGCTTCGATTTCAAGCGCCTCACAGGTCGCGCGGCAGTCCATCCAGTTGACGGCGGGGTAAAGCGGGCGGTCGTCGTCGCCGGTAATGATCATAGTCTCGCCCTGTGAGTCTATCGACAGCGCCGTGAGCGGAAAGCGCCTGCCTGCGTCGTCGATAAGCTCGCGGCAGACGGCTGTATACCGCTCGGGAGCCAACTCTATAAACCCCGTGACGGGGTCAGTGTCAAGGCTGTATTCTATCGAGCGGACATAATGACGTTTGCCGTGCTCGTCGAACACCGCAGCCTTTACTGAGGTGGTTCCGAGATCGAGTCCGAGTAAAAACATTTCTTTTCTCCGGGAATTTGTTGTGATTCGACAAGTTATCTTTCAACCGAAATGTGTTAGTTTCGATTTTATTTCGAATTGTTCGTTAATTGTTTCACTTATGTTGCCTTGATGTAATCATATCATACATCTCGTCCCTTGTCAAGACTACATTTTTCATAAATCACGTTTTTGGTGATTTTGTCGTTTTTGAGACATGTTTTTTGTGAATAATCGCGAAATTTGCCGCGCGTCTCTGGCGTTTTTGAACTGATTTACCGGGGTATTTTACGTATTATTACAAATTGAATGCATGCGCATCGTCCGGACGCCGGTCTTCGCAAAATAATTTCCACAACGAAAGCAAAAAGACTATTGACAGTTGCATGAAATTAGTGTATAATTCTTTTTGCGTAATAAAATCGAAGCATTTTAATAATCATTTCGCAACTCAAACACTTTGCAAAGCAACCCCAGAAATAGTAAAGGAGCAACAAAAATGAGCAGCATAAAAATCGGCTGGTCAGAGATCAGCATAACACCCGACCGCAAAATCATGCTCGCGGGGCAGTTTTACGAGAGAATCTCCGAATACGTCGAAACCCCGATAAGCGTGACCGCACTTGCGGTCGACTCAGGTGAGGATCACATGGTGATATGCTCCATCGACATTGAGAGCATAGACCCCATTCTGTGCGAGAGCGTCCGCAGATTGGCAAAGGAAGGGCTGTCGGGGCTCAATCCCGACAAAATTATCCTTGCCGCCACCCATTCGCACACGTCATTTGTATATGAAGGATACCACGACCCCGGACTTATGGCTCTGAGCAGGTATCTCGGGCACGCCGAAACCGCGCCCGAGCCGCCCTCCGGCGTCATGTCCCCTCACGAGGCCACCGGGTTTCTGATTGACCGCATATACGCCGCCGTCCGCGAAGCATGGACAGCACGGGCGCCGTCGCTTTACGCCTTCGGATTCGGCCGTGCCGCCGTAGGTTTGAACCGCCGCGCGTGCTACTTTGACGGCAGCGCCAAAATGTGGGGTGACACCAACACCGCCGACTTCAAGTCTCTCGAGGGCGGTAACGACAGCGGCATGGAGCTCATGTTCACTTATGACACAAGCAAAAATCTGACCGGTGTCGTCGTCAACATAGCCTGTCCGGCACAAGTGCTCGGGCAGCGCAGCATGATATCATCCGACTACTGGGGCAAGGTGAGGCTGATGCTGCGTGAAAAGCTGGACAACCCGTCTCTTCGTGTGCTCGGCATATGCTCACCCGCAGGCGATCAGTGCCCGCGCGACCTTGTGCGCTGGGTCGAGCCCGAAACGCCCATTAAAGACCCCAATATCATCCGCGACAACCCACCGCTCCGCCGCGCCGACCCCTCCATGTTCGACATAAAGGGCACCGTCACCATCGGTCGGCGCATAGTCTCCGAGATACTGTCCGTGCTCGACGACATAAGCGAATACAGTTCCGACGCGACGGTGAAGCACATTGTGTATACCGCCCTGCCGCTTCCCCTGCGTCGCGTTACGGATGAGGAAAACGCCGCCGCGCGCGCCGAGCTCGCGCGCTTCTCCGCCCTGCTCGGCGACAGAGAGCCGACCTTCCGGGAGAACTCTATGATGCACGTCTATGCCGGGATCGCCGCACGGTACGACCGCCAGCAGACCGAGAGTATCGTACCGTGCGAGGTGCACGTCATGAGGCTCGGTGACGTTGCGTTCGCGACCAGCCCCTTTGAGCTGTTCCTCGACTTTGCCAACATAATAAGAGCGCGCAGCGCGGCCCGTCAGACCTTCCTTATCCAGATGGCCTGCGACTCCAAAGGCTACCTCCCGACCGAAAAGGCCGAGCAGGGCGGCCACTACTCCGCCTATGTGTCAAGCGGGAACGTCGGGCACGAGGGCGGCTATATGCTGGTCGACACCACCCTGCGCGACATCGACCGCCTGTTCTCCGAATAACTCACAGCCAGCAAAACGAAAGGAATAAAGCCATGGCAAAAATAAGCATTGATTTCTCTTCACCGTCCTACGGAAAGGTGCGCCCGCTGCACGGCGTAAACTCGGGCCCCTGCACAAAGGTATTCACGTTTGATATGCGTCAACTTTACCGTGAGGCGGGCATCCCGCTCGTGCGCCTGCACGACGTCGAATACCCCTACGGCTCCGGCGAATTTGTGGACATTTCCTGCATATTCAAAAACTTCGACGCCGACGAGACGCTCGAGTCAAGCTACAATTTCGGGCTGACCGACGAATACATCAGCCGCATAATCGAGGTGGGAGCCGAGCCTATATTCCGTCTTGGCGTTTCGATTGAGCATGCCCCCGTCAAGCGTTACATTTACCCGCCGCGCGACTATGCAAAGTGGGCGCGCATCTGTGAGCACATAATCAGACACTACAACGAAGGCTGGGCAAACGGCCATCACTGGAACATACGCTACTGGGAAATATGGAACGAGGCGGACGGCCGCGGCAACATGTGGCTCGGCGCACCGGAGGAGTTTTACGAGCTTTACTGCGTTGCGGCACTTCACCTGAAGGCCCGCTTTCCCGAGCTCATGATCGGAGGTTGCGGCTACACTCGCCCCAAGAACGCCTTCATCGAGGGCTTCTTTGACTACATAACCGCAAAGGACGTCCACATACCGCTCGACTTTTACTCGTGGCACCGTTATTTCAGCAAAATATCGACGCTGCGCGACTCAGTTGCGGATGCTGATGGACTGCTGAAGAAATACGGCTACACCGATGCCGAGAACATATTCGACGAGTGGAACTACGTCGAGGACTGGCACGCACAGGGGCCTAACTACGTCAAGCTGAAAAATCACATCGGAGCTGCCTACTGCGCCGCTGTGCTCAGTGTACTTCAGCAGGAAACCGACGTCGACTCGGCAACATATTTCGAGGGCGACGTCGCAAAAGAGTGGTGCGGACTGTTCGAGGTCACCAAAATGGCCATCGGCCAGAACGACAAAGCCGAAATCGGCCCACTCAAGCCTTTCTACGCCTTTAAAGCGTTCAACGACATGTTCAAACTCAAAAACGCAGTACCGGCAGCATCGGACGCTGACGGTGTCTACGCCTGTGCCGCCGCCCACAACGACCGCATAGGTCTCATGGCAGTCAACTTCGACAATGCCGACACCGACATTACGCTTGATATGTCCTCACTTCCCGACGCACCGCTCGACGTCATGCTGGTTGACGAGCAAAACACATGGACCCGGCTCATGAGAGTGCGCGGTTCCGACCACCTGACGCTGACGCTCCCTATGCGCAACAACTCCTTCATCTACGTTTGCAACGCCTGAGCGGAAAAGGAAATTTTCACACAAGGAACAAGCTGAGCGCGGAAGCGGATTAAAAATTATGTTATTTTCAATATTGCATTTGCGTTTCGTTTGTGTTATACTATTGTTGATGATATTTCATTTGATATAATTTAAACGTTGCAATAAGAATTCAAGGAGAGCATATGGTCGTCTCAGCAGAACAGCGCAGGGTCGGAATAGTCGAGAGAATCAGAGAGAGCGGTAAGGTACGCATCTCCGAGCTCAGTCGCCAGTACGGCGTGTCAGAGGTTTCAATACGTAAGGATCTCGAGTTGCTTGAGAAGCAAGGCTATCTTCACCGCATTCACGGCGGCGCAGTCAACGTCAACAAACCTTATGTCAATATGGACCTTGATGAGCGCTTCACCACAAATGCGGCCTCCAAAATCGAGCTTGCGCGTGCCGTCGCCACGCTCGTGACTGACAATGACACTATCATGTTAAACGCCGGTACCACCCTTTTGTACGTTCTGCGCGCAATACAGGGCAAGAAAAACATAAGCATAGTCACAAACTCCATCCAGAACGCCATTGAAGCGATCTCGTACGAATCGTTCAACGTCATTCTGCTTGGCGGTCAGATAGACAAAAAGTATCAGTTTACATACGGCACCGATACGCTCAGCCAGCTCGAGCAGTACCACGCGACAAAGTGCATTCTGTCCTTCGACGGCATCAACTCCGCCTCGGGGCTCTCGCTCTACTACGCGAGCGAGACCGACGTCATAAATAAAATGATAGCCTCAGCAAGCGAGGTTATCGTGGCGGCAGACAGCTCAAAGCTGGGCAAAAATACTTTCACACGCGTCGCGCCGCTGTCCTGCGTCGACAAAATCGTCACCAACAAAAATGGCAACAGCTCCGAACTCGAGATTATCCGCAAAATGGGCATTGAGGTCATAGAAGCTTAAGGCATCACCGCGCAATTGCACCATCGGAATTACGCGGTGAAGCCTTGAAAAAAGCACCCATTGGGGTGCTTTTTTACTGTGCGCCTCGCTCTCGCCCGACGTGATATTTTACGCCGACGCCGGGCAAGGTTTATGCGTCGAATGCGATTATTCTCACGCAAAAGCCCCTTGGAGCTACGGCAATGCTTTATTTGCTCAGTACATTCATAATTAATTACACAGATACTCCATAGAAATTTCTGATAGAACTTGTCGCCAAACCGATCCTTTTCAACAAGCGAATGGACGTCGGCGGGTAAAAGCCAAATGTCGTTTTTGCTTGTGCAGGCTCTCAGGTTGTGTTTCGCAGACGCATTCATGACAAGTTACCGAGACAAAAGAAAATCCGAGCCCAAAATCCATAAGGATTAGGCTCGGATTATTCTTGTCTGGTGCCGGTGGCGGGGGTCGAACCCGCACGGTATCGCTACCACTGGATTTTGAGTCCAGCACGTCTGCCAATTCCATCACACCGGCGTACGAATGGAATTATACCATATCCCGCCCCCAAAAGTCAACACTATAAGCCCATTTTGTGAACATTTTTTCTCCGGACGAATAAAATAATACCGAATCTGTTTTTTCCGGAGGTCACATATGAGCGATAAAGCAACAGAAAACCACGGCTATCTTGTCGTGCGGGTGTCGACGGCGCTCGGCGCCGTGCCGGTGTCGGGGGCGGAGGTCACTGTCCGCGGCGGCGAGCAGGACAACTCTGACATCGTCTACTCCGCCATCACCTCAAACGTCGGGCTGACACCCGTCATCACGCTGCCATCTCCACCGCGCGCTACGTCCGAGTCGCCGGGACAGAGCAAGCCGTTCGCAAATTACCACGTCGAGGTGCGCGCCGCGGGCTACGTGCAGCAGAACTACAACAACGTCAACATATTTGAGGGCATAACCTCGTATCAGAACGCCGTCCTCGTTCCGCTGAGCGAGAACGCCGCGCCCGATAACTTCAATCCGAACGCCGAACGCAACTACGACTCCCCTCCCCCGGAGCTCTGAGGAGGCGCCATGCCAACCACACTTCCGTTCATCCCCGAGTACATAACCGTCCACCTCGGCACGCCCGACTCAAACGCGCGCAACGTCACCGTTCCCTTTGACTACTACATATCAAACGTCGCCTCGGGCGAAATATACCCGACATGGCCGGAATCCGCCCTGCGCGCCAACATCTACGCCCAGATTTCGTTCGCGCTCAACCGCATCTACACGCAGTACTACCGCTCCCGCGGCTACGACTTCGACATCACCTCATCGACTGCCTTCGACCAGTCCTACGCCGGCGGGCGCGAGATATTCGAGAACATTCAGCAGCTCGTCGGAGACATTTTCAACAGCTACGTCCGCCGTCAGGGCTCGGTCGAGCCGCTCTTCACGGCCTACTGCAACGGCACCACCGTCACCTGCGGCGGGCTCTCGCAGTGGGGGACTGTCGACCTTGCCAACCAAGGCTACACGCCCTACGAAATTCTTCAGCGCTACTACGGCCAGAACATCGACATAGTCACCGACGTACCCGTCATGTCGCCCGAGGCGCTCAACCCGACGCTCCCGCTCCGTCTCGGCACCGCGAACGACGAGGTGCGCACGCTCCAGCTGCGCCTCAACCGCATCTCTAACAACTACCCCTCCATTCCCAAAATCATCATCCCGGACGGCGTCTTCGGCTACGACACGCTCGAGGCCGTGACCGAGTTTCAGCGCGTCTTCGGACTTACGCAGGACGGCATCGTCGGGCAGGCGACGTGGTACATGGTCCAGCGCATATACAACGCCGTCAAGCGGCTCAACGAGCTGGATTCCGAGGGTGTGACGCTTGAGGAGGTCACGAGTCAGTACCCCGGCGTACTGCGCTACGGCGACACCGGCAACGGCGTGATGAATCTTCAATACTACCTGAATTACCTCTCGCAGTTTTACGCCACCATTCCCGCCGTCGCGCTCGACGGCGTATTCGGCGACCGTACGCTTGCCGCCGTCATAGCGTTTCAGGACACCTTTGAGCTGTCGCCCGACGGCGTCGTGGGGCCGCTCACCTGGAACTCGCTCTACCGCACCTACCTCGGCATAATCCAGAACATCCCCGTAAGATACACCGAGGGGCTGACCATTCCCTACGGCGGCGTTGCGCTGCGGCTGGGAGCCGAGAGCGACTCGGTGCGCGTGCTCCAGGAGTACTTAAATTACATCGGCCAGACCTATCCGCAGATAGAGCCGGTCGCCGTTACGGGCTACTTCGGCAGCCGGACGCAGGCGGCGGTCATGGCTTTTCAGGAGCTCGAGGGGCTACCCGTCACAGGCTCGGTGTCCGCCGGGACGTGGACGGCCATCACCGACCTTTACAGCGACCTCTACGCCGGCGCGCAGCTCGGCGAGGGGCAGTACCCCGGCTACCCGGTGGGCTCGTGAAACAGATAAAAGGAGGGTAAGTCATGCCACAGCAAAAGCCATATGAGCGCGAGGCCGTAACCAATCTTCAGCGCTACCTGCTTCAGCTTTCACACGAGGACGAGCGCATCACCCCGCCGCCCATCGACGGCATTTTCGACACCGTGACGGGGCAGTCGCTCTCGGATTTTCAGTCCTGCCACGGCCTGCCCGTCACAGGAGTCGCCGACCGCGAGACGTGGGACACGCTTTTCGCCCGCTACCTCGACTCGCTCGCTGCCAACGCGCACCCGACGCCCATGTCCGTCTTTCCGCGCCGCCCGCTCGGCTACGAAATACGCCCCGGCGACTCGAATTTCTACGTCACGGCGCTTCAGTTCATGTTAGGCGAGCTCTCGCGCGACTACGGCGAGGCGCTGAGCATACCGTCCGACGGTGTGTTCGGCGAGGCGACCGAGGCGGCGGTGCGGCATTTCCAGGCGCTTCACTCGCTGCCCGTCACGGGGACGGTGGGACTCGCCACCTGGGACAGCATCGCCGGGGCCTACAACCGTCGCGCCGATGAATACGCCTGAGAAAAAATGCTTATAATAGCTATACCTGAAAGGCAGGAGGTATAGAAAATGACTGACCGTTTCACGGGCAAGGCGCGCACCGCGCTCAACCGTGCCATGAGCTGTGCCCGGGAGCTGGGGCACACATATATAGGCTCCGAGCACCTGCTTCTCGGACTCGCGGGGGAGTCCGGTTCGATAGCCGAGCGTATGCTGTCTGCGCGCGGCGGGGACTACGAAAGCCTCTACGCCACCGTCGCGCAATGGGCGGGGACGGGGGTTCCGTCGCGCCTGTCGGCGCGCAGCATGACGCCCAAGCTCAAAAGCATACTCGAGGCCGCCGCGCACGAGTCGCTGCGCATGCGTCAGAGCTACATCGGAACCGAGCACCTGCTCTGGGCGATACTCTCGAGCAGCGACTGCATGGCCACGCGCGTCCTGACGCAGGCGGGCATACTGCCCGCGGAGCTCAAGAAGGAGCTATCGGCCTTTCTTGACACGCTGCCGGGGCGCGGCGAGCGGACGTCGTCCGCCAAGGAAGCGGGGCGCGCGGACGTCATCCCCGGCGCGCAGACGCTGTCCTCCTACGGCCGCGACCTGACCGCCGCCGCACGTGAGGGACGGCTCGACCCCATCATAGGCCGCGACCGCGAAACGGTCCGCGTCATGCAGATACTGTCGCGGCGCTCCAAGAACAATCCCTGCCTCATCGGCGAGCCGGGCGTCGGCAAGACGGCCGTCGTCGAGGGACTGGCGCAACGCATTGCCGACGGCGACGTCCCCGACAACCTGCGCGACCGCATAATAGTCACTCTCGACATCCCCGGCATGATTGCCGGAGCCAAGTACCGCGGCGAGTTCGAGGAGCGGCTGAAGAACGTCATGGAGGAGGTGCGCAAGAACCCCTCGGTCATACTGTTCATCGATGAGCTGCACACCATCATAGGCGCGGGCGCGGCCGAGGGCGCGGTCGACGCGGCAAATATCATAAAGCCCGCGCTGGCGCGCGGCGAGCTTCAGATCATCGGCGCGACGACCATCGAGGAATTCCGCCGCCACATCGAGCGCGACGCGGCGCTTGAGCGCCGGTTTCAGTCTGTGACGGTCGGCGAGCCGACGCCCGAGCAGACGCTCGACATTCTCCACGGCCTGCGCGACAAATACGAGGCGCACCACGGTCTCTCAATCTCTGACGAGGCGCTGCGGGCCGCCGTCGAGCTGTCCGTGCGCTATATTCCCGACCGCTTTCTGCCCGACAAAGCCATCGACCTCATGGACGAGGCGGCGTCGCTGCGCAAAATCCAGGCCTACTCCTCCCCCGCCCCGCTCAGCGCGACGCGCGAGCGTCTGTCGCGGCTTGCCAAGGAGAAGGAGGAGGCCGTCATGGCGCAGGACTTCGAGCAGGCCGCGCGCATACGCGAGAGCGAGCTTTTACTGCAGAGCCAGCTTGAATCCGACTGCCGCCTGCTCGACGACAGCCGCGCCGAGTCGGACATAACCGTCACCGCGCGCGACATCTGCGAGACCGTCACGCAGTGGACGGGCGTGCCCGTCGCAAACCCGGCCGAGCACTCGAGCGCCGACCTCGACGGCCTCGAGGAAAGGCTCAGCCGCCGTGTGCGGGGGCAGGACGCGGCCATCGCCAGCATTTGCGCGGCCATACGCCGCGGCCGCAGCGGACTGCACGAGCCCGACCGTCCGGTCGGGGTGTTTCTGTTCTGCGGACGCACCGGCGTGGGCAAGACCGAGCTGGCGCTCGCCCTGGCAGATGAGCTGTTCGGCTGCGACAACCTCATACGTCTCGACATGTCGGAGTATATGGAAAAGCACAGCGTCTCAAAGCTGATAGGCTCGCCGCCGGGATACGTCGGCTACGACGAGGGCGGGCGGCTGACCGAGGCCGTGCGGCGGCGTCCCTACTCGGTCATACTGCTCGACGAGATCGAGAAGGCGCACCCAGACGTCTTCAACCTGCTGCTTCAGATATTCGACAACGGCCACCTGACCGACTCAACCGGCCGCACGGCCAGCTTCCGCAACGCCGTCATCATAATGACCTCGAACATCGGCTTTTCGTCGACCGAAAGCCGCCGCCAGCTGGGATTTGGCACTGTGGGCATGTCTGGCGCGGCGGAGGCGGTCAAGGCCGCAAAAACCGAGGCTGACCGTGCCGCGGAGGCCGACCGCGAGACCGTCACCCGCGCCGTGCGCGAGACCTTCCGCCCCGAGTTCATCAACCGGCTCGACGAGGTCATAATCTTCCGTCCGCTCGACGGCAGCACCATGCTCGCCATAACGCACGGACTGCTCGACGCCATAGTGCAGCGCGCCGCGGCGCTCGGCGTGCGGCTGACCTTCACCGCCGAGGCCGAGCAAAGGCTCGCGTCGTCCGGCTACGACCCGCGCTACGGCGCGCGCGAGCTGCGTCGGCTGATCTCGGCCAAGGTAGAGGACCCACTCTCAAAAATGCTGCTCGAGCGTTCGGTCGGCGACGGCGACGAGGTCATCATCGATGCCCCCGACGGCGCGGCGGAGCTGACCATGCAGGTGCTGTCGCGCGGCGAGGTTAGGTAGAGGGTCGAGCGGCACAAAAATTCACCCTCGCCACGCATGTCTGGCACACGCAAATTTTCAGCACACACACAATTCCGACACAAACAAAAACAGCGGAGAGCCGCATGGCTCTCCGCTGTTTTTTGCTTATCAAAGAATATTCTCAAGTTCTCTGAGATTTTTAATCCGGTACTCCGCCGGGCAGTCGGGGTAGTAGTTGCCCTCGTCGAACATACAGCCGTGTATACCGGCGTTGTGCGCCGCCTTGACGTCGATGTCGCGGTCGCCTATCATGACGGCACGCGCGGGATCGATGCCGCAGTGGTCGAACATAAAGTACAGCGCATCCGGCTCCGGCTTGCGCGGGAAGTCCGCCGAGCCGTCGAGGACGTACTCTATGTAGGGCGTCAGTCCCATCTTGTCTAACATCTCAAATGCAAATTTTCCGGTGTGCGTGTATATATAATTTTTCTTTTTGTGATCCACTGCAAACTTCAGAATGTCCACCGCCTCGGGGAACGCCTTCATTTCTTTGCGTGCGAGCTCGCGGTAAAGGTGGCCGTACTCATGCGCAATCTCGGCGCGCGGACGACCGAAATCGTAATTTCCCAGCGCGTGCCCGACCGACACCTTGAGCAGCTCGTAGGCTCTGTCCCAATCCTCGTGTATGCCGTAGCGGCCGAGCAGCCCGAGCAGCGCATCGGTGTAAACCGGGTAGCTGTCGGACAGCGTACCGTCAAAATCGTAAATTATAAAGTCGTACATTATTTCTTCTTTTTCCTCTCTTTTTTGTCGGGACGCTCGGGGCATTTTGCGCGGAATATGGGGGTGAGGCACATGTCATGCAGTCCGAAGTAGTAGCTGACCGTCGAGACGATAAGCGCGGGGACGATGATGGCAAAATACAGCCACGTCGGCGCAGTCCCGCCGTCAGCGACGGTGATAATTATGCCCGCGTACATGCCCTCGATGATAATGCAGAAGCTGCCGAACGCCACGCGGCACAGTATCAGCAGAGCCATGATGAAGTTGATGGAGTTTGCAAGCAGCGAGATGAACAGCCCCATAAACGGGTTTGTGACTATCTCCCCACGCCGCTCGGCGGTACGGTCGTTGTAACCGAGCTCCCAGGTCATGTAGTAGATCAGGAAGAGGTAAAACACGACAGAGCATATGCTGGAAACAAGCTGTCCTGTCGGCATTTCCGCGCGACTGAAGACGCCGGAGAGCGTCAGTCCGAACAGCGAGATGGCGAACTGGGTCAGAAACATCTTCACTGAATAAAAGGAATAATTGACAAAAAACTTTTTCATTCGAGGGCAGTATCTCTCCGTTTCAAAATTATTTCCCCTTAATTATATACCATAACCCGCAATTTTGCAATAGAAGTACGCGAAATGTTTATATTTCGCAGCCTGCGAGGTTGACAATCGTTTTTGCATCGTGGTATAATAGCCACAGAAAGGTGTGCTTCGCACCCCTCACGGCTGCCGCCTCCACGCGCATCGCGCGACTGTGGCATTGACGGCCTCGCAAAAATGCCCTTGCTAGCAAGCATTTTTGCTTCGTGGTATAATAGCCACAGCGAGGTGTGCTTCGCATTGTAATTGACACACAAGAAAACATACGAAGGATGTGATGCTATGGCCGAGCTTATCGGAAGTGAGGAATTGCCGGAGATACTGGCCGAATTTTCGTCTTACAAACTGGTCATTCAGGGCTGCTCACGCAAGACCGTCGACGAGTATCTGCTCGACCTGCGCACCTTCACGCGCTACATCATGGCGCACCGCGCCGGCATGTCGCCGGACGACGAAACGTTTGACAGTCTCGACATTTCCGGCGTCGACGCCGGGTTTTACAAGTCGATAAAGACCTCCGAGATATACGATTTTCTCATGTACACCAGCACCGTCCGCCAGAACATGTGGGCGGCCAAGGCGCGCAAGCTGTCCGCCATCAAGGCGCTGTACAGATACATGATAGTCAAGCGTGGCATGGTGTTTGACAATCCCGCGGTCAACATAGAGTCGCCCAAGCCCAAAAAATCGCTGCCGAAATTTCTGTCGCTCGAGGAATCACTGCTGCTGCTCGACGCCGTCAAGAACGACACGACCAACAAAAACCGCCTGCGCGACTACACCATAATCACGCTGTTTCTCAACTGCGGAATGCGTGTGTCCGAACTCGTCGGCATAAACCTCAACGACCTCGACCGCGAGCTGCGCTCGCTGCGCGTGGTCGGCAAGGGCAACAAGGAGCGCATTGTCTACCTCAACTCGGCCTGCCGCAGTGCGCTCGCTGAATACCTCGAGTGGCGGCTGAGCGAAACCAATCTCGGCCTGCAGGAGCGCGCGCTGTTCATCAGCGGACGCAACAAGCGCATAAGCGTCAAGACGGTGCAGTGGCTGGTCTACAAGCACCTCGGAGAGGCAGGACTCTCGGCCAAGCACTACTCGGTTCACAAGCTGCGCCACACCGCCGCGACGCTGATGTACCAGTCGGGCGAGGTCGACGTGCGCGTGCTCAAGGACATCCTCGGCCACGAGCAGCTGAACACCACGCAGATATACACCCACGTCAGCAACGCGGCCATGTCCGAGGCGATGGAGAAAAACCCGCTCTCCGACATCGTGCTCGAGAACCCTGCGCCTCCTCGCCCCGCCGTCGCGGACGAAAAGGGTGACGAGGGCGACGAGACCGGCAGTGACGACTCCACCGGCAACAGCTAAAAACGGCATCACAAATCAAAAGAAAGTGTATAAATAAACATGAACTTTACGAATTTCAGTCTGCTGTATCCCGATGTGGAGTCGCAGCGGGCGCACGCCACCGGCGACGCAGTGCCGGATATAGACATGTTCGTTCTCGAGGAGCTGGGGCTGCTTGAGGTGTTCGAGCTCAAAAACACCCGCCTCGCCGACTACTTCACCACCGACCCCGCCGTCATGAAATACCGCATGGAAGCCTTTGACGACATGCTAGGGAACCCTATCATCGCCAAGACTCTCGGCAGGCTCATCCCGATACTCAGCGACATTCTTGAGCTGCGCCGTCTTGACGCCGACAGCGGCGACACCGCCTCCTACCTCTCCAGTCTGACCGAAATCGAGCTGTACATCTCGAGCATCGAGGTGCTGCATTCCGGCTTCGCGCAGGTGCGCTCCAAGCTGCACAGCCGCGCCTTCACAGCGCTGGCCGACCGCATAATCGAGCTCGCCGAAAGCGACTACTACATGGAGCTCAACGAAAAGCTCAACGCGCTGACCGCGCGCGTCCGCGACATAAAGAGCGTAACCATCGGCGTCAACCTCGACGCGCAGCTCCGTCCGTCGACGGCGGGCGTGCTGTCCATCAACCCCGAGCCCTTCCGCTCCGGCGACGTGCTCGAGAAAATCCTCCGTCTCAACTTCAAGGACGACGAGTACACCTGCATCGCAAGCCTCGTTCCCTTCGGCAAAAAGCAGTCGGACAATCAGAAGATGGCGCTCTCGCTGGCCTTCAACTCGGCCATAAACGAGGTCTACAAGTCCTCGCTGCACTCATGGAAGAAAATCGTCCAGCAGTACGTGCTCGACAACACCGATTTTCTGCTCAACCTCATGCCCGAGATAGAGTTTTTCGTCAAGGGAACCGAGTTCCAGCAGAGGCTGATTGAGCGCGGCTGCAAGCTGTCTATTCCCGACATTGCACCGGCGGGCGAGCGCGTGTTCGTGGCCAAGCACCTTTACAACGCCCGCGTGGCGCTCAAGGTCGAGGGCGAAATCGTCGACAACGACATCAGCTTTGACGACCGTGCCCGCGTCTACGTGCTGACCGGCCCCAACCGCGGCGGCAAGAGCGTCATCACCTGCGCCGTCGGACAGGCGCAGGCTATGATGCAGCTCGGCATGTACGTCCCGGCGGCCGAGGCGCGAATCAGCCCCGCCGACGCGATATACACCCACTTCACCACCGGCGCCGACGACACCATCGACAAGGGCCGTCTCGGCGAGGAGTGCGCGCGCATGCGTGAAATATTCGATAAAATAACGCCCTTCAGCCTTGCCCTGCTTGACGAGTCGTTCTCCTCGACGGGCTCCTACGAGGCCTCCTACATCGCGGCCGAGGCACTGACCGCCTTCAGCCGGATAGGCTGCCGCTGCCTGTTCGCAACGCACCTGCACGAGCTGGCGTCGCGTCTTGACGAGATAAACGCCCGCGCCGGAGCCGACGGCGGCGGGTACATCGACTCGCTGGTCGCCGGAATCGAGGGCGAGGGACGCCGTTCCTTCAAGATTTACCGCGCAAAGCCGGACGGCAAGAGCTACGCCCGCGACATCGCCGAAAAATACGGTCTGACCTACGAGAACATCACCAAAAGATTCAACTGAGAGCCGTCGTAACGTAAAAAGTCCGGATTCTGAGCATTGCCCAAGCCCGGCCGCCGTTATTTCGCGAACGCCGCACCTCAAAGCAAAACCCGCACCCCGAAGCAGGCTTCAGGGTGCGGGTTTGTTTTTTCACGGCCACAGCCGCGAAAAATCATATCAGAACGCGATTTTCTTCTCGATGTAAGCGTGCAGCTCGGAGACGGGAATGCGCTCCTGCTCCATGGTGTCGCGGTCGCGAACCGTCACGCAGTTGTCCTCGACGGAATCAAAGTCGTAGGTGATGCAGAGCGGCGTGCCGATCTCATCCTGACGACGGTATCTCTTGCCGATGGACCCGGCGTCGTCGAAGTCCATGTTGAAGTCGCCGGAAAGACTCTCGAATATCTCCATGGCCTTGTCGGACAGCTTCTTGGACAGCGGCAGGACGGCTGCCTTGACGGGCGCGAGGAAGGGATGCAGGTGCAGCACGGTGCGCACGTCGTTCTTCTCGGCGTCAATGACCTCCTCGTCGTAAGCGTCGCAAAGCACGGCGAGCACGCTGCGCTCGACGCCAAGACTCGGCTCGATGACGTAGGGAATATAGCGCTCGTTGGTCTCCTGGTCGAAGTAGGTCAGGTCCTTGCCCGAGACGGTCTGATGCTGAGTCAGGTCGTAGTCGGTGCGGTCGGCAACGCCCCACAGCTCGCCCCATCCGAACGGGAAGAGGAACTCGAAGTCGGTCGTCGCCTTGGAGTAGAAGCACAGCTCCTCGGGATCGTGGTCGCGCAGTCTGAGGTTTTCGTCGCGCAGACCTATGGAGAGCAGCCATTCGTGGCAGAAATTGCGCCAGTAGGCAAACCACTCGAGGTCGGTTCCGGGCTTGCAGAAGAACTCAAGCTCCATCTGCTCGAACTCGCGCACGCGGAAAATGAAGTTGCCGGGCGTGATCTCGTTGCGGAACGACTTGCCGATCTGGCCGATACCGAAGGGCAGCTTGCGGCGGGTGGTGCGCTGAACGTTGACGAAGTTGGTGAAGATACCCTGCGCCGTCTCGGGGCGGAGGTAGATGGTGCTCTTGGCGTCCTCGGTTACGCCCTGGAAGGTCTTGAACATCAGGTTGAACTGACGGATGTCGGTAAAGTTGTGCTTGCCGCAGGAGGGACAGGGAATGTTGTGCTCCTCGACAAACTGCTTCATCTCGGCCTGTGAGAAGGCGTCGATGGGCTTTTCAAGCGTGAAATTGTTCTCGGCGACCCATTCCTCGATGAGCTTGTCCGCGCGGAAGCGCTCGTGGCACTCGCGGCAGTCCATCAGCGGGTCAGAGAAGCCGGAGAGGTGGCCGGAGGCGACCCATGTCTGCGGGTTCATGAGAATGGCGGCGTCAAGGCCGACGTTATATTTGTTCTGCTGGACAAACTTCTTCCACCATGCGCGCTTTATGTTGTTCTTGAGCTCGACGCCGAGCGGGCCGTAATCCCACGAGTTTGCAAGGCCGCCGTAAATCTCGGAGCCGGGGAAAATGAAGCCACGCGTCTTGCAGAGCGCTGTGATTTTGTCCATTGTCTTCTGAGTATTATCCATGTGTTTATTCCTTTCGTTGGTTGCCGGGTGCCATATAGGCTATTATACAACACCCGGCACCGTAATGCAAGCATTATTTGCCGGCAACGCTGATATTTCTCACAACAACGTCCGGGGAGGCGAAAACGTTGAGCCCGGCGGGCAGGCCGTACTCGACGTGATTTCCGAGCTCGGTGATGTCGCGCAGCATTTCGTAGAAGTTGCCCGCGATGGTGAACGACTTGACCGCGCGGCCGCGCTTGCCGTTCTCTATCATGAATCCGGCGCTCTCAACCGAGAAGTCGCCCGTGTTCTCATCGGCGCCCGCATGCAGACCCTTGACCTCGGTGACGTAAATGCCGTTTCCGACCTTTGCGAACAGCTCCTCAAGGCTGTACTCGCCGGGCTCGAGCCCGAGTCTGTAGGGACGGATGCCGACGGTGTCGGCGTAGCCGCCCTTGAAGGCGTTGCCGGTGCTCTCTTTGCCCGCCTTTGCGGCCTCGGAGAGGTTGTAGAGCAGCGCTTTGAGCACGCCGTTTTCGATGACGTTCTTGCGGCGTGTGGCGACGCCCTCGGCGTCAAACGTCGTCTGAACGGGGCAGTTGGGGTCAAACGGGTCGTCGCTGAGCGTCACGCAGTCGGCGGCAATCTTCTCGCCGACCTTGTCGCCGAGCAGCGACATTCCGAGGCGCACGCTGCGTCCCGAGAAGACCGGCCAGAAGGCCGACAGCATGCTTCTCATCTGCTTGCCGCTTATGACGATGTCGTATTTTCCGCTCTCGACCTCGCCCGCGCCCAGCTTGCTCATGGCGTCGTCATAGGCGCTGTCGCTCAGCGTCTTCAGCGACTCGCTGTCAAGCTGACGGGTAAAATCGAGTCCGTACACCTGCTCGCCGTCCTTGCTGACGACAATCTCGCTGTACGCGCCCGCAAAGGCTGCGCGGTTGGAGAGCTCGAGCCCGTGCGAATTGCATATGACGGTCTCGCTCTCGTATGCCAAGCAGGTCGACTGCGTGCTGTCGGCGACGTACTCGCCGTGCGCGAAGTTGTTTTTCTGAATCTCGAGCGCCGTGCTCTTTAGCGTTTCGGCGTCGGGCATGGGGGCGTAGTCGCACGTCTTTTTGCCGTACTCGGGCGAGCCTGCGAAAATGACCTCGCACTCCTCGGTGCCGATGTAGCGGGCGTTGTTGGCCGCACGGGCGACGAGCTCGCGCATTTCCTCGGGCTCCATGACCTCGCTCGAGGCGTAGCCCATGCGTCCGTCGACAACGCAACGGAAGCAGATGCCGCCGCTGGTGCCGCTCGAGAAGCTGTTGAGCGCGTCCTTCAGCGTGTCGGCGCTGAGGTTCGAGCCCGACTCGAAATAGATTTCGTACTCGCCGATGCCGGCCTCGCGGGCAGCCTCGACCAAAGCATTCTTTATAACATCAAAATTTTTCATTCAAACGACCTCACTTTCTGCCGCCAACGGTGATGCTCGAAACGCGGATAAGGGGCTGACCCACATCCGTCGGAACCGAGCCGCTCGCCGAACCGCACATTCCCTGCCCTCTCTCGAGGTTCTGACCGACCATATCAATATCCTGGAGTATCTGCGAGCCCGTGCCGATAAGCGACGCGCCGCGGACAGCTTCACAAATCTTGCCGTTGCGGACTATATAGCCCTCGCTGACCGCGAAGTTAAACGCGCCCGTCAGCGGGTTGACCGAACCGCCGCCCATGGACTTGGCGTAAAGACCGTACTCGATGGAGGCTATGATGTCCTCGTTGCGGTCGGGGCCGTTCTCGATGAAGGTGTTGGTCATACGGGAGGTGGGCTCGTAGGTGTAGTTCTCGCGGCGGGAGCTGCCCGTCATGGGCATGTTCATGCGGCGCGAGCCAAGGCGGTCGATCATATAGCTCTTGAGCACGCCGTTCTCGATGAGGACGTTGCGCTGTGTGGGTGTGCCCTCGTCGTCGATGTTGACCGAGCCCCAGGCGTTGGGGATGGTGCCGTCGTCAACGGCGGTGACCTTTTCGTTTGCAATCTTCTGGCCGAGCTTGCCTGCCATCTGCGACGCGCCGATGGCTACCGACGTCGCCTCGAGCGAATGTCCGCAGGCCTCGTGGAAGATAACGCCGCCGAAGCCGTTCTCGATAGCGACCGTCATTTTGCCGGCCGGGCAGTAGACAGCCTCGAGGTTAGTGATGGCCTGTGCCGCGGCGCGACGCGCGACGGCGCGCGGGTCGACAACCTCGTCGAACAGCTCAAGTCCCATCAGCCGTCCGGGGCCGTAGAAGCCGGACTGGTTCTCGCTTCCGTTGGAGGCGATAACGCTGATACCCATACGGGTGCGGACGTTGCGGTCGGTGGTGAGCAGACCGTCGGTGTTTGCGATGAGAATTGAGCGGTCGCGGTTCATGATGGAGCTCTGAACCTGCACGACACGTTTGTCATATGCCTTTGCGGCCTCGTCGCCCATGCGGAGCAACTCGACCTTGCGTCCGAGGTGCGCGTCCGAGGGGACGATCTTAACGGGATGAATGTTTGGGAAGATACGCTCTGTCAGGCAGACGTGAGGCACGTTTTTCGCGTCGCCGACCGCCGTCGCGACGGATGCGGCGCAGCGCATGAGCCCGTCCTCGCTGACGTCGCTCGTCGAGGCAAAGACAGTGCGTGTTCCGACGAATGCGCGCAGACCGACGCCGGTGATGGTATTGTCGCGCACCGTCTCGACGCGCGAGTCGGCCATGACCATGCTTGTGGTGCGTGTACGTTCCGCGAAAAGCTCCACGAAGTCAGCCCCGGTGGTCATTGCTCTCTCAAGAACCTTTTCAATGAGACTTCTTGCAATCATAGATATATCCTTTCCTTGTTCAGATTTCGATTTTATTGTTGAGGTGTACCAGCCGCCAGCCGTGCGAGGTGTACTCGAGCTTGGTGACGCTGCAATTGTCGATGTCAAGCCGCGGCGAGTACAGCGGCATACCGAGCACGCCCGCGACCGTGGCGCGTATCGTGCCGCCGTGCGTCACGACGGCCACCCGCTCCGACGTTTTGTCCTCGGCGAGCCCGCGCATAAAATCCGCCGTGCGGTCGAGGATGGACTGACTGCTCTCGCCGCCGTACTCGGCGAAGTTTAAGTGATGGCAGTTATCGATGTAGGCGTCGCCGTAGATGGGGTAGAGCTCGGCCTTGGTCTTGCCCTTAAAGACGGTGTTGTTTATCTCGCGCAGGCGCTCGTCGTACTCTATCGGCGCATCCTCACCGAAAAGTATGGCCGCCGTCTGGCGGGTGCGGCGAAGGTCGCTCGAGATTATGCGGTCAAACTTTATACCGGAGATGACGTCGCGCAGCGCTCTCGCCTGCGCCTCTCCGACCTCGCTCAGCGACGCCTCCGTCCAGCCCTGATGGACTCTGCGGACGTTGTCGAACGTCTGCCCGTGTCTGATGAAAAATACCTCCATCACTCGCCCTCCGGGACGCGCTCGGCCAGCTTTACGCGGTACTTGCGGTAAAAGCTCGCGTAGTCGCCGGCGTCCAGCGCCTCGCGTATTTTTGCGGTCAGCTCGTTGTAGAAATAGAGGTTGTGCGCGACCGCAAGGCGCATACCGAGCGACTCCTTGGCCTTGATGAGGTGACGGATATACGCCCGGCTGTAATGCTGACATGCCGGGCAGCCGCAATGCTCGTCAATGGGGCGCATGTCGTCCATATAGCGCTCGTTCTGAATGTTCATTTTGCCGTTCCAGGTGAAGAGGTTGCCGTGCCGCGCGTTGCGCGAGGGCATGACGCAGTCGAAAAAGTCGACTCCGCGCCAGACGGCCTCGATAATGTTGACCGGCGTGCCGACGCCCATGAGGTAGCGCGGCTTGTCCTTGGGCATGTGCGGCTCGACCGCCTCGATTATGCGGTACATCTCCTCGGTCTCCTCGCCGACGGCGAGTCCGCCGATGGCGTAGCCGGGCAGATCGAGCTCGGCGATGCGGCACATGTTCTCGACGCGCAGATCGGCGTAGGTTCCGCCCTGATTTATACCGAACAGCAGCTGGTGCGGGTTTATCGTGTCGGGGAGCGAGTTGAGCCGCTCCATCTCGGCCTTGCAGCGCGCCAGCCAGCGGATGGTGCGCTCGTGCGAGTTTTTGACGTACTCATACGTCGCGGGATTCTCGACGCACTCGTCAAACGCCATGGCGATGGTCGAGCCGAGGTTGGACTGTATCTGCATGCTCTCCTCGGGACCCATGAAAATGCGGCGTCCGTCGATGTGGGAGGAGAAGTTGACGCCCGCCTCGGTTATTTTGCGCAGCTGCGCCAGCGAGAAGACCTGGAACCCGCCGCTGTCGGTGAGTATCGGCCCCTGCCAGTTCATAAACTTGTGCAGACCGCCCAGCTTGCGTATCAGCTTGTCTCCCGGACGCAGATGCAGGTGGTAGGTATTTGAGAGCTCAACCTGACAGTGCAGATCGACAAGCTCGCGCGAGGAGATACCGCCCTTGATAGCGGCGCAGGTTCCGACATTCATAAAGACCGGCGTCTGTATATCTCCGTGCACCGTGTGCATTATGCCGCGCCGGGCATTGCCCTCGGTTTTAAGTAATTCAAACATTTATATATAATCCTTTTCCTTGTTGTTAACATCATGTGCGCAAAAACTGCCGGTCGAGCGTGGACTTTTTGATGACCATCGCCACCGGGCGTCCGTGCGGGCAGAAGGTGATGTCCGGCAGCGTCATCAGCTGCGCCACTATCCACTGAATGTGCTCGTCGGCATACTCGCGGCCGCCCTTGATGGCCGCCTTGCAGGAGGCCTGATAGAGCGCCTTTTCGAATATCATGTCGCGCGTCAGCTCTGCGGTTCCGGTCTGGTTGCGGACGCGGTCGGCGAGCGTCATGAATATGTCGGGCACAGCGGAAAGCTCGATGGACTCGGGCACCGCCGTCACGCTTACGGTGTATTTTTCGGCCGTGAAGCGGAAACCGATGGCCTCGATTTCGTCGTGATAGGCTTCGAGCGCGAGCACCTCGTCGCTCGTGAGCATGAACTCAAGCGGAACCATGAGCAACTGCGAATCCTTCTCGGCATGGCGCAGCCCCGCCTTTAGCTGCTCGAAAATTATGCGCTCGTGCGCGGCGTGCTTGTCGATAAGCAGCATCTGCTCGCCACGCTCGACAATGACATAGCACCGGAACGCCTCGCCGACAATGCGGTAGCCGGGGCCGTCGTCCGCGATGGTCTGCTGAACCATTTTGGCGGACTGCCGCGGCGGCCTCACACTGCCTGACGGCTCGGGCACGCCGGGCATTGGGGAAATTTCCGGTGTGGGAAGCGTGTCGGGCACATCAGTATTGTCAGACGCCGGGGACATCGGGGACGTCCGGTACATCGGCGGGACATCGGGGATTAGGGGCGCATCGTACCTCGGCGGGACATCCGGCATCGGCGGGACATCCGGCATTGGTGGAACGCCCGGCATTGGTGGAACGCCCGGCATCGGCGGGACATCCGGCATTGGTGGAACGCCCGGCATCGGCGGGACGTCCGGCATCGGCGGGACATCCGGCATCGGCGGGACGTCCGGAACCGGCTGCGCGCCGTAAACCGGCGCTTTGGCTCCGGAGGCGACCGGCGCAGAGGCTATATAGCTCTCAACGCTCAGCTGCTCCGCGTCCGGGGCGCGTTTGCCTAAGCTTCCGGCGGGGATAGCCGTGCATTCGGGCTCGATGTCGTGCGGGACATCCGGCTGAGCGCCCGTCTGAGCGCCCGTTAGAATCTCCGGTTGAACATACGGCTGAGTATACGACCTGGCATCCGATTGCCCATCCGATTGAGCACCGGCCTGAGCGCCCGTCTGAGCGCCCGGCCAGCCGCCGTTCTGTCCGCCCGACCGCTTATCCGCGCCGCTCCCCGGCGTGCCCTTCTGCACAGCGCCCGCGCCGTACATCTCGCGGTACTGCTCGTACGACATGTGCGTCAGCTTCTCGACGGGTATATCCGGGCGGGTGGTGTTGCTCTCGAGCGCCTTCTTGACGGCGTAATACACCGCCTCGAACACCGGCTTCTCGTTCGAAAACTTGACCTCGAGCTTGGCCGGATGCACGTTGACATCGACCGCGCGCGGGTTTATATCCAGAAAAAGCGTGCACACAGGAAACCGCTCCTGCGGCATGTATGAGGCGTACGCCTGCTCGAGCGCCGCCATGACCGTCCGGCTTTTAACGAGACGGTCGTTTATATAAAACGTCTGCCCGTTGCGATTGGGCTTGACGTTATCGGAACGGCCGATGTAACCGTGCACGCTGATGCCGTCATATTCGTATTCGACGGCGATCAGCCGCTTGGCAAAGTCGCGGCCGTAGAGCGCGTAGATTGTGTTGTACAGCTTGCCGTCGCCGGCGGTCTGTATGCGGCACTTGCCGTCCATGATGAAATCAAAGGCAATATCAGGCCTCGACAGCGCCACGCGCTCGACGACGTTATACACCGCCGTCGCCTCGGTGACGTCCTTTTTGAGGAACTTGCGCCGCGCCGGGACGTTGCAGAACAGGTTCTCGACCATGACCGTCGTGCCCTCGGAGCAGCCCTGCTCGTGAAGCTCCCTGACCTCGCCGCCCGACACCTCTATACATGCGCCGGTCGGTTGCCCGTGGACGCGCGAGATAATGCGCAGGTCGGACACCGCCGCGATGGCGGCGAGCGCCTCGCCGCGGAAACCGAGCGTCATTATACCGTCGAGGTCGGAGGCGTCGTGAATTTTGCTGGTCGCGTGCCGCCGGACCGCCACGGGAAGGTCGTCCTTGTCCATTCCGCAGCCGTTGTCACGCACGCGGATGAGCGACACGCCGCCGTTCTGTATCTCGACCGTGATTTTATCCGCGCCCGAGTCTATTGCGTTTTCCATCAGCTCCTTCACCACCGACGCCGGCCTGTCCACAACCTCTCCGGCGGCGATCAGGTTGGCCACGGCGAACGAAAGAACATTGATTTTTCCCATAAGCTACCCTCCGGGGTTTATTTGAGACGTTTTTGCAGGTCGAACAGCAGCGTCATGGCCTCGTAAGGGGACAGCGTGTTTATGTCGGTCTGCTTGAGCTGGTCGATCACCTGGTCACGCAGCATGTCTTCAAACGAAATAGCGCCGTCGTCCTCCTTTTTGATGGTCTCGGGCTTACCTGCCCTCTCGACCGCCCGCGATGCCTCCTCAACCTGCGAAAGCACCTCGCGCGCCCGCTTTATAACCTCGCCCGGAATGCCTGCCAGCTTTGCGACCTCGATGCCGTAGCTGTCATCCGTCGAGCCGCGGACGATTTTGCGCAGGAAAATTATGCTGTCCCCGCGCTTTTTGGCCGCGATGTTGTAGTTGACGACGCCGTCGAGCGTACCCTCAAGCGAGGTCAGCTCGTGATAATGCGTCGCGAACAGGGTTTTCGCGCCGATTTTGCGGCTGTTTGTGTACTCGACTATCGCCTGAGCTATGCTCATGCCGTCGAAGGTGGAGGTTCCTCGTCCCACCTCGTCGTAAATTATCAGACTGTTTCGCGTCGCGTTTTTGAGTATGTAGGCGACCTCGTTCATCTCGAGCATAAAGGTCGACTGCCCCGAGGCGAGGTCGTCCGACGCGCCGACGCGGGTGAACACCTTGTCCACGATGCCTATCGTCGCCTCCGCGGCGGGCACAAAGCTGCCTATCTGCGCCATGACGACAATGAGCGCCACCTGCCGCATGTACGTCGACTTACCCGCCATATTGGGGCCGGTGATGAGCATCACGCGGCTGTCCGAGGTGTTGAGGTGCGTGTCGTTGGGTACGAAATATGTGTCCTTGACAAACTGCTCGACCACCGGATGGCGGCCGTCATTTATGTCGACGGTGTCGGATATGTTTATCTCGGGCTTTATGTATTTGTTCTTGGACGCCACCGCTGCAAGGCTGATATAGACGTCAAGCGACGCCATGAGCGCGGCGGCATGCTGGAGGCGGCGGCTGTTGTCGGACACCAGCGTGCGAACCTTGCTGAACAGCTCATATTCGAGCGCCGCCAGCTTATCCGACGCGCCGAGGATGGTGGCCTCCATGTCCTTGAGCTCATTTGTGATGTAGCGCTCGCAGTTGGACAGCGTCTGCTTGCGTATATATGTGTCCGGAACCTGCGACATGAAGGATTTTGACACCTCGATGTAGTAGCCGAACACGCGGTTGTAGCCGATTTTGAGCGTTTTGATGCCTGTCCGCTCGCGCTCCTCGTCAGCAATCTTTTTGATCCAGTCGCTTCCGTCGTCGCGCACCGAGCGCAGTCTGTCGACGTCGGCGTTGTAGCCGGGGCGAATCATGCCGCCCTCGCGAACCGAGAATGGCGGGTCGTCGCATATGGCGTCGTTTATGGCCTTGTATATGTCCTCGAGCGTGTCCATCTCGCGCCATATGCGCGAGAGCTCGGCGCTCTTGCATTTTGCTATCTGACGGCGCAGCTCGGGCAGCACGGCGATGGTAGTCGCCACGGCGCGCAGGTCGCGCGCACCGGCGGTGCCGTACACTATCTTGGTTACGAGCCTCTCGAGGTCAAGCACGTCCTCGAGCAGCGCCCCGCACTCCTCGCGCAGCATAAAGTCGCCGAAAAGCTCCTCGACCGCGCCCTGTCTGCGCTGTATCTGCGCCAGATTCAGAAGCGGATGCTCGATCCACGAGCGCAGCATACGCGCGCCCGGCGCGGTGCGCGTCCGGTCGAGAACCCAGAGCAGCGTGCCCTTCTTTTCCTTGGTGCGCATCGTCTCGGTAAGCTCGAGGTTGCGGCGGGTGTTTATGTCCATGTCGAGGTACTGACTGTCGCCGTAGACGGTCAGGTCGCGGATGTAGGATATGTCCGACTTCTGCACCTCGGCGATGTAGTCCATCAGCGCGCCGAGCGCGCAGACGAGCGGCTTGTCCGCGAGGTCGTCCTCGCGCAGCGAATCGCCGAACTGTGCGGCGACCCGCTCGCGCGCCGGTGCGAACTCAAACCGCCCCGGCTGGTTGTCCGACACCATAATCTCCTTGTGCGCGCCGAGGTATTTATCAAGCCCCGTCACCTTGTCGAGGCTGACGTTGATAATGACCTCGCGCGGCGCGTAGACACCGAGCTCGTTTATCAGCTGCGCCTCGTCGCGGCTTCCCGCGAACGAGGTGGCGTAGACCTGCGCCGTCGAAATATCGGCGAAGCATATGCCCGAGCCCTCGATGCCGATGTAAACGGCGGAGATATAGTTATTTTGTCCCGAAACGAGCAGGTCGGACTCGATGAGCGTGCCCGGCGTGACGACGCGTATAACCTCGCGCGTCACAAGCCCCTTGGCGAGCGCCGGATCCTCCATCTGCTCGCATATTGCGACCTTGTAGCCCTTCTCGATCAGCCGGCCTATGTATCCTTCGGCGCTGTGGTAGGGGACGCCGCACATGGGCGCCCGCTCCTCCTCGCCGCAGTCGCGCCCCGTGAGCGTCAGCTCGAGCTCACGGGACGCTATTATGGCGTCGTCAAAAAACATCTCGTAAAAATCGCCGAGGCGGTAAAACAGGAGATGATCCTTGTACTGATCCTTTATCTTGAAGTATTGCTCCATCATCGGAGTCATAAAACCTACCGTCCTTTCACATGCCCGCGACGGGCAGATTGAGTCCTGCCGTCAGCGGCTCAGTGGTGACAGCCGGAGTGGCAGGTCGAGCAGTCGTGCGTGCAGGAGGCGGGCATCCGACCGGTGATGGTGAAGGTAATCTGATTGTTGACCTGCTCCATGAGCTTGTGAACCTCGTCCTGCGTGTCGGACAGCGCGACGTAGACGGGGTGCTCGGTCACGAGACCGAACAGCTCGTTGAGACGGTTCTGAATGCTGTCAATTATCTGTGTATCGGGCTCGGGGCGCGCGGCGAGATCCTCGAGCGCTTTGTGCTGAGCCTCGTATTCCGTCATATATTCGCCGAGCTCGGCGCAGTTTTCGTATTCTGCCTTGGCCGCCTCAAAACGGCGGTAAATCTCGCTCTCCTTTATAATCTGACCGAGTGCGGTTGCTGCTTCCATGATTTCCATTGGTTTATTCTCCTTGATTTTTATCTGATTTTGTCCCGTAAAGGGCGAACGCTTCACTGCGTTCTATGTTGACGTCGACATACCGCCCGGTATCCTCGGGCGTGCCGGCGAAAAATACTATTTTGTTGCCGTCCGTGCGGCCGCTGTAAAGCGACGGATCGTTCTTGCTGACGCCGTCGCACAGCACGCGCAGCGTCTTCCCCTCGCTGCCGCGGTTTATCTCGGCCGAGATGGCGTTCTGCACCTCGAGCAGACGCGCAAACCGCGCGCTCTTGACCTCCTCGGGCACCTGATCCGGCATGTCCGCGGCAGGCGTGCCACGGCGGGGCGAGTATATGAACGAGAATATCATGTCGAACCTGACGCGGCGTAGCATGTCGAGCGTCGCCTCAAAGTCCTCCTCCGTCTCGCCGGGGAAGCCGACGATAATGTCTGTCGTGAGCGCGATGTCGGGCATGCGCTCGCGGATATAGTCGACCGTGTCAAGATATTTCGCCGTGTCGTAGTGGCGGTTCATAACCTTCAGCACGCGGTCGCTGCCCGACTGCAGCGGCAGGTGGAACTGGCGCGCCACCTTGTCCGACGCCGCCATGGCGTCGACCAGCTTGCGCGTCGCGTCCTTGGGGTGACTGGTCATAAAGCGCAGGCGGAAGTCGCCGGGGATTGCCGAGATTTCGGTGATGAGGTCGGCAAAGTCGTAGCCCTCTCCGAGGTCGCGACCGTAGGAATTGACGTTCTGCCCGAGCAGCGTGATGTCACGGTAGCCCGCCTCCGCCAGCTCGCGCACCTCGCACACGATGTGCTCGGGGCGGCGGCTGCGTTCGCGACCGCGGACGTAGGGCACGATGCAGTAGGAGCAGAAATTGTTGCAGCCATACATGACCGACACCCACGCGCGGTAGCTGCTCTCGCGGCTGACCGGCACCTCCTCGCTGACATGGTACTCCTCGGGGCGGCAGAACTGCCTCCCCTGCCCCCCCATGCGCCGCCAGATAAGCTCGGGCAGCCTGCCCATCGACGACGTGCCGAACACGATGTCGACGTAAGGATAGCTGTGTTTCAGCTCATTTGCCCGGTGCTCCTGCGTCACCATGCAGCCGCCGACGGCGATTATAAGATCGGGATTCTTTTGCTTCAGATGCTTGTACTGTCCGATGATGGACAGTGTCTTTTTCTCGGCGTGCTCGCGCACCGCGCAGGTGTTGACCACGATGAGCGCCGCCTCCGCGGCGTCGTGCGTCAGCTCGTACCCCATGGCGCGGGCCATTCCGGCGTAGCGCTCGCTGTCCGCCTCGTTCTGCTGGCAGCCGAAGGTCAGCATGAAGGCGCGCGGGCTCGCGCCCGCCGCGCGGCGGCGCTCGTTCGCCTCTTTTACGTATCCGATATATTCGGCCACGGTCGCTCTGTCCTCCGCGGCCGGTCTTCCGTTTGTTTTCACGGTCATTTGGTTGCTCCAGAAAATTTATTTTGCGGGCTCGAAGTCCGCCGCAATACCGGCGCTCGCAGACGTGCCGCCGTCGCCGGTGAAAACGCCCTCAAAAGCGAGGTCTGTGCCGCGCAGGGCGGCGTAGTACCGCTCATAGTCGCCCGCCACAAACAGCGCCGTCGACATGGCGTCGGCCACCGCGCCGCTCCCGCACACCACCGCCACGCTGTGCCAGACCGTCTCCGCAGGCCGGCCTGTGCGGGGTGAGAGAACGTGATGATACCTCTGCCCGTCTATCTCATAATATCTCTCATAGTCGCCCGTAACCGACAGCACACCGCCGTCAAGGGTCACATACCCCACAACACCCGACGTGTCGCCCGGGTCGCGTATGGCGATGCGGAATGGCGAGCCGTCCGGCTTCTCTCCGACCGCCGCAATGCAGCTGCCGAAGTTCACAAGTCCGTATTCGACGCCGCACGAGCGCATATAGTCGGCGACGACGTCCGCCGCGTACCCCTTGGCGATGCCGCCGAGGTCGATTCTGACGTCCGCATCCGACTTTGTGAGCGTGTCGCCCTCGAGCGTCAGCGCCCGGTAGTCGACGAGCCCGCGCGCCCTCTCGAGCTCGGATTCCTCGGGCAGCCGTCCCGCGTCGCGGCAGGTCTCCCACAGCTCGATAAGCGGCGCTACGGTCACGTCGAACGCGCCGTCCGTCTGCTCGGAGACGTAAATTGCCGCCCGGAGCAGCGCGACTGTGTCGGCGTCCAGCCCCTCGGTCACAAGGTTGTGATTTATCCTCCAGACGTCGCTGCCCTCGCGCGTGCGCGAGAGAAGGCCGTCGAGTCGGTTCAGTATGCGCTCGCACTCGGCGAGCACGTGATCAGCCCCACTGTACGAGGCGTTTATCTGTATCGTGACGGGGGTGTCCATAGCGAAAATCGTTATCCGACGATACTCCTCCCGTGAGCAGGCGGCAAGCGGCAGAAGCAGCACCGCGAGCGACGCCGTAAGCAGCAGCGCGGACAGCGCCGTCGCAAGCGCGCGCGTCGCGGGCACGTGGCGCGCTCGGCTTTTATTGTACTCAATATTCATCGCACTGCCACCCCCGGGAATTTCCTGTGCTCACGCCGCCCGACCTCCGAGAATTTTTCTGAACGCCGGTGCGATAAGGCAGACCACGCCGCCGCAAACGCCGCCGAGAACCACCGACGCCGCCAGCAGCACCGGCAGATACGTCGCAACGCCGACGCCGAAAATCACCATCGCCGCGCAGATCTGGCCGCTGTTGTGCAGCGCCGCGCCCGCGATGCATATACCGACATAGCTGAGCCTGTCCGGAACCACGCGCCGGATGAGCGCAAGTCCGCCGAACGAGAGTGCCGTCCCCGCAGCCGAGAAGGCGAAGGAAACCGGACTTCCGAACAGCAGCGCCGAGACGACCGTCTTTATAAGCGCGACAACCGCCGCATCGCCCATCCCGAGCTCGAACAGCACCAGCGTCACGACGACGTTGGCGAGCCCCACCCGGAATCCCGGCAGCGGCAGCACATGTCCGAGCGGCAAAAGCGACTCGACGTAAGAAAACAGCAGTGCAAGTGCTGCCAGCACGCCGTCGCGCGCGACGCGTGCCGCGCGGCTCTTACCCTGCGATACCGTCGGCATCCTGCTCACCTCCCACGACACGTATTACGACCCCCGCAGGCGCGCAGACTATGCTCTGCCCTGTACGGCTGATGCGCCCGGTTGCGACGCAGACGCCGTCCGGGCAGTCCGCCTGCCAGACACAGACCTCGCCGCCATCTATGACGACAGTCAGCCGGACGCCGCGCGAATCAAGCTCGAGCGTTCGGTCGGCAGCGAGCGGGTAGCGCTCCGTCCCCTGCCCCGCCACAGTCACCTCGACGTACCTCCCGGCGTCTCCCGAAAGGACAGTGAGCCATATCAGGAGCGCGAGCGCGAGCACCACGGCAACTGGAATAAGGTCAGCCGGCGTGGGTTTGGTTTTCGGCACAACCGACACCTCCGTCCGGGCTTCACCGTGCCATTCGGGTATTGCGCGGTGATGCCTTGATAATATCCGGGGCTCTGCGCCACTCAGACCTGAACGCGCCCCAAAAGTGCAAATTAATTGCCACAATAATTATATCATTAAATGAGGTTTTTTACAAGAGCGTTTTGCCTCAGAAAAAAAATTTTATTTTTTTACAAAAACCTATTGCAAACCTGAAAAATGTGTGCTATAATATGCAAGGTTCGGAGGCATAGCTCAGTTGGTTAGAGTACATGCTTGACATGCATGGGGTCGTTGGTTCAACTCCAACTGTCTCCACCAAACAAAAACACATCTGCACAGCGGATGTGTTTTTTCATTATTCGGAGGTATCGACATGGCAGAAACGCAAAAAACGCGCTACCCGCTTTTTCTCTCGGGAATAACCGTGCCGCTCATCTGGGGCGGACACGAGCTGAACTCGCGCTACGGCAAGGGCGACCGCGAGACCAATATCGGCGAGAGCTGGGAGCTGACGGTGCGTCCGGGGCGCGACAGCGTGATTATGAACGGCGCGTTCGCGGGGCGCACGCTCTCGCAGTACATAGCTGAGGTCGGTTGCGACGTCGTCTCCGCGGACTACGACGGCGGGCGGTTTCCGCTGCTTGTCAAGCTGATTGACGCCGCCGACCGGCTGTCCGTACAGGTGCACCCCGACGACGCATACGCCGCGCGCGTCGAGCACGACTCGGGCAAAACCGAAATGTGGTACGTTATCGACGCCCGTCCGGGCGCGCGTCTGGTCTACGGTCTCGAGCCGGGCATGGGCGCACGTAAGCTCGGCGCGGCGCTGGAGGGCGGCAACCCGTCAGGCGTGCTGCATCAGGTCGAGGTGCACGCGGGGGACGTATTTTTCATACCGGCGGGCATGGTTCACTCCATCGGTGCGGGCATACTGATTGCCGAAATTCAGCAGAACAGCGACCTGACCTATCGCGTTTACGACTACGGGCGTTTGGGGCTCGACGGCAAGCCGCGCGAGCTGCACATCGCGCAGGCGCTTGATGTGGTGCGCCCATTCACCGCCGGTGAGATTGACGCGCTGCGTTTTTGCGCCGAGAAGAGCCCGGACTACAGGCCGGTTCCCGCAGCCTGTCGCGACGGTGAGCTTCTCGCGCACTGCGACTTTTTCCGCGTCTACCGTCGCCACATCACCTCGCCGCGCCATCTCTCTGCGGACGCATCGGGTTTTCACTGTCTTCTCTGTGTCGGCGGCGAGGCTCTGCTCGACATGTCGGGCGACGTCCACCAAATCAACGCCGGGCAGTGTGTCTTTATCCCCGCCGCCTCCGGCGCGTTCACCCTCCGCGGCGACGCGACCGTACTCGAAATAATTCCGGGGTGAGAGGATTCCGCGCTCTGCGGAGCGCGACCAGCGCAAGGGGTGTTCCGCCGTCTGCGGAGCGCGGCTAACGTGGGGAGTGTTTCGCCGCCTGCGGGCGGCGACCAACGCCACACGGCGTTGGATCCGTGCCGCCTTTGAAAAGGCGGGCGAAACTTTCATAAATTTGGGCGGGTTAAGGTCTGCGGACGGACATGACGTACGGCTTTGGGCGTTTAAGTGCATGCGGTGCGGAATCACACGATGGTTCAGCACCGCCCTGCTTCGCGTGCGGTGCGCTGCCGCAAAATGTAAACCGCCCACTACGGTGAAATGCGTGTCCCATTGTACGTTGACCACCATAGGCAGGGTATTTTTGCGACAGCACACCGCACGCGAAGCAGGGCGGTGCTGAACCATCGTGTGATTCCGCACCGCATGCACTTAAACGCCCAAAGCCTCACGCCCCGGCGTCCCACAGACTTTAACCAGTCCATTCGTGAAAGTTTTTGCGGGTTCCAAGGGGGCTTTTTTCAAAAAGCCCCCTTGGTGGGGTTCGGGGCAAAGCCCCGAAAGTCGCCCCCTCACAGCTTGACTTTGACTGCGCTCCCGCCGGACGAGCGGACGTCGGCGAGGTATAGCAGCGGGTGCCGCACCCTGGAGCGCCAGTAGGCGCGGACAAAGCCCATGAGCGCGCGCAGCGGGGGCGTTTTTTCGCGCGTCTGCGGCGCGCACCGCAGGCCAAACCACACGATGAGCATGGCAAGGTGATTGAACAGCAGCACCGACGGAATCAGTATCCAAAATCCGTGCTTTTTGTCCTCGTTTTTGATGTAAATTCTCATTATTCAACGAATATCTCGACATGATCGCCGTCCGCGCTGTCCACCTCGACCAGCTTGCCGACCAAGCCCTGCTCGACCAGCTTGACAATTTCGGCCATGTCGATATTGCTCAGCGCCGCGTTTTCCGTCACCTGCGGCATGCTTACGCCAATGGCGAGCCCAGCCCTGACCAGCGGCATCGGCAGATTGACGCGCACGCGGTCGCCGTCCCCGCTGTCGACGATGACGCGAAACACCATCGAATCCAGCTTCTTTTTGCGCTCCTCCTCAGTCATCATGCGGACTACGGGTCCGCGCTCATTGCCGGTGAGCAGCTCGTCGACCGTCACCCCGAGCTCATCCGCAAGTTGCGGAAGAACGCTTATGTCGGGACACGAAATATCGTTTTCCCATTTGCTCACCGCCTGCGCGCTGACGCCCAGCCGCTCGGCAAGCTCGTTTTGTTTTACGCCGCGCCCTGAACGAAGCTCGGCAATTCTCTGACCTAATGTGCTCATGTTGATACCTTCCTTTCTTCGGTGCCTCCATGATACCACCCGACACCACCCGAGTAAAGCGACTGATTGGCGTTTTCAATCAACCAAACAGAGTTTTTCGGTCAACCGCCGGTTGTTTCGACTCAAAACGGCCATAAAAAGCCACAATTAGTACCTTAAAAGCCGAATTCAAACATCAGAACTTCAGATACTGGCTCTCGCCCGTCTCGCCGTCGCTGCTGTTGAATGTGACCTGACAGCCGTCGGGCGACAGCGTCAGCGCGCAGCCCCAGAAGGGGCCGTCCTTCTGCGGGCGCGAACCAACAACAACGGGACAGGGCTGCCCGAGCGCGTCGCGCTCGCCGCCGACTGGCGTGATGTAGCACTTGTGCGTGTGCCCCGCCATCATGAGCTGCGGATGCACTTCCTCGCGCAGAATGCGCGCCCACTCGCTGTAGGTGTCGGTCTCGATGTCGAATTTGTCGGCGTAGCGCTGCGTGAACGGATTGTGCGCGATGACAAGCCGGTTTTTGACGCCGTCCGCCGCGTACTCCTCGCGGCAGTGCGCAACTACCGAACGTATGTACTCGGTCTCGCGGCGGCGAAAGTCGGCGCAGCAGACGGTGTTGCCGTACTCGGCGTTGAAATCGCCCTTGTCCTCGCCGCAGTCGAGCACCAGCCCCCAGATGTGGCCGAGCCGGAAGGAGTAGTAGGAGCGGCCGTTGTCGGTCGGCGTGTGCTCGGCTATGTGCTCGGCGTGAATGCCGCGCATGTCGTGGTTGCCGCGCGAAAAGACAATCGGGATCTCACCGTCGGTCAGCTCCGAGCCGATCTTGTGTATGGTAGTCAGGAACGAAATTTCGCCGCTGTGGTTTGGTATATCGCCGTTTAGCATGAGCAGATCGAGCCCGTTGCCGAAGAAGCGCCCAGCCGCAACCGGCTGCTCGACGCGGTTGTGCGCGTCGGAAATGTGGTAGATGTTGACCGTCTCGCGCGTGATGGGGCGGAAGGGCGACTCGTAATACTCAATGTCGCCCGTCTCGGAGAAGTAGGGCTTGCGCTCGATGACGCGGCGGAAGCAGACGGTGTACCGCCCCGCTCGGTCAAGCTCCTCCATTGGCACCGTCACGCGGTGCGTGGTGACGTCGGAACGGAGAATGCCGTTGGAATCGTCGTAATAGCAGCGGTCGCCGACCGCCACCCACATAAGCGTCTCGCAGCTGACGGGGACGAGTATCTGATAATTGTGGCCGACGGCGTAAACCACCGGCGTTGTGAAAAAGGCGTCCGGAATGCGTTTCATAGGCTGACTCACTTTCTTTTTTTGAGGCGCCACGCGCAATTCGCGGATGACGCCCTGATAATTTTACAGTAAAAACCCGCCCGTGTCAATAACCACGGCCTAAAAAGAAAAACGGCTCCCACAAGGGAGCCGTTTTTCTTTGTCTTACTCAGCCGCCGTCGTCTCGACGTACAGCTCGTAATTCTTGAGCTTGGTTTTGGTGAAGATACGCGTGGCGTAGTAGGTGGAGTCGTACTTGGACAGCTCCTTGCTTATCACGTATGCATCCTGGTTGAAAATGATGGGGATGATAGGCATCTCGTCGAGCAGCATCTTCTCTGCGTCGTGCAGCAGGGTTGCTCTCTTGGTGATGTCCTTCTCCGCGAACGCCTGCTCGATGAGAGCATTGTACTCTTCATCGTCGAAGCCGGTGATGTGGGGCATAACCTCGTAGTTGAGCGTGGTCATGTCGATAGCCTGACCTGCAAATCTCTTTGCAAGCGGTGCGAGCATTGCGAACGCGTCGGGAGACGCGGAGACGTAATCAAGCGCTATGACCTCGAAGTTACCGGCGTAGAGCGCCTCGTTGAAGGCGTCGTCCTTGATGTCGGTCGCAATCTCGTCGGTCAGCTTGTTGTAGTCGTCGTTGACGACGGCCGTCACGCGGTTGACCGAAACCTTGAAGCCGAGTGAGCTCCATGCGGCGGCAACTGCCTCGGCGATGAGCACGTGAACCTCGGACTCGTCACGAACGGTGATGGCGAAGCTGTATTTGGAAGCGTTGATGCCGGAAGCGGACAGCGCAGCCTGTGCAGCGGACATGTCAGCCGCAGTGCCGATAATATCGCCGCCCACGTTTCTGAACAGCTTCTTAACGGACTTGCTGTCAAACACACCGTAGGGGATAAGACCCGTCGCGGCCTTGGCGAACACTACCTGCTTTGCAATGGCCTCGCGGTCGATTGCGAGAGAGAGCGCGCGTCTGACATCAGCGTTTGCGAATATATAGTCACCCGTCGGGTTCTCGTCGGCGTCCTTGCCGCCGTCGGATATAAGCGCTTTTTCGTTGAGAAAATAGGTGTGCGTGGACATCTCGTCAGTGACCTTGGCAACGTCTGCATATTCGGCTCTGAGCGACACGGGAATCTCGCCGATGTAGAACAGCTGACCTGCGTCGTACATAGCCTTGAGCTCCTCGTCGGTAACGGAGAAGTCGACAGTCAGACGGTAAGGTGTAACGGACTTATCAAGCGCGTCCTTATTCTTATCGCGTAAGTAGTAGGGGTTACGCTCGAGAGTCATAGCCTCCTTGCCCTCTTCGTAGGAGGTGGAACGCAGTGTGAAGGGGCCGGAGCAGACAGTGGTAGCAGGCTTCTTCGCCCAGTCCACGTTCTTGGAAACGATGTCCTCGCGCAGGGGAACCAGCGCGGGGCTGGTGAGGTTGAGGATGAACTGATCGTAGTCGATCTTGGTCTCAAAGGTGATCTCGAGCACGTTCTGCTCAGGGTCGGAGATACCGAGGTCGTCGATGGAGCAGTCGCCCTCAACAACGGCGCGGGCATTCTTTATATCGAACAGCAGCGCGGCAGCGGTATCCGAGTTTTCAACCTCAAAAATGCGCTTCCACGCATATATGACGTCTGCGGCGTCAACACTGATACCGTCACTCCAGCAAGTGTCCTTGAGGGTGATGGTCATTTTGTGCTGGTCGGTCTCCTCGTCGTCAAAGACCTTGTAGCTCTTGACGAGGTCGTTCTGGACCTTGCCGTTCTTGTCGAGCTTAAAGAGGCCTGAGTAGAGCAGACTGATAATTTTCTGAGCAGACTTGTTGTTGAGAGAGTAGGCAGGGTCAAGCTCGTAGATGACATCGGATATGTACATCTTTATGTACGCGCCCTTGTCTTCTTCTTCGTCCTCAGTTTTATTTTTGTCGTCGTTGCCGTTGTTGCACGCCATAAGCAGGGGCAGCAACATCAGAAGACAAAGGATCAGGGAAATCAAGCGCTTATTCATGGTTTGGAACATCCTCCTTGTGCAAAAAAGAAAAATCGGAATATCGGGGAAACAAACAATATTGCTCTGTACATTATACCATCAAATTGCCCTTTTAGCAATCAACAATTGGCAAACAGAAAAATATTCGGACGTTTGCACAATACACGGCCTTCATATCTATGCAATTTACACATAGATCGGCGACAAAAAGCGTCTCAATAGCCGTCTTAAAGCTGCCCGACAGCTATATTATAAATGAAAACGCAAAAAAATGCAAGAGTGAATGCGTCAAAAGCGTGAAATTTTCTTTGACAAATGGAGGAAGCATGATGAGTCAGGATAGGGACATAAGCAAAATGGACGCGTCCTACGCGCACAGTGACCTTGCGCTCGAGTGCGCGGGCGGCGCGGATCTGTCCGAGGAGAAGCGCGGCGGGTGCACGGTGACGCGGCTTTTCGTCAGCACGCGGCAGAGCGAGGAGAGGTACGGCAAGCCGCGCGGGCATTACGTCACGCTCGAGTGCGGGCGCATATGGGAGTTTGACGACGAGCGCACCGAGTGCGTCAGCGAGGTGCTGTCGGGCGAGCTTGTGCGCATGTGCCGCGCCATGTGCGGCCGCGCGCCCGACCGCGACTTCGGCATACTCGTCGCGGGGCTCGGCAACGGCGACATAACTGCCGACGCCATCGGCCCCGAGACGGTGCGCCGCATCGAGGTAACGCGCCACCTGCGCTCCTACCTGCCGGACGCCTACCGTACGCTCGGCGTCTGCGCCGTGTCGGCGCTCGCCCCCGGAGTGCTCGGACAGACGGGCATTGAGACAGTCGAGCTGGTACGCGGCGCGGCGGGCAATGCCGCGCCCGACCTCATCATCGCAATAGACGCGCTGGCGGCGCGCTCGGTCTCGCGGCTAGCGACGACGGTTCAGCTGTCCGACAACGGCATCAACCCCGGCTCTGGCATCGGAAACACCCGCCGGGCGATAAGCCGCGAGACAGTCGGCGTGCCGGTGCTTGCGCTCGGCGTGCCGACGGTGGTTTCAAGTGCCACGCTGGTCTACGACGCGCTGCGCGAGGCGGGAGTCGGGCACGTCAGCCGCGAGCTGCGGCAGGTACTCGAGCAGGGGCGCGACTTTTTCGTCTCGCCCAAGGAGAGTGACGTTATCGTCAAAAAGGTGGCCGCGCTGCTGGCGCGCGCCATCGGCATGGCCTGTACCGTGTCCGCGGAATAAGCGGCGCGCTGGCGGCATATAATGCTCCAGAGACCTCAGGAGGTGCAAAATGGAAAAGGAAAAAATCGAATTATTTGCGCAGAAGCGTCTGCCGCCGCCGGCGGACGCCGGCAGAACGGGCGGCGGGGCCGTCCGCATATTGGCGCTCGGAATGGCGCTGTTCTCGGTGATATTTATACTTTGCTGCGTCGGCGTCGGCCTGCGTGCCGGGGAGCACGGCCCCGACAGCATCAACCCGTCAAAGCTCGGCAATCTTATGGAGCGCGTGGCGGCAGCAATGCGGTCGTTCCCCGGCCGCGACAGCGAGGAGGGGACGAACAGCACAACCTCTCAGTCCCCTGCCGCCGACACGTCCGCGCCCACCCCGACGACGGAGGAGCTTTACGCCTACGACCCGTCCGGCATTCCCGCCGCTCACACTCCCATCCGCCCCTACGATATGAGCCTGCACTCGTACGGCGAGGACTTTATCTACAACAACACGACCTACTCGCCCAACACCGGGGCACTGCTCGCGCTGAGCACGCTCCCTCGTATTGCCGACACGTCCTCCTCCCCCGTGGTACTGATAATACATACGCACGGCACCGAGGCGTACAGCCCGGAGGGCAGTCTGTCCTACGACGGCGTCAGCACGCTGGCGCGGTCGGAAAACATCGAGGAAAATGTGGTGGCGGTCGGGCGCGTCATGGCGGCGGAACTCAACCGGCTGGGCGTGAACACTCTGCACTGCGAGGTAATGCACGACGCGCAGTCCTACCGCGACTCCTACGCCCGCTCGGCGGCAACCATAAACGAATACCTGCGCAAGTACCCGACGATAAAATACGTTTTCGACGTCCACCGCGACTCTGTTACCGACTCCTCCGGCGCGCTTCTACGCCCCGTTACGCTGGCAAACGGACACGTCGCGGCGCAAGTGATGTGCGTGGTCGGCAGCGACGCAGGCGGGACGTCCTGCCCGCGCTGGCAGGAGAACCTGTCGTTTGCGCTGCGTCTGCGCGCCGGGCTCAACGGCGACTACGGCAGTCTCGGCCGCCCGGTGTGCCTGCGGACGTCGGCCTACAACCAGCAATACGCACCGGTGTCGCTGCTTCTCGAGGTCGGCGCGAGCGGGAACTATCTCAGCGAAGCGCTTGAGGCCGGGCGGTTGTGCGCCGGGGTATTGGCGAGGATGATAAAGGGGAATTGAACAGCGGTGGGCGTATTGCATATGCCCATGCGCCATTTAAATTGATTTTTGCGGTTCTCGCAGGTGACGACCTGCGGGGACTGCTTTTTTATAAATGAGTTCTTTGACCTTGGCAGGTTCTCGCCATGAAGAAGTCCGACGTGTTTTAAGTGTACTTTTCTGCCGCGAGCAGAGAAAGAACAATTTGATTATGCCGAAGGCATAATCAAATTCAAAAGAGTCGCCCCAAAGTGTTGGACATCCCCCACTCCCGTGGGGATGGCTTAAGGGAGCGGAATCACCCTCATTGGCGCACAGTTCCGGCGCGGCTCGGTCAAAATCGCTCTACCGCGCCTTTGCGGACGTACGGCTTTGTCCCCGGTTTTACTCGTTCGGGGGACTTGCTAAACCGTTTTTGAACTGGCAGAGTACTCGCGCTGCGCGCAGGATTGCGGGGGTAGCTGAAAACGCTTGCTTTGCGGCTTGCTTTGATGTGTGCCGCTCCCGCTCATTTCGGCCACTCACAAAAGAATTTCCGCCTAAATAGCCTTCATGAGCGGCGGAGCCGCAATATGATGGCGCGGGTCGTGCGGCGTGAGCTATCGGTTCTATCGAAC